>NZ_JBFUKZ010000016.1:0-154463 GCF_056400585.1 Mucilaginibacter sp. P5_A6 | reverse complement strand
CCGCGGTAACCAATGCCTGTTCACCAAAAGGCAGTTCCAGGCTTTTACGGTCATGGGCTTCGCTTTCATATTCACGATTGGAACCGATACATAAAATGGCGACATCGCTGGCTTTCGCAAGCGCTACCGCCTCGTCAATCAGTTTCTGATCGGGCTGGTCATAGCCGCGATTTTGTTCATCACTATTACTTGCCAGGTAGTTTGCTTTATAGCCCTGGGCAAAGCTGATACTGGCCGTTTTACCGAACCTTGATTTTATACCGTCTAATGCTGTTATCTCGTGTTGCGCTTTTACACCGGCCCCATACCCGCCCAAAGCAAATGTGCGGATGGCATTATCGCCAATGACGGCGATGCTTTTAATGTTACCTGCTTTTAAAGGCAACAAATGGTTGTCGTTTTTTAGCAAAACGATGGATTCTGAGGCGATATCATAGGCGGCTTTGGCATGCGCCGGTGTAGCGATAGATCCTGCAGGATGATTGGTGCTCATGGAGGTATGGTATATTACCCACAAAATCCTGCGCACCTTATCGTCAATTGTTTTTACCGGAACCTGGCCTTCCTTAACAGCTTTAAGTAAGGGCTGGGCAAAATACCATTGGTTATACGGTCCGCTTGATCCCATTTCAATGTCCAGCCCGTTGTTGGCCGCTGCAACGGTATGGTGCACACCGCCCCAGTCTGAAACCACAGCCCCTTTAAAGCCCCATTCGTTTTTCAGCACTTTATTCAATAAATAGTCATTCTCGGAACACCAATAACCGTTCAGTTTATTGTAGGCTGACATAATGGTGTAAGCATTCCCTTGCTGTATGGCTGCTTTAAATGCCGGGAAATAAATTTCGCGTAATGCTCTTTCATCAACTATGGTGTTTACGCTATCACGGTTAAGCTCCTGGTTATTGGCGGCAAAATGTTTTATACAGGCCGCTACATGCCGGCTTTGAATTCCTTTTACAGCCCCGACGGCCAGCAGGCTGTTTAAATAAGGATCTTCCGAATAATATTCATAGGTACGGCCGCAAAGTGGCATCCTGCAAATATTAAATGCCGGTGCAAGCATTATATGCTTTTTACGGGCATTGGCTTCCTCGCCTATAACTACGCCATACCGGTTGGCCATCAGGGGATTCCAGGTAGCCGCTATGGCCGAGCCATTTGGTAAAAACGTGGCCGAATCGGTTGTCCAGTTAGCCGATGCCCAATCAAAACGCTTTATTTCTTCACGTACACCTAAAGGGCCATCATCGCAGGTTAGCTCCGGGATACCTAAACGGCTTACGCCTGCGGAAGAAAATAGCGCGTTGCCGTGAAGCATGTCTATTTTTTCTTCCAGCGTCATTTTGCCGACGATGCTGTTGATCTTCGCTTTAAGCGCAACCTCGCTTTTACTTTGTGCCGAAACGCCGCCGGCCACCAAAAATGCCATAAAACAGGCAAGGGTATATTTCATAAAATATTATTTCTTCTCTTTTTGTCGATGCTATTTATCTGCGGTTGTAAGTTTAAACCGGCCCTGCTTTAAGGCCGGCCAGGCGGGCCATTTTCTGTTTAAAATTTTCAACTCTGCGTGGGCCCGCCCATATCCACATAGCGTATAGTTGAAACCTTATTTTGGAAGGTACCTCATCCCATAATGTTCTAAACATTTTTGAGTGAAGTTCTTAATAAGTACCAGGCCCTCGTTAAATGTTTTTTTCGATTCAGGCGATATGAGAGGGTTCCTGAAAAAAGCAGGGTGCTCCTTCAGCAACATCCCAATCGTCTCAAAATTCTCTATCAAAGCTTTAATTTCACTTTCATCTAATTCCGACGCTTTTGAAATCATTTGATTTTTCATGTCTCTTTTTTAACCAGGTATCATTTGCCGCGGATATCAAATTCGCGGGAGTACGCAGAATTAGGTTTTATTTCAATTTGTTGTTTTGCCACAGGCGAGCCATTGTTTAACTGCGTGGGCCTGCCCATATCCACATAGCATGTAGTTGAAATCTTATTTTGGAAGGTAACGCATCCCATAATGTTCTAAAACCCATAATGTTTTAAACATTTTTGAGTGAACTTCTTAATCAGAACCAAGCCCTCGTTACACATTTTTTTCGATTCCGGCGTTAAGATCGGGATACTGACGAAAGTAAGGTGCTCCTTAAGCAACATCCCAATCGTATCAAAATCCTCTATCAAAGCTTTAATTTCACTTTCATCTAATTCCGGCGCTTTTGAAATCATTTGATTTTCCATGTTCTCTTTTTTTAACCATGTGTCATTTGCCGCGGCAATCGTCATGCGTTCAAATAGATCACTGTTGATTTCCGTCATGTTGAAAACAGAATTGTTATTGTTAAAAAAATGCCGGGGCCTCTCGGTAAAGGCCCCAGGCATCCACTTATATTCAACTAAACCTCTCTCTTATTTAATTTTCAACGCTTCTGACCTTTTTATCGCAAAACGCAGCGTATTTTTAAAGCCCCGCCCCTCTTTTCAGCGGCGCCTGGCCTGCAGGCAATTGTACCGCACTAAATACGTTGCCCGCCTTGAAGTATTCCTTAGCCAAATCGATTGAAGTAAAAGTTCTGTGATCCATAAGGATCACAGAACTTTTTAAAGTTTAGCTTAACAGAAAACAGTAATGTCTAATCTCTTCACAGTACCGCTATTCCAGTAAAAGCTTTGATTCAACATTAATTTTTACTTATATCCTAATTTAAGGGCATCGTACATGCGCTGGTCCTTTACCACATTATTTTTTCTGTCCAACATAAAACCTATCTCCCAATAGAATGGCAGAATACCATTCGCTTTGGCCGTTTTGGTCGAAAAAGTTGTCCAGTAATCCACAGACTTGTTGTGCATATCCAGATCCTTAGGAAGATACTTGCTGTTGGTGGCGGCAGTCCTCCTCCACACTGCATATTCACCCAGAATCACAGGGATACCTTTATCAACAAACCTCGCTTTCAACGGTTGGAATTCAGCAGTGATCGCATCCTCTTCTCCAAAGTTGGCGTTACGGTCCGGCTCAATAGTAGAATGATTCCCGGCCCCCCAGTAATAAACCATTTTGCCCCAACTTACATCTCCATCCGTTAGTATCGTAAATACAGAAGGCGTGTAGTCATGCACCTCTACCATCAACTTGTTAGGAATGTTGTCTGTTGGAAGCGCATTCATCAAAGTAGCAGTTTTATTAGGGTCAGTGGTCGGCCCCTGCACCACCAGCACACGGTAACTGTTCCTGCCTCCGGTAGAGCGAACTGCGTTAATAAATGTCTGGTGGTAACCATTAAGTATGGTCATCTGCCCGGCATTGTCAGCCGCAGGTTCATTCAATCCGGCAAAAATAAGGTGCTCATCAAAATCGCGCATGGTTGTAGCAATCTGCTCCCAAATCGCCTTTTGCATCGCATTAACAGAATCTTGCTTAATTGCATTGACATTGGGACTATCGTGAGAATTCAGTATCACATACATATCATTGGCCACACACCATCCAACCACTTCTTTCACCCGCGCAAGCCATGCAGGATCAATTTTTGCCTTGCTCCGATCGCTTAAATGGGTCCAAACCCAGTTACAGGGAAGCCGTACAGCAGTGAAACCTGATTGTTTTAAAAACTTCACATACGATTCGGTCATTTTACTATTCTGCCAATCACCTTCGTTTGGCGACTCCATGGTATTGCCAAAATTTATTCCCATTCCCGTGCGCATTTTTGCCGCCAGCTGCACAGCAGTACTGGTCATTCCGGTCATGTCTGGCGCTATGGGCGATGTATTATAACCTGGGTATAAAGTAGGGGCCTGGGAAACCGTTACCCTTCTTGCCTGGCCGTTGGAAGAACTTATGAATAAAATACCAGAGCGGCTTGACCCTGTGCCATTTTGCGATAATGTTGTTAAATGAATAACAGTGCTGCCGCTTTTGCCTGTTGTTGTATTTAATTGCAACCACGAATAAGCAGGATTGCTGATGCTCCAATCGGCATTAGCTGAAACGGATAGGTCCTGGGTCCCTCCTTCACCCGTAAAAGTTACGGTGGGTACACTTACTGTTAGTTGCGGGTCCGGGTTCTTCGTTTTTTTACAGGAGAATAAAGATATAACTGTAATAAGCGATATCAATACTGTAAAACAATACTTAATTTTCATTTTGTCGTTAATTTTAATTGGTTAAAAAGCCCCACAACGATATGCTGCCATGGGGCTGTAGGCTATTTGATTTTCACACACCTAATATTGTCAATAGCGGCATAAAAACCAGTTGCAGTTGGCGAAGTATCGAAATTTTTAAGAGTCATATTATAACTATTCGCACCAGTAGCCCCTAATAATTGGCTTATTTGAGTAATTGATACACCATCCCCTAATTCGTTAACTTTTGATCTGAACTCAGATAAAGGAATAGTTACGGTTTGCCAACCTTTCGTTTTAAAAGCTTTGGTAACATTTGAACCAGGGATTTTCCATGGCTCATAACGGGCAACATAAGTGTCACTTGCAAAGTCAGTTCTAATATAAAGCGTACCTCCATTCCATGGGTGGGCCACACTTATTTCAAATTGAAGGGCCCAGCTTGAAGGAGGATCTGTAAGATTTGCCACAGGCATCCAGTAATTAGCAGGATGATGAGCAGTTGGATTAGAATTACCCAATGGAGCGTACTTACTTGCACCGCCAGCTAAAACAGGAGTATTAAAATACACAAACTGACCATCATTTGTTCCCATCGAACCATTAAAATCGGGATTGGCATAAGTTAAATTAATATCTCCCCACCAGGAATAACCAAAATAATCACCCCACCAAAAATCTGCTAAAAGACCATCAGTAACGCCATTTTGAGTATTCACTTTATAAGGAGTAGAAATCGTTCCATAACTGGTAACAATGGTTACTGGTCCACTCGAGTAGCTATTCCGATTTGGAGCCGAAAACTTAACATAAGCGCCACGTGGGCCTTCTGTGAAATTTGTAATAGTAGCACCACCAAAAGAAATTGACTGGATAGTCTTGAGGTAAGCACCATAAACATAAACCGAATCACCAGCGTTGGCATTACAGTTGGAAATGCCGTAAATGATCGGCTTCGCATTTATGGTATCCCGGGCAGTACCAGATTTAGTAGTTACTATGATAAACTTGTCGGATGTTGTTGCCGGCATCAGAAAACCAAGAGAGGTGCCATTGGTATCCGATTTAAATTTTGGAATTTTGGTTCCTCCATATGTAAACTGTTGAACCAATGTCAAATTTGAACCATAGAGATAAACCGAATCGCCGGGGGCGGCAAATACATCGGATATACCGCTAATAGTAGGCGCCGGAGGGCCTAATTTAAAGGCAAACGTTGTTGAACCTGCCGGTGTAGTATACTGTATAGTATAGAGTTTAGTGGTGTCAATTGTTGAAAACTTAATGTAAGGTATACTCACCACTGCGCTGTTCGGCGCAAATAAAGCAGTGTTAAAACTGGTAGGAACCCCATTAAATGCGATTTGAGTTGCATTTTGCAAATTATGCCCAATTATAACCACATATTTTCCTGAGTGTCCGGTAAAGGAAGTATCAGTATTAAGATTACCAGTACCTATAAGAGTATCCTTAGGTGACGGATGATATAATCTTACGCTTGTAATACTGGGAGCACCAGCATTGCTGCTGTCGTTGATCTTCTTACAAGCAGGCAGTAAAGCTACTATCATTAATAAAAGCGGCAATAAACAAAAGCGCGCATTTAAAATCTTTTTCATATATTTTATTTTTAAATGTTAATTAATAATAAGGTACTGGTGGGGCTGCCAATTTAGGGTTCATTGTTAACTCTGATCCCGGAACTTGTATCGTAAATGAACTGATAGTTGCCGGAAGAGTAGGTGCAGGGGCAGTCGTATCCCTTTTAGCTATATGGGTAGTAGCATCATAACTAAATATGGACCGATCTTGTTTATTGATCCAATTAACAGCTTGTTGCGGTTGGTAATAAGACCACCGTACCAGGTCCATCCAATATTGTCCTTCAAAAGCAAATTCAATTCTTCTTTCCTTCAGTATTGTGGCAGCGTCCAAAAAAAGCACATTGGCCACGCCGGCCCTTGTGCGCACTTTATTAAAATAAGTTATGGCGTCACCATCGCTTGTAGTAGCATTGTTACCCAAAATAGCTTCGGCATATACCAAATACACATCGGCCAACCTAAGGATTGCATTGTGTTCAGGGGATGACTCAGGGTCCATTGTTGGCGCATTGTTATCTTTTTCGTTGCCAATAATGTGTTTTTTCATACAAACCTGGTCTGCCTTATAGCCACCACCGGCTGCATTTAATTCGGGATATTTATCGCCGGTCAGCATAATAGTGGCTTTGCGCCTTACTGAATCCTCGGTTGTGTACATCTTATATAAGTCGTAGCTTGGATATAATGCAGACCATGCGCTTGACTTTTGAGGATTTATATCGTTGCTTGGCGAATAGTTTAAATTACGGTTGCCATTTCCCCAAGTCACACCTGGCGCCCATTGAAGGGCAAATAATGATTCAGGGTTATCATTGTATTGCGATCTGAAAAGATTATAATAACCGAGATGCTGCGCATCATCCTGCCCAAGAAGCGTTAACCCGCTATTTTTACACACATTGCCTGCATATTTTTTGGCGCTATCCAACAATGCCTGGTCGCGCGTGCCACTTTTGCCCAAACCTGCCATTGTTAAATATACTTTGCCCAGCATTCCTTGCGCCGACCATTTGCTTACCCTACCTGTTTCACCTTTGATTGGAAGATTTTGCGCTGCATAAGTAAGGTCAATGGTGATCAATTTATAGACATCCGAAACAATGTTGCGGTTAAGAAGCGGATCTTTTATCAGTTTACTGTTATCTTCAATAATCGGCACTGCACCCCAATAAATAGCCAAATGATAATAAGCTACGGCACGAATAAACTTTGCTTCGGCAATGGCGGCATTTTTGTCTGCTGCCGGGATAGAAGCAGAGGCTTGTTGCTGTATGGCATTAATAACTCCATTACATTGTCCTATAACATTATACAGGCCCGCCCAACCGCTTGCCACTACGCCGTTATTCGCTGTAATTGTACGTGTATAAAGCTGACTCCAGTCGCCAATCCATTGGCGATTAGCAGTTCCGCTCAATATGTCACCAAGTTGTAGCAAAGCCCCATTATGCCATTGCGACCACAACGAACCGCCATATAGGCTTGCTGTAGCCAGCCGCAAATCGGAAGTGGTTTTGTAAAAATTATTAGAACTTATCTGCGAGGTAGATGGACGGTCCAAAAAAACCTTTTTGCATCCGGCAATTGCTGCCGCAAATAGCAAAATAAATATAATTTTATTAATTGATTTCATAATACCTTATTTAAATGGTGATTGATCTATTAGTTAAAGGTTATGTTTGCACCAATAGTAAATACGCGTGGCTGAGGATAATAACCATTGTCCCACCCAGCCTGAAGTGGATTCCATGAGCCAATTTCAGGATCCATGCCCGAGTATTTTGTAATTGTAAACACATTGGTCACAGTACCGTATATCCTAAATGTATTCACGTGTATTTTTGATAAAATATTTTGTGGCAACTTATAACCTAATGTGATGTTTTTGCACTTCAGGAATGAACCATTTTCGAAAAACAAAGAGGAAGAACGATTATTATCGTTGGTATTATCCTGTCTCAAACCTACAATAGTGGTATTCGGGTTGGTAACGTATACATTGTTAACATCAGATGCAGAGCCGGCGGGATCTATTAAAGCCAATTTCGCGTAATTTAATACCGATGCAAAATAGTTAGTATTGTTTTGCGAATTGGTTTGTGTTACAGCCAATTGATTAAATACTTTGTTGCCATAGTTGCCAGTGAAGAAAATATTCAGGTCGAAATTTTTGAAGGTAACTGTATTGTTAATCCCACCCTGAAATTTGGGGATCGGGGAACCCAAAAAGGTTTGGTCTTTTGAGTCGATAACACCATCGCCATTCAAATCCTTGAACATACGGTCGCCGTACCAAATACCTCCACCTGATTGCGAAATTGGGTAAAGTTTACCGCTTTGGTCAACAGGCAAGGCATGTGTTTGAAAATCACTTGCCTTTGAAAATATGCCATCGAATACATAGCCATAAAATTCGCCAATGGGCTGACCTACCATCGTTTTTTCGACTACGATTTGTGAGTTACCTACATAGGATGTCTGGCTTAGGTTAGCATCAGCTCCGCCCGCACCTAAACTGAGCACTTTATTAATATTACGCGATACGGTAAAATCAGTTTTCCATGTAAAAGCTTTAGAACTAATATTGGTAGTACTGATTCTGAGATCAAGCCCTTTATTGCTCATAGAACCCACATTGGCATAAGGCGCTTGCATGGATCCCTCGCCCGAGACAGCAGCGCTGTATAAAGGAAGCGGAACCTTTAACAATAGTCCGTTTGTTACGCGGTCATAAACACCAAATGAAAAACCTAAGCGCCCGTTAAAAAACGTTCCGTCAAGGCTGGCATTGAAATCCTTTGTTTTTTCCCATGTTACGTAAGGATTTGCCAAATTACCTTGAAACTGTGCTATACCCGATAAGCCATTAACCACCGTATTAAGTTGGGTTGCAAAAGTATTGCCTGGTATGTTTTGATTGTTGGTAAGTCCGTAACCAAGTCTCAATGTCAATTCATTTATAGCATTTACACCTTTCAAAAATGACTCATGATTAATTTTCCAGGCAAATGCCCCTGAATAGGTGGTAGCCCACTGATTGTTGGTTGGAAAATTTGAAGAACCATCGCCACGTATATTACCGGTGATCAGATATTTATCATAAAAGTTTAAATCAACACGACCGAAATAGGCTTCCGATGAATTGCCGAGACCATTATCGCCTGAGTTTTTGGCCGAGATAGCATCGCCGGCATTGAGGGTCTGCACATTGTTTGAAGGGAAATTATTCCGTGTGCCGCCAACATTTTCGAAAGCGCTTGACTGCCCTTCGTGCCCTGCTAAAACTTTGAAATTAAATTTACTGAAATAATGGCTATAAGTTAGGTAATTGCGTAATACCGTATAAAAGTTTTGGTATGTGTTTGAGCCACCATCGTTAGTACCTTTAACATATTTGCCAAAAGCAAAAGTTGGATAAAAATAATCCTGGGTACTAAAATCGAAATTACCGGATACTTCATTTCGTAATGATAAATCTTTAGTAAACTGTATTTCGACATACGCGTTGCCAAACACTTGATTTCTCTTTCTAACGTTTTTGTTAAGTTGGGCTAACGCCACAGGGTTGGGAACTGGAGTCACATAACCGGATGTGTTGGTTACCCCACCCCAGGAGCCATCGGAGTTTTTTACCGGACGGTCGGGTGTAAGGTATAGCGCATTACCAATTACACCAGAGGCAGTAGAGTTTTGATTTTCATAAACGTGAGCTAATTGAAGGCTGGTTCCTATTTTTAGCCATTTAGTGGTTTTATTGTCAAGGTTCAGCCGTACTGATGATCTTTTAAATGCAGATCCAATAGCTATTCCTTGCTGGTTAAAATAAGCGCCTGAAAGTGAATATTGGGTCCTATCATCGCCGCCGCTTACTCTAACTGAATTACTGTTCATCGGAGCTTTTCGGAATAATTCTTTTTGCCAGTCGGTACCGGTACCTAAATATTGGGGATTGGCAAATTCGTCCCTTGTATCGAAGCCCCACGCTTGTGCCCGGGCATTAATGAAAGTGGCAAACTGCTGCAAGTTCATTGTAGGGAGTGCTTTTGGCAACTCCTGATAACCGGCATAGAAATCATAAGCTACCTGTGGCACCCCTGCTTTACCTCTTTTTGTAGTAATAACAACAACGCCGTTGGTTGCCTGCGAACCGTATATAGCAGTTGCAGACGCATCTTTCAATACATCTATCGATTCTATTTCAGCAGGATTAATAGTATTTAATGGATTGGAGCCATTACCAGGGTCGCCAACCGGCGGAATAATAATACCATCAATTACATATAATGGCGAATTTGAGCCAGTTATAGAAGACACGCCGTGTATTTGAATAGATACGCCGCCACCAGGTTGGCCCGACACCTGTTGAACCACAACTCCTGCAACTTTTCCCTGCAGAGCCTGGTCAAAGGTAGTTGGTTGTGTTTGGCGTAGGTCATCTCCCCTTATTGAACTTATTGAGCCGGTAGCATCTGGTCTTTTCGCAGTACCATAACCGATAACCACAACTTCGCTTAAGTGGCTGGATGTTGAATTTAGCTTAACATTAATTGGACCGGCTTGTTTTACCGTTATTTCCTGAGATGTAAATCCTAAATAGCTAAAAACCAGTACTTTGCCAGGATCAGCCGCTATATTATAGCTACCATCAATGCTGGAGATAGTGCCCAGGCCCGTCCCTTTAATCTTAATACTTACGCCTGGTATCGGCTGGCCATCGTCGGCGCTTGTTATTTTACCCGTAATATTTACGGTTTGTGCATGGGCAGATATATAAAGAAATATGCCTGCGATAATTAATGAAATCTGGTATTTCACTCTCTTTTGTAAATTTTTATCCATCTTTTAAAAGGATTTTAAGGTTTGATAATTGGTTCATTGGTGTTTGGTAGTAATTAATTGGTTTTTCTCTCATTCATAATTTATTTTGTTATCACATTTTTTAGATAGCCCAATACCCAAAAACAACCTTTGAAAACTATTTTACTGTTAGTTTCCTCACATGAAACGGCTGCCCGAACAATCAGTTAAAAAACTTCAGGTGCAGTCAGACGCATGTTTACTAATTCAAAAAAGTTAACTGTTGGTCCTATTGGTTATTGGTGGAACATGTTCAAAAGCAACGTCTTTAAGTACATTACTTTGGACTCATATTCCGGGGATGAAGCTATGGTAACCTAAAAAAAGGGAAAGGGTAGTTTTGTCCAAAAGTATGGATCAAAAATCCAAACTTTATAATTACCTGTAAATAAGCTCATTAAGCATTAAAGCTGACCTATTTTACCCTAAATACCGAACGAAAGTTGTAATTTGGAGCAAAACGAACCGTTTTTAAAATGCAAATAACCAATGGTCACTGATCGGCCAACAAACGCTGACAACTGCTTCGCCTTTGTTATGACACGTAAATTTGAGATAAACAATAATTGGTGCATCCAAGCCTATCCGCTTACTGTATAAATGCTATTTCTTTTTGGGGCTTACCGAACGGTAAAAGGCATACATATATTTGCAACACCGTTTTGAATGTATGTTCTTGCACGGCAACTTGTCGCTCATTCGTTCGCATTTACAGCAAACAAAACAGCATAGAGATCATTATTCTTTACTTTCAGCTTCGGAATTACTTTTTTTCTGACGAATGGAATTGACATACGCAGAAGGTAGTATGTTATATTCTTCCTTAAACATTTTCGCAAAATGTTTGGGAGTATTAAAGCCTACCTCGTAGCAGATCTGGCTAACGGTCATCTGGCTATTTCCGAGCAAATAAGCCGCTTTTTTTAACCTTATGGAACGGATAAATTCACCAGGCGATTTGTTGGTGAGCATCCAAACTTTGTTATAAAGCGATCCCCGGCTGATGCCCATCTGACGACCTAATTCATCTACTGAAAGGTTGTCGTTTAAGATATTAAGTTCTATGTACTCAACTATATTCTTTAACAGCTTTTCATCTTCATTTTCTAAAGGAGATTCCTGCAATTGCACATCCATCTGCTTTTTGTAGGTGCGTTTATAGGTGTCCCGAAGGGTTAAGATATTTTTGATTTTTGAAAGCAATATTTCAAAATTAAATGGTTTTGTCATGTAATCATTGGCGCCAATTTCAAGACCCTTTATCTGTTCTTCGTCACCCGTTAACGCGGTTAACAGCACAACGGGAATGTGCGACGTACGTTTGTCCTTCTTTAGCTTTTTGCACAACTCAATTCCTGTCATCTCGGGCATGCTGATATCACTTATAATAATATCAGGATGTTGCGATAGGGCCTTTTGCCAGCCTTCCCTTCCGTTTGAAGCTTCGATTAAAAAAAACACATCCTTTAAATTGTCTTTCAGGTAAAAACGAAAATCATCGTTATCCTCAACTAAAAGAACTACCGGCTTTTTATTTGATCGAGGCTCTTTGACAATACTTTTATCTTCATTATGAGCAATTTCGTTTGCGCTATCGTAATCAATGTCATCGTCTGATGGCAAGTCCGTTTCCCGACCGTTATAGATAACAAACGGTAGTTTAACGGTAAAGCAACTGCCGTGATCGGGCTCACTTTCAACAGTTATTTCGCCTCCGTGCATCTTCACAAACTCATGCGTAATTGCAAGGCCGATGCCGCTGCCCTGGTTAATCATCGACTCCGGAATATCGTGTTGAAAAAAACGTTCGAAAATTTTACCTTGTTTTTCAAGCGGAATGCCAATACCGGTATCAATCACCTTAATTTCAAGCGGGGCATCGCTGGCCTCTCCATCTACATTGAGCAAAACGCTTACCTGGCCGCCAGGCAGTGTAAATTTAAAGGCATTTGATAACAGGTTAAACAATATCCTTTCTATCTTATCATGGTCAAAATCAGTAAACAGCGAATCAACCGAGGTATCAAAAATAAAATTAATCTCTTTTTGTTCAGCGATATCAGTAAATGAAAGGTATATCTCGTTGATGAACTTCACAATATCCCCTGGCTTGCTATGTAGTTTCAACTCCTGAACTTCCATCTTCCTAAAATCAAGCAATTGGTTTACCAGGTTCAACAATCGCCTGGCGTTTTTTCCTATCATGCCCAGCTGTTGTTTCTGTTCCTGATCAGCGCGGATAAGCATTTTTTCGACCGGTGCCATGATCAGCGAAATCGGTGTTCGGAACTCGTGGCTTACATTGGTTAAAAATTTAGTTTTCAGTTGATCAAGATCTTGCATACGCTTAACCTCCTGCCGCTCCTGTTCAATTAACAACTTTGCTTCCTGCTTTTCTTTCTCTGCTATAAATTTTTCTTTCTCTGCTATGAATTGTCTTCTTATTTTTTGTATTCCGCGCCGGCGTATAAAAAGAAGCGTCCCGGTTATCAGCAACACGTAAATGACATTAGCTAAGGTAGATTTCCAGAAGGGGGGCAATACCTTAATTTTTACTTTTATATAGATGGGTTTCCATTTCCCCTCCTGGCCAATAGCCCTTACCTTAAAAGTATAGTCGCCTCCATCAAGGTTGGTGTAGGTAGCTTTCCGGGTAGCATTGTTTGCAGTAAGCCACCCTTTATCGAAACCTTCCATCATATACTGGTGCGTTATTTTATTGGGGTTAAAGAAATTTAAGGCGGCAAACTCAATGGTAAACACATTTTCGCTGTGGTTCAGCGTTATCTCCTGTGTCGCCGAAATGGCTTTAGATAATACGACATGGCCGTCAACTGCTTCATTGGCTGCTATGGTTTTGTTGAATAACTGAAAACCGGTGAAAATTAATTTGGGCTCATCGATATTCGGGTGTATACTCAGTGGATCGAAAATATTGAAGCCGTGCGAGCCGCCAAATACCAATTCCCCTGTATTGGTTTTTAAAGCTGCATTTACAGTGAACTCCCTGCCCTGCAGGCCATCTGTTTCATCAAAGCGTTCAAATTGAAACTTATAGGTGCCGTTGCCTGGTGTCAATGTTATCCGGCTCAGCCCGTTTGATGTACTTAGCCACATCGCCCCCCTGTTATCTTCCAATACATTCAAAACCTGGTTGTCGGGCAATCCGTCCTTTTTCGTCAGCGAGACAAAACGATTAGTTTCGGGGTTCAATATGCTTAGTCCGTCCCTTGTCGCTATCCACATCAGGCCGCGGCTGTCCTGCGTTATATTATTGACGTCATCACTGATCAAACTGTTAGGGTCGCTTTTCTTTTTATTATAATGTATAATGCCACGTCCATTTTTTAATATTTTATCTATGCCAAAATACCCACCTGCCCAAATGTTTCCCCGTTTGTCCTCAAATAAAGCGGCTGTATACGGGCACCTGATTTCGGTTTGCTTAAAGGGAGGCGAAAATATTTTTTTGTCCCTGTCAAATATTTGCAAACCCGCCGCAAAAGTGCCTATCCATAACCGGTTTGATGAATCTTCCAGGATATTCCATACCCGGTCATCAGCAATGCTCGTAGGCACCTTATCATTATGTTTGTAGTGAATAAATTTTTTTCCGTCAAAATGGTCCAGCCCTCCAAAATAGGTACCTATCCATAGCTGCTGATCACGGTCGATACATAAGCTGACAATAATATCACTGCTGAGGCTATTCGGGTTTGCCGGATCGTGTTTATACTGGGTAAACCTGCCTGTTTTGCGGTCAAAATAACTTAAACCGCCTCCATTAGTGCCAATCCATAAATTACCGTGTTTATCCTCAGCAAATTTATTAACATCTTCAAAACTAAGACTCCGGGGATCTGAGGCAAAGTGCCTGTATAACGGGAACCTGATAATATTTTTATGATAATAACTTACTCCCTCTCTGAGCGTACTGGCCCACATAATGCCTTTGTTGTCTTTGTAAAGCGATACGGTGTTTTGTCCCAATGATTTTGGATCATCTTCCCTATTTAGTAAATAAGTAATTCTGCCGCTTTTTTTATCCAATACATTTATTCCGCCATGATCAGTGGATATCCATATAAGGCCGTCGTCGGCCTGAATAATATTAGTAATGTTGTTGGATGTAAGCGGCGTTTCTGCCGATTCTTTTGTGATGTACCGAAACCGTCCGGTACGGCGGCTGTAATAATAGACGCCGGAATCCATATTGGGGTTAAACACCCAGAGATCGCCTTCACTGTCAATAGTTATCGAGTAGACCGTGCCCCTATTATTAGCGGCTTTTTTAAAAATATCGGTATGGTACGTAATTGCATTACGTTTTACATCAAATAGCTCTACTACGCCGTCGTCATAAGCAAGCCATATATTGCCGGTTGCATCCTGCACAATATCTGTAACCAAACTTGAATATAATGATGGCTTGGAACTGTGGTGATGATAATAATGTGTGGCAGTTCTTTTCAGCTCATTATATCTGTAAAGGCCCGAATCGCGACACAAAAACCAGTAATCGCCTTTGCCGTTGTGGAGTATTTTGGAAACGAACGGATACCCGGGAAGTTTGAAAGCATAGAGCACTGACGACGCATCATTGTTAAACTGCTCTGTTTCGGGGTCATAAAAAGAATATGCGGCCCGCGTTGCTATCCATAACTTTTTGCCGGGCCCTTCACAAATATTAATTATAAAATCGTCATTAATGGAGTTTTTGTTATTTGCGTCGTGCTTGAATACCTTGAAAGTATAACCGTCATAACGGTTAAGTCCCGAAGCCGTGCCGAACCACATGAAGCCTTTGGGATCTTTAAATATGCAATTAACCTGGTTGTGAGAGAGTCCGTTGCTTATATTGAGCCGCGAAAACTGGTATTGGCTGTTTTGCGCAAAATTGTTCGTGTAAGTAAAAAACAACACTGAAACAACAATATAAAGTTTTACACGCATTAAAATTTAGTTGAGATCTTCGAAATCAGGAACCTGGCGCTTAGCAAGCCGGTACACTAATATAGCATAAAAGTAAGATAAATTCGTAATTAAAGAGATAAAAGTGGCAATTCCTTTAGATCAGCGAAAAACAAATAACCTACCTCTGAAGCAAACGAGTTGTCGACGCTGTGGTACGGGCCGCGCCCGAGCTTACAGTGAAATAAAGCTTGTTACAGGTTGTCGTTAGGATGCTATCCGGATCATCCGGTTAAAAAAAAGCCGACACACGCCTTTAGTTACAATTTTTGAAATGATAAACACTTATTTCCGATACCATTTTATCAATTTATTTCAAATAAGATGGCTATTTATACAAAACCTTTACAAACGCCACGTTTTTTTTTGACAAATTAACATTTAGCGTCCTCTTTTTTAACTTTTATCTCCCATCATTAAATTATCTCTTCTGTAGTTTTACTACGCAATTAATAAACCTGGTACCAATTCAAATATTGCCAACTAAAACATACCTGTTATTCCAACGGCTGTATTTATGTTGACTTTAATTGCATTGTTTTCATTAATTGTCCTTCTGCATCGAAAAACAAGATTTAAACAAATAAACCGGTTCAGGCCCGTTTTATCCTATCAAAAAATGAAACTAATGTTAAACTCCGCCTTATGCGGAACGGCAACTGCCTTATCATTATTTTTTTTAATACCCCGTTGGCTAAAGGCAGTTATCAACATAACTGCCTATACCAATAGCTGTATAAACCTTAAAGGCAATAAAAATATACCCTCGTTGCCCGACACTTTCACACGCAATTAACCAATTTATTAATAAAGGCACATTTAAATGCCGCCAGTTTAACCATTTTTTTATGAAGAAAACTTTAAGTTATTTTTTATGCATTCTTGCAATCCCGGCATTGACAAGGTGCACGAAGCCACAAATCGCTTCTCCGGATGTTAAACCGCTTGCTAAAACGGGCACTAAAACGCTGGCCGCCACCAGTTATCCAAATTACAACATTTCGCCGCTTGCGCCTGATCAAACAGGGATGACCAGTACAGCAACTCAAATCGCTGCAAATATGACGTTAGGTATTAATATTGGCAACACAATGGAAGCCCAATATAACGAAAACGGGTGGGGAAACCCCAATATTACCCAGGCACTCATTGACAGCTATAAACAAAGGGGGTTTAACGCCATAAGGATTCCTTGTAATTGGGACTGGTCACATGTGCCAGATTCAACAACTGCAAAAATAGACCCGGCCTGGCTTGCCCGTGTGCAGCAGGTTGTGCAATACTGCGTTAACGATGGGATGTATGCGATATTAAATATACATTGGGACCACGGATGGTTGGAGCTCAATTGCACAACCACCGCGCAGGCCGCCGTTAATGCCAAACAAAAAGCACTTTGGGAACAAATTGCAACACAAATGCGTGGTTTTGACGAACATCTGATTTTTGCCAGTGCTAACGAACCAGCCGTTACAGATGCCACTGGGATGGGCGTTCTGCTATCTTATCATCAAACTTTTATCAATGCCGTGAGATCAACCGGTGGGCACAACAGCTATAGAACTTTGGTTATCCAGGGCCCCAGTACAGATATTGAAAAAACCAACACTTTGATGAATACGATGCCCACAGATCCGGCATCCAATCGTTTGATGGTGGAAATCCATAACTATACGCCCTGGAACTTCTGTTTGTTGGACGCCGACCAATCATATGGCAACAGGTTTTTTTATTGGGGCTCGGGATATCACACCACCTTCGATGTTGCGCACAATCCTTACTGGGGCGAGGAATCAACCCTTAGCGGATATTTCCAAACGATGAAGACAAAATTCGTTGACCATGGCATCCCGGTAATAATGGGCGAATTTGCAGTTATGGACCGAAATCTTGCGGGAGACTCTTTAAACTTCAATCTTGCTTCCAGGGCGTATTGGTATAATTTTTGTGTGCACCAGGCATCGGCAAACGGCCTACATCCATTTCTTTGGGACACCGGGTCGCTCATCAACAGATCGACTTACGCCGTAAAGGATCAACGGGATTTAGCGGCCCTTGTACAAGGAGCACAAACTGGCGCATCCCCCGCATTTCAGGTTGGCGGTGTATACCAGATTATCAATAGGTATAGTTTTAAGCCTTTAGAGATTCAAGGTTGGGGAACTGCAAATGGGGCGTTGGCAGATCAATGGGAGTATGTAGCCGGGGCAAATCAGCAATTTAAAGTGCAAGCTGCGGCAAATGGCAGCTACCTTTTAACGCCTATGCATGTTAGCGGGAAGTGTTTGGAGGTATGGGGGTGGTCTGGCTCAAACGGCGGTGCCGTGGATATGTGGGATTATACAGGTACAGGCGGAAATAATCAAAACTGGTTAATTCAGCCAACCTACGATGGATTCTATAAAATCATCAACGTAAATAGCGGAAAAGCCCTGGAAGTTACTTTAGGGACTGATCCCGCAGTTCCATTCAGAAATGGTAGTGCGGTGGATCAAAATGATTACTATGGGGGCAAAAATCAGCAATGGGGATTTGTGAAAATATAAGGTAAATACAAAGCAATTAAGTTATTTCACAAAATTGCCAAAAATCTCTAATGCCTCTGTTTTAAATGAGGTGTTAGAGATTTTTTTGGTGTTAGATGCTGATGGCTTGAATGATTTGTGCTGGTCAGATAGCCGGGGCTTTCATAAAAATCCTGCTTGATCTGTTGTATTTTTATCGAAAACCTGCCCTGCGGGTATAAAAAAAGCCTTTTTACTATAGTAAAAAGGCTTTTAGAAATGGGTAAATGATGGGGCTCGAACCCACGACCCTCGGTACCACAAACCGATGCTCTAACCAACTGAGCTACATCTACCGTTTGGAGAGTGCAAAAATAGAAATCTCCGGGCTATTTGCAAACTCTTTTTAAAATTACATTCAGTTTACCTGTTTTATTTAGAACGATTTTAATTAATACCTAAATTTGTATCCATGGCTGAGCAACTGATTGAACTGAATGTGACTGGGATGCATTGTAACAATTGCGCCATGTCTATCCATAAACTCCTCGAAAAAAAAGGGTTACAAAATATATTGGTTGATTTTGCGAGTGAAGAAGTAAAATTCTCTACCAGCGACGATACCAAACTACCCGAAGTTATAAAAGGGATAGAAAATTTGGGTTTCAAAGTAATTGATGATATCGGGCAACATTCACCTGCGTTTTACGAGAAGGTGGAGAACAAATTTATCTTCTGCGCCATATTTACAGCGCCGCTTTTACTCCACATGTTGCTCTCCTGGCATTTTTTACATCATCCTTTAGTACAGCTGTTATTATGCCTGCCTGTTTTTATTGTAGGCTGCCTGCATTTTGGTAAAAGTGCATGGAGCTCGGTTAAAGGAGGTATCCCTAATATGGATGTGTTGATATTTATCGGGTCAACTTCAGCTTTTATATATAGCCTGGTAGGTACTATCCAAAACCTGGGTGCGCAATACCAGTTTTATGAAACCTGCGCCACTATAATAACGCTGGTGCTACTTGGCAACGTATTAGAGAAGCGTTCTGTAACCCAGACTACTTCGGCAGTAAAAGATCTTATTAAATTTCAGCAGGTAAATGCAAACCGGGTTATAAACGGCAGTGTGGAAGTAATAAGCGCCAGGGAAGTTCGCCCCGGCGATACGCTGTTGGTAAACCAAGGTGATAAGATTCCCGTTGATGGCGAAATACTTTCTGGCAGCGCATCGGTTGATGAAGCCATGCTTACCGGCGAAAGTATCCCCGTTGAAAAAGAAAAATACGACAAGGTGATAGGCGGTACCATTCTGCTTAACGGCAATTTTCATATGCTGGCGACTAAAGTGGGCTCAAATACCATCCTGTCGCAAATCATCGACCTGATGAAAAAAGCGCAGGCCGCCAAACCTCCTGTACAAAAGCTGGGGGATAAAGTAGCCTCTATATTTGTCCCGGCAGTAATATTGATAGCCGTCGCTACTTTCATACTCACCTATTTTGCTGGTGAGGCAGGCATGCAAAAATCTCTTATGAACGCTATTGCGGTGCTTGTAATATCCTGTCCATGCGCCATGGGTTTGGCTACCCCTACCGCCGTTATGGTTGGTTTGGGCCGCGCTGCCAAAAGCGGCATACTCATAAAGGGCGGGGATACCATTGAAGCCGTTGCCCACACTAAATATGTGGTATTTGATAAAACCGGAACACTTACTACCGGTAAGTTCAGTATTAATGAGATTAAAACAGAGCCGGATATCGATATAAAGCTCATAAGGGGTATTATTACTGCAATTGAGGAACGATCAAACCATCCTATTGCAAAATCGTTGGTTGGTGGTTTAAAAAAACTACCTCAGCAAAAGCTGATTCTCAAGATAGCTAAAGAGGAAAAAGGTTTAGGTATGCGTGCCGAAGATGTAGAAGGCAATCATTACTTTTTGGGCACAGCCAAGCAAAATACCAAAGATCACTTCAATCTTTCGCTCTACAAAAATCAACAGCTGCTTGCACAGATAGCAATTGATGATGAAATAAAGCCCGAAACAGCATCCCTTATTGCCAAACTTAAAAAGATGGGCATAACCCCTATACTTTTAAGCGGTGACAAAAAGAACCGCTGCCTGAAGTTAGCCAGCCAGATTGGTATTACCGAGGTACATGCCGAGAAATTACCTGACGAAAAACTCCAGGTTATTGACATCTACAAGCAAAAAGGCAAAACCGTTATGATAGGCGATGGTATCAACGATGCCCCCGCCCTCACCAAAGCTGATGTAGGTGTATCTATGAACGATGCCAGCCAGGTAGCCATCCAATCGGCCAGTGTGGTGCTGCTTAATACCGATCTGCATTCGGTTATTAAGTTTTTACAGATCAGCAAACATACGCTGCTTACCATTAAGCAAAATCTTTTTTGGGCATTTGCTTATAATATTATAGCTATCCCTGTTGCCGCCTTCGGCTTTTTAAACCCAATGGTTGGCGCTTTTGCGATGGCTTTTTCTGATGTGGTGGTGATTGGTAATTCATTGAGATTGAAGGTGAAAAAAGTAGATTAGCCCCCTGAAGGAGAGCATTTGATCAGCATGATAAAATATTTACTATCATCTCCCCTTTGGGAGGCTTTACTATATTTGCGTCATGATTGAGATTTTTACAGACGGTGCATCAAGCGGCAATCCTGGTCCCGGGGGATATGGGGTGATCCTGCGTTCGGGTAAGCATTATAAAGAGCTGTCTGAAGGGTTTCGCAAAACCACCAATAACCGCATGGAACTGTTGGCTGTAATAAAAGGGCTGGAATCTATAAAAAGCCCTAACCAGCAGGTAATCATCTTCTCCGACTCTAAATACGTTATCGATTCCATCGAAAAAAAATGGCTGCTGGGCTGGGTAAAAAAAGGTTTTGCAGGTAAAAAAAATAAAGATCTTTGGATGCGCTATTTAGAAGTAAGCAAACTGCACCAGGTAAAATTCACCTGGGTGCGCGGCCATAACGGCCACCCCGAAAATGAGCGTTGCGACCAGTTGGCAGTCGCCGCCGGCAAACAAACCCCATTGCTTATCGATTCGGTTTTTGAAGTGGAAAACGCTAAAGCGGGGTTACTTTAAGCAACTTTTTAAAATTCAGCTTTTGGGAAAAAGCAACTAATAATATTCATAAAAGTGCGAAGAACATGCAAAAAAGCACTAAAAAAATCGAGAAAAATCTATAAAAATTGCAGTTTTTTTTAGTTTAAAAAGTTTTTACATTTTTCGCCCTAAATTCGGGGTTATCCGCTATCGTCCGGCCAGCTCAATAACCTGCAGGTCCTGGATCTTATCGCCATCAATATTAAAACGCATCAGGGTACGCACCTTATGCCAGCCTTGTTTACCGGCTGCGCCGGGGTTAAGGTGCAGGCACCCTATCTTTTTATCGTGCATAACTTTCAGGATATGGGAGTGCCCGGTAATAAACAGCTTTGGCGGGTTGCTGTATATCTCATTTTTAATATGCTGGCTGTACCTGCCGGGGTAGCCGCCAATGTGGGTTATCCAAACGTCTACACCTTCGCAATTAAAGCGCAGGTGTTCGGGATAAACGGTCCTTATATCTTTGCCATCTATATTACCATAAACGCCCCTCAGCGGTTTAAATGCCGCCAGCTTATCTGCAAGCTCAAGCGTACCAAAATCGCCGGCATGCCAGATTTCATCGCAGTTATCAAAATGTTTAAAAACGGCATCGTCGAGGAAGCTATGGGTATCAGATATAAGGCCTATGCGCGTCATAGGGCAAATATAGACACAACATACAAGAGACAAGGAACAGGAGGGCAGAAAAACAATAACGACTAAAATACTGTGTGCCGATAGCCTGTTTTTCTCTTGATTCGCGATAACTGGTAATATGCTTTACAGCCGGTATACAATTATTGATCCAAATAGTTTTAACCGTTTAAAATACAGTGAAACTATTATATATTAGATGTACGTATAAATATTATAAAAGAACTGTATATGAGAAATTTGTACTGCAAATTTTTTGCTTTCCTGTTTTTAACTACGGCAATCTGCGGCTGTAAACTGGATGGTGATGTTTTACCGGCTGATTCGGTACTAATCAGTACAAATCCCATTAATACTACCAGCGAATATTATTTTAAAGGCACCTTAAACGGCCAGGCTGTAAACTGGCCGGTAACCAGCGATATTAATGGTTGGTTTACCGGATCGGGCTCCGCTACTTCAAATAATGCAGGTGACATTACCGGCAGTCTTAGCGCGTTAATAACAGCTGCCAAAGCCCAAAATCCAGCATTCGAAGTTGAATTTGGGACGTTTCACGTTTTACCTACTGATGTGAAATCAACCATTTTTAATGCTTTTATTCAACCGGGTTCATTTACCTTCGGAACAGATAATAATGCCATTAATGCTAAATTTATTACCATATCCTATACAGACAGCCAGGGGAACTTTTATACAAGCGCCACAGGAACGCAAACCGGCAGCACTGCAAATGTTGTATCGGTAACGCCGGTAGCGGCAGGATTGGGCACTAATGAAAGCCTGAAAATTAAGCTTACATTTAGTTGTACCTTATACCCAACAATCGCAACGGGCGCTTCATTAACATTAACAAATGCCGAAGCTACCGTGCTACTGGAAAATCTTTTGTAAGATCAGCCTATATTGCACCCTAAAAAATTGTCAAAAACTCCTTTAATATTTGCCGATAACCTTCACTATAAACCTTTGGAGCATTGTAAATAACAAATTTTTCTTTCACAACTATTTGCCGTGGACTCAATCCCAAAAACAGTATTTCGCGGTGCGCTTCATTATCTTTAAAGGAATATATGTTGATTATCTTTTGGGGATAAAGTCCAAATCCCGACGCCAGATCTTTAATCAACCCGGCAGTATCAGGCGGCAGCACCAGGCAGCAAACTCCTTTATTGTTAAGGTGCACAGCAACCGCTTCCAGCAATTCCTTGAAAAAACCATCGTCAGCGTGTTTAGCCAAATTCTTTTTTGCCCCGGGAGATCGCAGGGAGTTGATATAAAAAGGCGGGTTAGAAACGATCAGATCATATTTCCTATCGGGATAAGCAACAAAAAACGCCTCAAAACCTAATGGATAAAGTGCAAGCCGACCGGCAAAAGGAGCGTTTTTAAAATTGTTCCAGGCTGTTGCCGCAGCAGCTTCATCAATCTCAACAGCGTCAATTTGGGCATTGTGAAAACGCTGGGCCAGCATCAGGGCTATTACGCCTGTGCCCGTGCCTATATCTAAAACGGATGCAGGGGCGTCAGCATCTGCCAACACGCCAAGCAGTACACCATCGGTATTCACCTTCATGGCGCAGCCGGTTTGGTCAACGCTGAATTGTTTGAAATGGAACATCGGGGCTAAACTAAGAAACTGTTTTGAAATAAAATGAATAAACAGACCGTCATTGCGAGGCACGAAGCAATCCCCAACTATACAAATCGGATTTGCAAAGCTACTCTGTAAGTCCTACCTTGTGGACCATCTTTTTAATAAAAGAAAATGTCATTTCGATTGAGCAAGGGGAGGAATGAGTGGGGGCGCGAAAGAGAAATCTTATGCGATATGCTAAGCTGACATGCATAGTTCGCTTGAAAATCGTATAAGATTTCTCGCCCTTTCCCTGCATAGACCTTCCCTTCAAGGACTCGAAATGACAATCTTCCTTTAAGAAACTTATGGATCAACATGTATCCACGAGGTAGCTGTAAGGCGGGGATTGCTTCGTGCCTATCCATGACGGTACTCGATTTTCAAGGTGTAAAGGCCTGTCAGGCTGAGCCTATCGAAGACTCGTGCGGAGAGGCCTTTACCCCGCAATGGTTCGACAGGCTCACCATGACAGCCCTTTTAGCAACGTCATTTCCACTTCAGAATCCTCCGGATTTATTACTCAATAACAACGGGACACATGTTTCACCAACGTATAAAAACTTCAACGCAAAACAAAGCCCCGATCTTCTTTCAAAAAACCAGGGCTTCAAATATGCTAATCAAAAAGTTCTCCGCCAGCCGGCGGAGGTTAGGGGGCTTCTATGCCTCGAACTTGTACCCTACACCCTTTACGGTCGCTACACAGTCATCGCCCAGTTTTTCACGCAGTTTGCGAATGTGCACATCAATGGTACGGTTGGTTACCACTACAGAGTCTTCCCATATGTTTTTCAGGATCACTTCGCGGGTGTATACCTTGCCCGGTTTTGAGGCCAGCAGGTATAATAGTTCAAATTCTTTTTTGGCTAATACTACCTTAACACCTTTTTGGTACACCAGGTAGGCTTCGCGGTCAATTATCAAATCGCCTATTTCCAGTTTATTATCGGGTGCTTCCTCGGCAGGAGCATTGCGGCGCAATATGGCGTTTATACGGCTTACCAGTGCACGTGGCTTAATTGGTTTGGCTATATAATCATCGGCGCCTACGTTAAAGCCTGCAATTTCTGAATATTCTTCACTGCGGGCAGTTAAAAACACCATAAAGGTATTTTTAAACTCAGGCATGGTACGCATAATGCGGCAGGCCTCGATGCCGTCCATTTTGGGCATCATAATGTCAAGTACAATAAGATCAGGTAGTGATTTCTTGGCCTCGGCTACGGCTTCCTGGCCGTTGCGGGCCAAAAACACCTGATAGCCTTCTTTTTTAAGGTTGTATTCTATCAACTCTAAAATATCCGGTTCATCATCAACAATAAGAATTTTCTGTTTTGGAGAGCTGCTCATGATGCGTTAATTTTTTTGTATAAAAGTATACACTTTACAAAAGCTTAAAGTTACCACAATATTAACAAATTGTTAAAGGTTACGTTATGTTAACGATTTATTGAACCTTATTGAACGTTTTGTTTAAAAAAGCTTCCAGATCGGCCCCCGTAATATTTTTTGCAACGATGTTTCCCTGCGGATCGATGATGAAATTTGATGGTATTGCCTCTATATGATAAAGTGTTTCTGTTGGTCCCTCAAAACCATTCAAATCAGACCCATGTGCCCATGTAAGCTTATCATCATTAATAGCTTTTTGCCATGCAGCTTTTTCTTTATCGAGCGATACACCTAATATATTAAAGCCCTTTGAATTGAAAGCGGCATATTGCTTCACCACGTTAGGGTTTTCCTGCCTGCAAGGCATACACCATGAGGCCCAAAAGTCAATCATTACGTATTTGCCTTTATAATCGGCTAGTTTTATTTCCTTACCATCAATACCGGTAATTGTAAAATCGGGAGCTTTATGACCGATCGAAACAGGTTTAATTTTCTCCATCTGCCTTACAAAGGTTTGCACACCCGGGTTATCCTTAAAATTCGCTTTGATATCATCGGCATAGGCAACCAGCTGCGGTTCAAATTTGTACACATCCAATGAGGTTGCTGCATAAAAACCAGCTAACGAAGTTTTGTTATCATTCACAAATTTTAAAACGGCGGTACCGTAATCGGCCAGGTTTTTCTGGAATGTAGGCATATATACCTTCAGCAATGAATCCGACTGTTTGCCCAGTTTCTGTGTTTTATCCTGGTATTCGGCAACCAGTTTCGAGTTCTTTTCGCCATAAAAGTTACTAATCTTGTTGAACTCCTTTATTTTTTCAGAGTCGTCAGAACCTTTAATGCTGTAAGTATGGGTGTTATCGTTATTGTCGGTTTCAAATTCAATATCGTCGCCGTTTTTGGCAATCAGGTCGTACACATTATTTGCCCCGGCAGATTGCTCGCCACCGCCCGCGCTGCCAATTCTTAATTTATACAGGTTGGCATATGGGGCCACATGTTTAAACTGAAATTTGCCTTTCTCGCCCAGGGTGGTAGAGTCAACAACTCTTACCTGGGTACTATCAGCTTCTATTAAATACACCAGCTTTAAGCTGCCCGGGTTTTTAATGGTACCATTTATAGTAAACTGCGAACTATCTTTACATGAATAAATAAACGCGCTTGAAAGCAGCAAACTGTAAACTGCTAAACTCTTTAACTTCATTCTATTTTGATTCTAATTCCTTGATCAATAACTGGTTTGTTTTCTGCGGATCTATCTTCCCTTTCGAGAGTTTCATGATCTCGCCCATAAACAGGCCTAAAACACCTTTTTTTCCTTTTTGATATTCCTTTACCTTATCAGGGAATTTGGCGATGGCCGCTTTAATAAATTCGCTTACATCGTCATTATCGGCGCTGATCAAAAGGTTAAGCTCTTTGGCCAGGTCCCCGGCTTTTTTGCCCGGTTCTTTGATCATGGCAGGGAATAACTTGTGCGAAGCTACAGAATTATTTATCACGCCCGCGTCAATTAGTTTGATAAGCCCGGCCAGGCCAGCCGGGGTAACAGCAAAGTTACCAATAGCTACGCCATGATCATTCAGGTATGATTTTACGGCTCCCATCAGCCAGTTGGCCGCTGCTTTATAATGATCGGTTAGTTTTATCAGTTCTTCAAAATAATGCGCTACGTCCCTATCGGCAGTTATTACAGATGCATCATAGTCCGAAAGCCCCAATTGTTCAACATATTTATGGTAAAGCTGGTTGGGTAATTCGGGCAGGCCGGCACGTATTTTATCTACATACTGCTTGTCAAGCATTAGCGGCATCAGGTCGGGTTCCGGGAAATAGCGGTAATCGTTGGCCATTTCTTTGGACCGCAGTACCGATGTTTCGCCTGTATCGGCATTAAAGTTAAGTGTGTTTTGATCAATGTGGCCGCCATTTTCTATAACCTCTACCTGGCGGGCAAACTCGTGCTCAATGGCCCGTTGTACGTTACGGATGGAGTTAAGATTTTTCACCTCGCAGCGGTTACCATATTCGGTAGCGCCTTTTAATCTTACAGATATATTGGCATCGCAGCGCATGCTGCCTTCCTCCATATTACCATCGCAAATATCAAGGTAACGCAGTATTTTACGGGTTTCGGTTAAAAACTGACCGGCCTCTTCGGCGCTGCGCATATCGGGCTGGGTTACAATTTCCAGCAGGGGTACGCCGGCGCGGTTCAGGTCGATAAGTGAATCGGCATGGTGCTGATCGTGCATACTTTTACCGGCATCCTCTTCCATGTGGATGTGGTGAATAGCGATATCTTTTTGCGTACCATCGGCAAGCTTTACAGGCACGTATCCGCCAAGGCAAACCGGGGCATGGTCTTGCGTTATCTGGTAGCCCTTAGGCAAATCGGCATAAAAATAATTTTTACGGGCAAAGCTATTATTCAGGTTGATGGTGCAGTTGCAGGCCAGGCCCATTTTTACCGCGTACTCAACCGCTCTTTTATTCAAAAAAGGCAAAGTACCCGGGTGACCAAGTGAAATGGCGCTGACGTGGTGATTAGGTTCGGCACCAAAAGCAGCAGAATCGGGCGAAAACACCTTACTTAAAGTGGATAACTGGGCATGCACTTCAAGGCCAACAACCAATTCGTACTTTTCACTTATCCCGTTTGCGAAAACTGTCATAAAAATAAATTCAGCTGTGATTTGCTGATTGAAGGTCAAATATATAAAAGTTAATACAGTGTAGATAGGTTTTGGCTTTTAAACAAGTAGAAAAAATATATTGCAGATGTGGTTGGTAGGGTATTGTGAATAGTGAGTAGTGAGCCGTGAGTGGAGAATGGTGCTTTGCATATTGCATAAAATCCTTGTTCTTTACTCCAAAAATATTTCATTTTTTTTGGCGTTACCTGCGGTGCGGGCTATTCGTTCATACTACACAGGCCTTAATCCGCCAACTGGCGGACGGTATCCACTACTATCCCTAACGTAAATTTTGTCTGAACCGGAATTTTGAGAATTGAAGAATTGACAGAATTTTAGCTGCGTTTTGCGATTCAACTTATGACGTGTTTATTTTGCTCCACGGTCTGTGTCCTCACAGAACGCTGTGCTAAAGCTTTAGGTTTGGTCAGGAAATCTGTAGCCCGCCGGAAGATGTGATTGGTAATCTCAAGTTGATGGTCGATGTCATTAAACCTTTAGCACAGGGCGGGGTCTACCTGTAACACGGCACAATAATTGGATAGTGTTGTATAATTTAGAATATACTATGAAAAAAATAATTTTAGGATTGCTTGCAGGTGTTATTACCCTTGCAGCATCAACAACCGAAACAAAAGCACAGGTTAACGTAAGCGTACAAATCGGGGCCTGGAACCCACCACCAGAATATACAGGAGTGAATTACTACTATCTGCCCGATGTAGAAAGCTATTATTATGTACCAACGCACCAATATGTTTACCTTGATGGCGGCCAATGGGTATTCAGACCCGCTTTACCACCCCGTTATGCCAGTTATGATATTCGCAGCGGCTATAAAGTAGCTGTTAACAGGCCCAGGGCATACACTTATTATAATGTTGACCGTACCCGCTATGCACACTACAGGGGCGTACGCAACGTAATTGTACGCGATCATTACCGCACCAGGGTAATAAACCGCACCAGGGTAATAAACCGTACCAGGGTAATAAACCGTACCCGTGTTGTGCATACCAAACCAAGAGTAATTACCCGTACAAGGGTTGTAAACCATACCCGTGTTGTACACGCCAGGCCGCAACATGCCCGTGCTGCACAGCACAAGGCCAATAACGGCCAGCATAAAGGACATGACAAACACTAAGCATATATACGCTATAATAAAAAGACTGCCATTGGGTGGTCTTTTTTTTGTTTATAGGGTTTTGTAAATGTTTTGTAGTGAAGTTCCCGGTTGCCGCGTCGCGCTCGTATGTATTTTAACACACTCATACCTCACAAGATTGCGAGTACCGAGTGGCCCAGCGGAAAAAACAGTAATGACATGTATGGATACCACAACCGCCTCCTGATCGTCATTGCGAGGAGGTACGACGAAGATAACCGACCGCAGGGAGCACATTAATACCTAAAACAAAAACACAACATTGATAATCCCCAAAATACAGATCGGATTTGCACAGTTACTCTGTAAGTTGGGGATTGCTTCGTACCTCGCAATGACGGGGTTGTTGTTGTTGTTGTTGGGGATACCTCGCAATAATATTTTTAAATAAAAGTCTTCGCCTTTGCCAAAGCATTATCCAACCCGCTTACGTCACTACCACCAGCAGTTGCAAAAAATGGCTGACCGCCGCCGCCGCCTTTTACTTCTTTGGCCAGTTCTTTTACAATGTTACCGGCATGCAGGCCTTTTTCCTTTACCAGGTTTTCGGCAATCATTACGGTGAGGCTCGGTTTACCGTCGAAATCGGCAGCAAGCACCAGGAACAGGTTGGGTACAATATCTTTTAACTGGTAAGCAAGGTTTTTTACCGCCTCTGCATTTGGCAGGGCCACTTTTTGAGCTATAAAGTTGATGCCATTTATAGCTTCAGCTTTCTGAGCCAGCTCATTTTTTAAGCCTGATGATTTTTCAAGGATCGATTTCTCGATCTCCTTTTTCAGCTTGCTGTTTTCATCCAGCAGGCTTTCCACGCTTTTTGACAGATCTTTTGGATTTTTAAGCAGATCCTTCAGCTGGTTAATTAGCAGGCTTTGGTTGGTGATATAAACCTCGGCAGCTACCCCGGTAATAGCCTCAATACGGCGAACCCCGGCGGCTACAGCGCCTTCGGTAATAATTTTGAAGAAACCTATCTGCCCGGTAGCCTGTACGTGCGTACCGCCGCAAAGCTCCTTGCTAAACTCATCTTCGAAGGTAATTACACGTACATACTCGCCATATTTTTCGCCAAACAGGGCGGTTACACCGCTGGTAATGGCCTCGGCATATAATACACTACGTTCTTCTTTCAGTGGAATGTTTTGACGTACTTTTTGGTTCACGATGGCTTCTATCTGCCCCAGTTCCTCATCGGTAACTTTGGCGAAGTGCGAAAAATCAAAACGGAGGTAATCGCTATTTACCAGTGAGCCTTTTTGATTAACGTGACTGCCCAATACCTGCTTCAAAGCAGCATGCAGCAGGTGCGTAGCCGAATGGTTGGCATTGGTTTGCCCGCGCAAAGCAGGATCAACAATTGCGGTTAAGGCATCGTCAATATCCTCGGGCAGCTCATCTACATAATGAACCGTCAGGCCGTTCTCTTTTTTAGTATCGGTTACTATAACAATTTCACCATCAGGGAAAACAAGTTCGCCCCTATCCCCTACCTGGCCACCGCTTTCGGCGTAGAAAGGCGTTTTATCCAGCACAATCTGGAATTGCTCTTTTCCTTTGGCTGTTACCTTGCGGTATTTCACCACATGTGCAACAGTTTCTGTTTCATCGTAGCCGGTAAAGATGGAGGTTTCGTCATCTTTAAGGGTGATCCAATCTTCTGTATCAACTATTGATGCCGCGCGTGAGCGAGTTTTTTGCTCCTGAAGTGCTTTTTCAAAGCCGTCAATATCCACAGCCCAACCTTTTTCCCGAGCCATTAATTCAGTTAAATCAATTGGAAAACCGTAAGTATCTGATAATTCAAAAGCAAGTGCACCTGATAAGATCTGCGTTTTATCACCACCCCAAACTGATTCACCCACTATATTATTATTTAAATATTGTATTCCTTTTTCAAGTGTTTTTAAAAATGATGTTTCCTCCTCCAAAATCACCTTCTGCACAAAATCTTTCTGGCTGTACAAATTATCAAACACCCCTTTAAACTGCTTAGCTAATAGAGGTACTAACTGATTGAAAAACGGCTCTTTAAACCCTAAAGTTTGATAGCTGTAACGCACGGCACGGCGTAAAATCCTGCGGATAACATAACCTGCTTTGTTACTTGCCGGCAGCTGCCCATCGGCAATGGCAAAGCTGATGGCGCGGATATGGTCGGCTAATACACGCATGGCTACGGCCTCGTTCCAGCCGGCATCGCCCGGTTTGGCGGCGCTGTTGTAGGTTTTGCCGCTCTTTTCAGCAATGAACTGGATCATCGGCTGAAAAATGTCGCTATCATAGTTAGATGTTTTACCCTGCAGCACCCGCACCAAACGTTCAAAGCCCATACCTGTATCCACATGTTTGGCTGGCAATGGCTGCAACGCGCCACCTTTTAAGCGGTTAAACTGCATAAATACGTTGTTCCAGATCTCAATCACCTGGTCATGGTCGGCATTTACAAGGGTTGCTCCGCTCACTTCAGCACGCTCGCTATCGGGGCGACTATCGTAATGAATTTCTGAACACGGGCCGCAGGGACCTGTTTCGCCCATTTCCCAAAAGTTGTCCTTTTTGTTTCCGGGGAGGATGTGGTCTTCGGCAACAAGGGCTTTCCACAGGTCGTAAGTTTCGGTATCTTTTTCAAGGCCATCCTTTTCGTCACCTTCAAAATAGGTAACGTACAGGCGGTCTTTAGGTAATTTATAAACTTCGGTCAACAGCTCCCAGCTCCAGGCAATGGCTTCTTTTTTAAAGTAATCGCCAAAGCTCCAGTTACCCAGCATCTCGAACATGGTATGGTGATAGGTATCAATGCCTACTTCCTCCAGGTCGTTATGCTTGCCGCTTACCCGCAGGCAGCGTTGGGTATCGGCAACGCGGGATGCTTTTGCAGGTGCTTCGCCCAAAAATATATCTTTAAACTGGTTCATCCCCGCGTTGGTAAACATCAGGGTTGGATCGTTTTTTATTACAATTGGGGCAGAAGGAACGATGATATGTCCTTTGGAGACAAAAAAATCAAGAAAAGCCTGGCGTATTTCGGTAGCTGTCATAGTATATTATAATTGTAATATCGAAAACAAAGTTGAAGTGCAAAAGTGTGAATTTTTGTGTAGTAATGTATAGTTATATGAGATGAATTAAGCGTAATTGAGAAAATAAATATTAATTTTGATTATGGAAACGCTGAAAATCGAATTTGAAAATGAACAGGAAAAAAAAGTACTTTTAGCCTTTCTTGATAGTTTAGGTTATCAATACGTGATAGATATTGAAGATGATCGCGTATTTACCGATGAGCATGCCCAGGAAATAGCCCGACGCCAGGCCGATCTTTTAAGCGGCAAAACCTCATCCCTCCCCTGGAGCGAAACCAGGAAACGGCCTGAAGATGTTTGAACACACCTTCCAAATACACACCCTATTTCCAAATACACACCCTATGTTTTTGCGATCCGTCAGCCGACGGAGGCAATCGCGAACACGGCAAAATCCGCCCTGCATCATCCACGGTCGCTTCGTAACCTATAATGGAAATAACAAGCGGTTAAAAATCATATCGTTCCATGTCGATCCAAAACATTTTATAGCAAGTAAATAAAAAACATGACAATAAAACCTCTGCCCCTTATTATCACAATCGGTTTAACCTTCTTCATAACTTCATGCACAACCTATTATATACCTGTTGATAGTTTCAAACAACAGCTGCCAAGTCTGGAAAAGTCTAAACCATTACGACAGGTTACCACTATAGACCCCTGGGGATATAAAACAACATATAGTACTTACCCAATTGACTCGATAAAATGTGTTGACAAGAATGGGAATCCGTTTTTATTAAAAAACGGACCATCGTTAGAAATACGTTTTACAGATAATAACAATAATAAAACCACCTTTTATTTTGATCGTGTTTATGTAGTAAGGGATTCAATTACAGGCCTCCGGTCACATATTTTTTCAATAAAAAAGACGATTCCGTTAAACACAGTGAAAACAATTGAGATACAAGATGGTCAAAAAAAATTCAGGTATGTTAAGTAAATATAGCACCCGAGGCACTCCTGCACTATTTTGACAAAAAATCCGAAATCGAAAATCCCAAATCCAAAATCAAAAGAATACCTTTGCATATGCCTTATAAAGACCGCGAAATAAGCAAGATGTATTACACCATGGGCGAGGTATCGGCCATGTTTGATGTGAATCAGTCGCTTATTCGTTTCTATGAAAAGGAGTTTGATGTACTGCAGCCCAAAAAGAACAAAAAGGGCAACCGCTATTTTACCCCCGATGACATCGAAAATTTCAAGATCATCTTTCACCTCATCCGCGATAAAGGCTACACCCTAAACGGCGCCAAAGAGCATCTTAAAAACAACATGAGCGATACGCGCGAAAACCAGCGTGTTATCGATTCGCTCGAAAACATAAAAAAATTCCTGCTCGAAGTGCGCGACCAGTTGTAGGTACGGGCTTTATATAAAAGCTAAAAGCAGAATGCAGAAAGCTAAAAGCCAATACTCTGATTATCAATTAAATTTTTTTTAGTTTTCAACGTAGAGACGCATAATTGCGTCTCCCGCGTGCAAATCACACATGCAAATTGGACTTGCAAATCGGCCTCGCAAATCCTGAATGTCCTGCGGGAGACGCAATTATGCGTTTCTACAACAGCCCCATTTGCAGCAATGTCATTACTGTTTTTTCCAGCTTAGCCGGTGGGTTCCTCAATGATGGCTGGATATGTGTTTCATGTTGGCGCTTTTGCCCTGCCGGCGCAAGCTTAATATCCCCTTTAAGATCATCTCCATAATTATTCCCTGAGTCAATTTATTTTATCACCGTTGTTTGTGGTATCCGCCTAAAACATATCTTTATTGCTTGCTATTAAATAAATGATCGCGAATCATAAAGGCGAGGTCCCTTTTGTTGTATTGCTCCTGCCCTTTTTATTGGGGATAACCTTAGGGATTAGCCTTATAACGGCTGCATACCTCCCCGTGCTTTGGGGTGTTTTTGGCGGCTCGGGGATCGTATTTATCTTCCTCAATTTAACCTATCAGCGTTTTGCTGTTTACAAACTGCGCTGGCTGGGCGGTTTGCTGATGAGCTTTATTTTACTTTCGGCCGGGTGCATCAGCGCAATCAATTATAACGAGCTGACGAATGAACATCATTTTTCAAGATCGCCCGCGCAATACCTAACAGTAAGAATCAATAACGAGCCCCAACTTAAAAACGGACTCATAAGATTCACTGCATCAGTTCAGCATAATATCAACTATAAAAAAGCCACCGGCACTAATGGCACCCTGCTTATTACCATAAAAGACAGCGCAGCCATAAACCTGCAATATGGCGATGAGGTGCTGATCCCGGCCAAATACAACGCCATCGATCCACCGTTTAATCCGGCTGAGTTCAACTATAAAAAGTACCTGGCGAATCAAAATATTTACTACCAGGCATTTTTATACCCCGGCATGTATCGCGTAATAAAACACGATGCGGGCAACCCGCTTATTGCCTTTTCGCTGAAGCTGCGGCAGCAAATGGTGGTAAAATTCCGCAGGCAAATGCATGATCCGGGCGCTATCGCCGTAGCATCAACCCTAATATTAGGTTACAAAGCCGACTTGAGCAACGATATTTTGCAGGCCTATTCAAAAACAGGAACCATCCATGTATTGTCGGTCTCGGGCGCGCATGTGGCTATTATTTACTTGTTGCTGCAATGGGCGCTGGGCTTTTTAAATAATTACCGGTATGGCAGGCATATCAAAGCGGGCATCATTGTGGCGCTTATCTGGTACTATGCCTTGCTCAGCGGCTTTTCGCCTGCGGTTTGCCGGGCGGCAGTGATGATCAGTATGGTTATTATAGGTAAAACCTATGCCCGGTACATTAATATGCTTAATATACTGGCCATATCGGCGTTTATACTGTTGCTTTATGATCCGCTTTTTATAAGCGATGTAGGCTTTCAGCTCTCATACCTTGCTGTTGCAGGCCTTATAGTTTTACAGCCCATGGTATACCAATGGGTGGAGTTTAAAAACAAATGGGCCGATAAACTATGGGCCATCTGCTCGGTATCCATAGCAGCACAGGTGATCACCTTCCCCTTAAGTGCGTTGTATTTTCACCAGTTCCCGGTTTACTTTTTGCTCAGCAATTTGCTTATCATTATCCCCACCACCATTATCGTGTACAGTGGCATTGCCTATCTTATGTTTTCGTGGGTTCCTATACTGTCAAATGTATTGGCTTACTTACTGGAGACAACCATCCTGTTCATGAACAAAGCGCTGGCCATAATTGAACACGCTCCGTTTGCCGGCATCAGTAAAATATGGCTAACCACCCCCGAGTACCTTTTACTTTATATCATTATGATCAGCCTGTTTTATTTTTTGTATGATAAAAAATCATGGCTGATAAAGCTGGCTATGGTTGGCCTGCTGTTGCTTTGTATCAGCATCAGCATAAAAAAATACCGCGCCCAAACTACCAGCTCTATAGCTTTTTTAAACCTGCGCAAAAACACAGGGATAGTACTTAAAAGCGGAAACAGCGCCGTTGTATTAACCAACCTTGCCGATACCGACCGGAATTACAGTTATTCGGTACAACCATACCTGGATAGCACGCAGGTAAATGATGCTACAATTATCAGCCTAAACCAAAATATCAGTTTACCTTATTTAAAAAAACAAGGCCCCATTGTTCAGTTTTATGATAAAAGAATAATTATATTTGATAAGCGATTACAAAACCAGTTATTACCGCAAAAATTAAAAACCAATTACCTTTATATCACGGCCAACCCGCATTTAAGTTTATTTGAAATTAACAGATCATATGAGTACCAGGTACTTGTAATTGATGGCAGCAACAGTAGCCAAACCATACGTAAGTTTGAAGACGACGCAAAACGTTTGCATGTAAACTATAAAATATTAAAACGTAACATTTCATTAATAACATTATCTAATTACCAACATTAAACTAAACACCAATAAATTTGTCTTCTATTAAAAAACAGGTAAATTGGTATTAATCAAACAAAAAATATGAGCATAAAATTTCTAAATGTTGCCCTGGGTTTGGCCCTTACCGCAACCGCTATGAGTGCAAATGCACAAAAAAAATACACCGAAGGTGTAGTTGACTTTACCACATCAATGATGGGGCAGCAAATACAGGCCAAAAGCTATTTCAGAGCCGATTCAAACGCGTTTGCTTTTTCAAATGGCCCGGCTAATATCAAAATCCTGACCGATGCAAATGCTAAATCAATGGTAATATTAGTAGATGTACCTGTTGCAAACATTAAAAAAGCAGCAGTGGCCAGTCCTGATGATATTGAACAGGCAATTGCTGCTATGCCGCAATTTACTTTTGCTCCCGGCACCGAAACTAAAGTGATCTCGGGCTTTAACTGTAAAAAAGTGGTTGCAACAGATTCAAAAACCAAAAAAAGCTATGATATATGGATTACCAATGATATCGAGATTCCAACAACAGGCGTTGCAAAATATTACGCTGGTATTGGTGGTTTCCCGGTTCAGTACACTTCATTTAGCCAGGGACAATCAACCGAGGTTACTGTAAAAAGTGTAACCGAGCAAAAAGTACCTGCAGGTACATTTGGTATCCCTTCTGATTTTGAAAAGATCACCATGGATGACTTGAAAGCTATGCGCGGAGGCAAATAAGCTTCTTCATTAACTATTCATTAAAGGTTTCTTAACATTGAGGTTAAAGTACTATTTTTGTACCCCTTATGTTAAGAAACCTTTTTAGCCTGGTCAGATTTTTTGTTTTCTGGATATTGTTTTTTGCAATAACCCGGGTTACATTTGAATTGTATTTTCTGCCTAAACTTAAAGAGGCCGGTTTTAGCGAGATCCTGCAAACCTTTTTCTACGGCCTAAGGCTTGATGCATCGGCAGCGGCCTATATCTGCGCTATCCCTCTCCTGGTATTTATTGTTAACTGGTGCATCCCAAAATCGTACATCAAACCTGCCTGGCTTAAAGTTTATGTATGGTTCTGCCTGTTTTGTATCTCCTTAAATACAGGCCTCAACTTCAATATATTTCGCGAGTGGGGCACCAAAGTTGTATTCAGGGTGTTTAAATCATTATATGATGCGCCATCAGAAGCCTTTGCTTCAACAGGCTCATCACCGGTGGGCAGGTGTATTATTATCTGTTTGATATTATTGGCATCGGGCATATTGCTATCCAATAGGATCATAGATTACAAATTCAAAAAGCCAAAAGTTGAGCCCCGGCTTAAAGCGGTGCTCATTATCCTGCTGGTGTTCTTTAATTTCCTGCTGATGCGGGGCGGAATTCAATCCATACCGGTAAACCAAAACTCGGCCTATTTTTCTGACCATGAATTTCTGAACCAGGCAGCCCTTAATACCGAGTGGAACCTGTTTAATAACGTGGTGGAAAATTTGCGTACTCCATACAACCCATTCGTGTTTATGCAGCAAGGCAGCGCAGCGCAACTCGTTGCAGAAGCTTACAGCGTAAAAAATGACAGTACCATAAAGGTGTTAACCACCAGCCATCCCAACGTGGTGATTATCCAGATGGAAAGCTATACGGCGGATGTTATTGAATCATTAGGCGGCGACAAAGGCGTTGCCCCCAATTTTGAAAAATTCATCAAAAACGGCATCCTGTTCAATAACATTTATTCCTCTGCCGATCGGACCGATAAGGGTATTATATCTATCATGAGTGGTTTTCCTTCGCAGGCTATCCGCACCATTGTTTCGGATACGTTGAAACAGGCTAAACTGCCGGCCATAGCCACAACCTTAAAAAACGCAGGTTATGCAACATCCTATTTTTATGGCGGTAAAAGCAGCTATATGCACTTTAACACCTTTATGAAAAGCCATGAGGTTGAGCATATTACCGATGAGCTGGCCTTTGACAAAAGCCAGGTAAAAACCCAATGGGGCGTGTATGACGACGTACTGTTAACTAAACACTTACAATACGCGCAACACCAAAAACAGCCTTTTTTTACATACCTGCAAACATCAACCAACCACGAGCCCTTCATATTACCAGGGAAAGCGCATTTCCCCAATGAAGATAAGGATGGTGATGCCAGCAACAAGTTCAGGAGCACAGCTTATTTTACCGACTCGTGCCTTAACGCTTATTTTGAGCTGGCCAAAAAGCAGGACTGGTATAAAAATACACTCTTCATTTTAGTAGCCGATCATGGGCATCGCCTGCCGCATAATATATCCGAGGCTTACAATCCTGTAAAATACCATATCCCGCTTTTGTTTTTTGGTGATGTGATAAAGCCCGAATACCGGGGCAAAAAGATTGGCAAATTAGGCGGACAAACAGATATTGCCGCCACACTGTTTGCGCAGTTGAATCTGCCTCATAAGCAATTTAAATGGTCGAAAGATCTGCTTAACCCCAACACCGCCGATTTTGCTTTTTTTAACTGGGATAACGGCTTTTGCTTCATGATGTCGCAGCAGGTAGTATCTTATGATAACTCGGGCAAAAGGATAGTTTATACCGGCAATAAAAACGCTGATGCAAAAGCCACGGATAAAGCGTTGCTATATGGCAAAGCCTTTTTGCAGGAGGTGTATACGGAGTATATGGGGTACTAACTGTCTGAATCAGAATTTCTGATCATTCTGCTCATTCTAAAATTCTGTAAATTCTGATTCAGACGCTTTACTTTAGCGAGTCCCCCAACTGCTCCACCCACATATTAAACAACCTTGTTTCAAACTCAACAGCTTTATTGGCATGTTTTTCCCAATCGGGCGAAAATGTGTGAAGCTGGTTTAGCATTTCTTCCAGGTGGCCTTCTTCTTCCAGGATGATTGATTTTACGTTCACTTTACTGCCTGCTTCGTCAAGGGCGGTTTGGTAAATGGGGTAAAGTTCATCGGCACGTACCTCAATGGCGTATGTTACCAGCAGGTAGGCAGCAAAGCGCAGTTCGGCACCGGTGAGATTCAGCTCGGTTTTCAGGTAACGGCAAACGTCTATATCCAGCTGGTTAAGGTAGTATTTGCTTGAACCAGGGGCAAGCAGGTATTCGGCCGCGTAGGTTGGCAGTTCAACCCCTGTTTTTTCCAGTTGTTTTTTTAGGTAGAAGGCGTGGCGATGCTCTTCGGCGGCATGCTTCAGGATGATATAAGTTACTGTAAGCGGGTCTTCACTTGCCGAGATTTTGCGTGCGCCGGTGTTTTCCATCAGCGATAGCGTGTTTAACCAGCGGGAATGTAGTTCGTTATCGGCTATTATCTGAGGTAAAAGTTTGTTTAACATCATGGTTATAGTTCTTGAAGTGCCTGCTCTATTTTACTGTAAACATACTGCAGTTCATCATCAGTAATGCAATAAGGGGGTAAAATGTAAATTACATTGCCCAGGGGGCGCAGTATAATACCGGCGGCTAAAAAGTAATGGTATAGTTTATCGCGCAGCGAATTAAAGTACGAAGTATTATCGCCCGTTTCCCATTCCATGGCTAAAATAGTGCCGGTTTGCCTTACGGTTTTTATTTTAGGGTGATGTTTGATCTTAGCACCAAATTGGGCATGGGCAGCCGCTATACGCCGGATATTAACTTCCGTTGCTGGTTGCTGAAAAAGATCCAAACTTGCCAAAGCCGAGGCGCAGGCAACTGGATTAGCGGTAAATGAATGCCCGTGGAACAGGGTTTTTAGCCTGTCGTCCGATAAAAAAGCATCGTAGATCTGTTGGGTACAGGTAGTTAAGCCCAGGGCCATAGTTCCGCCGGTTAAGCCTTTAGAAAAACACATGATATCGGGCTGTACATCCACATAATTGCAGGCAAAAGCTTTTCCTGTACGGCCAAAGCCGGTAAATACCTCGTCATCTATCATCAGCACACCCTCTTGCTTGCAATGGGCCATTAACTCATTAAGGTATTCGGCCTCATACATCAGCATTCCGGCTGATCCTTGCACCAATGGCTCGAAAATAAAGCAGGCTAATTGAGATTTGAGATGTGAGATTTGAGATTTGAGGCTTTGGATGTTTTCCTTGTTGGGCGTATCAATAAATTCTACCTCAAACAGCAGGCTATCAAAAGCTTTGGTAAACGCGCTGCGGCCGCTTACGGCCATGGCGCCAAAGGTATCCCCGTGGTAAGCATTGTTAAAGGCCAGGATCCTGGTACGCTGATCGCCTTTATTAAGCCAGTATTGGAGGCACATTTTTATGGCTACCTCAATAGCTGTTGAGCCATTATCGGAGTAAAACGCCTTTTGCTGATTATCGGGCAAAATTGCCAATAAGCGTTCGGCCAGTTCAACAGCGCCTTCATGGGTAAACCCCGCGAAAATTACATGCTCCAGCTTTTGCAGTTGTTCGGCAACTTTTTGGGCAATGTAAGGGTGCGCGTGCCCGTGGATATTAACCCACCAGGATGATACCGCGTCTATATACTGTTTACCCGTTTCATCAAATAACAGCGCTCCCTGCCCCCGCACAATAGGTATGGGCGGCGCGGCAGTTTTCATTTGGGTATATGGGTGCCAGATAACTTTAAGGTCGCGTTCTGTAAGGCTCATAGCTCATCCTGTAAAAGTTCAACTACCCGTTTATCTGTAGGGAATGCAAAATCGGCTATACTTAATGCAGTTAAATTTACCCACCTGAATGACTGCAGTACTTCGCCTTCGCCGTCGAAATCAAAGGCTATGGTTTTGGTGACTAAATCCACAGGGGTAATACTCCTCACCAAATAGTAAACACTGATGACCTGCGAATTGTTAAAGGCCGATTTTACAAAAAAATCTGTTGTATAAAAATGGCTTACAACCTCAATTTCCAGGTTGCACTCTTCCATAAATTCACGTTTTAAGCCGTCAACCAGGCCTTCGCCCAATTCCAGGCCGCCACCAGGGAATTTGGTGAATTGCATACCGTATTCCTGCTCATCGCTTACCAGCACTTCGTCGTTATCATTAAGCAGCAGGCCGTAAACCCTTACATTAAAATACTCTGCCATTATTCAAAGTGTTTTTTGTTGCGTACTACAATATCCATTGTCCATTCAATAGTTTCTGTTTGTGCTTCCGACCGTATAGGACAGTTGGGCATGCTGCAATAGTGGCAGCAATTTGGCAAACATGGATCTGTATGGATAAAAAGTTCGGTTTTTATTCCAAATTCATTATTGATCATTTTATCAACCAGCGATACTTCGGTATGTACCGTGTTCAGGTCGAAATAATTGGGCAGCGTTAAGTGGCAGTCGATATGCAGCTCGTTACCGTATTTCTGGGCGCGCAGGTTATGCACATCTATCCAGGCCTCGCGGCGTTTATCGCTTAAAACTTTTACAATATCCCTTACCACCTGGAAATCAGCTTCATCCATCAACCCCCCTACCGATTTGCGCACCAGTTTATAACTGCTATATAATATATAAATACCAACTAATATTGATAAGGCGCTGTCGAGCCATAAAATGTTGGTAAAATGTATCAGCAACAAACCAAGCACCAGGCCACCGCTGGTTACCATATCTGAAAGCAGGTGGCGACCATCGGCATCCAGGGTAATAGAGTGTAGCCTCTTCCCTTTATAGATCAAATAATAACCCAATGATCCGTTTACAACACCTGTAAGACCGATAATTGTGGCTCCGGTAAGCAAATCGTGGATGTTATTTGGGTAAAATATGCTGTAAACTGATTTAATAATAATGATAACCCCGGCAATGCCAATAAGTGATCCCTCGATGAAAACCGAAAAAAATTCAACCTTACCATGCCCGTAAGGATGGTTTTCGTCGCGCGGCAGCGACGACAGGTAAATACTAAAAAACGCGAAAGAACTGGCTATTACATTAACTATGCTTTCGGCGGCATCTGTTAGTATAAAATTAGATGCGGTTAAGAAGTAGGCACCAAATTTCGCTATCATGAGCACAATACCTGTTATGAGCGAAATTAATATGATCCTTTTTTGTTCCTTCAAAGCAATCTGAATAAGGCGACAAATTTATAAATAACAAGCGTAAGTAGCAGTAAAGTTATTTTCTATATTTGCCCCGATAACATAATTTATATGAGCGCATTAAGTAACCGGATAAATAACTTGTCCGAATCACAAACAATTAAAATGGCCAAAATGGGCCGTGAACTTGCCGCAAAAGGTGTTGATGTGATCAGCCTGAGCTTTGGCGAGCCTGATTTTCATACCCCCGAGCACATCAAGGAAGCTGCTAAACAGGCCATGGATAAAAACTTTACCTACTACACCCCTGTAGCTGGTTATCCCGAACTGCGTAAGGCTGTTGTTGCCAAGTTAAAGAACGAAAATAACCTTGATTATGATGTTAGCCAGATAGTAGTTTCAACAGGTGCCAAACAGGCTATTGCCAACGCGGTATTATGTTTGGTGAACCCGGGCGACGAAGTAATTATCCCTACCCCCTACTGGGTATCATACAGCGAAGTTGTTAAGCTTGCCGAGGGTGTAAGTGTTTTCATCAACACAACTGTTGAACAAAATTTTAAAATTACGCCTGAGCAATTAGAAGCAGCCATTACGCCAAAAACTAAATTGTTTATGTTCTCATCGCCATGTAACCCTACCGGTAGTGTTTACAGCAAGGATGAGCTGGAAGGCCTGGCCAAAGTATTTGAAAAACACCCTCATGTTTATATCATGAGCGACGAGATTTATGAGCATATCAACTATATTGATAAACACGAATCGATAGCCCAGTTTGATTATATAAAAGACCGCGTAGTGATTATCAACGGCTGGTCGAAAGCATTTGCCATGACCGGTTGGAGGATTGGCTACACTGCAAGCAACAAAGAGATTGCTACGGCCTGCGATAAAATGCAGGGACAAATAACTTCAGGAACCTGTTCAATTACCCAACGTGCCGGTATTGCTGCTTATGAAGGCGGCCTGGAAACAGTACTTGAAATGCGTGCAGCCTTTAAAAGACGCCGCGACATTGTTTATAAACTATTGAGCGAAATTGATGGCATAAAATTAAACCTGCCCGATGGCGCGTTTTACTTTTTCCCTAACGTTACCTCGTTCTTTGGCAAAAGCTATAATGGCAAAACAATTAAAGATGCCGATGAGCTAAGCATATACCTGCTGGAGGAAGCTCATGTAGCTACCGTAGGCGGTGATTCATTTGGTGATACTACTTCTATCCGCATCTCCTACGCCGCTGCAGAGGATAAGCTGATAGAGGCTGTAAGAAGGATTAAAGAAGCGCTGGGGAAACTGGTGTAGATGTGCAGATTTCAGATTTCAAATGTGCAGATGAATTAAGCGAATTAAAAAAAATTCGAATTTAAATGCAGCTGAAATTCTGTTAATTCTTAAATTCGAAAAATTCCGGTTCAGAATAACAAAAAGCCCCTCATCATCACGACGAGGGGCTTTTATTATTTAGTGACCAGGTTTTTCTATAAACCAAAACCGTAAGCTATACGTAAACCTACGAGGCCATAGTTATTACCCTGGCCAGAAAAATTTTCATAACGTGCACCAACATCCCATGATTTGGTTGCGTAACCAATGCCGGGAGAAAGAATAAGTTTGGTGTTTTTTTCACCGCCGGCTACTATCGGATGAACTTCAAACCCAGCACCTGCTTCGCCCGACAGATAAAAGCCATCGCTAACAAACGCTTTAAGACCAGCTTTAACCGGGATCATACCAAGTGATCTGGCTTTAAAAGTTGAAGTGGCCGTGCCGGTTGGGGTGGTTACTGTTGAGGTATAAGTTTTACCAAAAAAGTTATAGTAACCAGATGTTAGCGTTAAAGCTACATTGTTATTAACCCCATATTGTAAACGTCCGGTACCACCAAGCTCAAATTTCGAAATATCATGTGCGTTACCTGTAGGTACACCTGCTTCTAAACCAATACCAAAACGTAGTTTGTTGGCGGGAGTAGTTTGTGCGCTTACATTTGTTCCGATGAATATAGCTACAGCTGTACAAGCTCCGGCTATAATTTTTGTCATTGTTTTCATAGTTGTAATTTTTATATAACTCTGCAATTTTTTCATTGCATTGATACCTCCTTTACAAATACTTTGCCATTTTGATAACTTTTAACCCTTGTGAGATTGGCATGACGGTTTAAATACGGAGTTTTATTGTAGTTATTTTAACTAAGTATTTGGCTTAAATATTGATTATCAATATACTTTTTTATTAAAAAATGATATTTACCATTCGTTTTTAGAAATTTATTTAACATCAAATTAATGTACAGAAAAACAGAATGTTGCTTATACAAAAAGTGTCTGCAATTAATGATTTTTGTAGTGTATAGGCTAAAAATTCAATAACTATTGGCATAACGATGAGATACTATGGCTTGCCAAAAACAAAAAAAGAGAAGTTTTCGCTCCTCTTTTTTTGTTTTTATGAACAAGTATTAAATATGCGGGTCATGGTTTGGATCGGGCTTGTAGTTTTTTTCCATTTCGGCCAGTTTTTCTTTGCCATACGCAAACCGGGTAATAGTATAGTATAAAACGGGCACTATAAATATAGCAAGCGATGTGGCCGCAAGCATCCCCCCAAACACCGTCCATCCTATGGTTTTCCGGGCCTCGGCACCAGCACCGGATGAAATCATTAAGGGCACAACCCCCAACATAAATGCCATCGAGGTCATGATGATTGGACGTAAACGCAGCCGTACCGCTTCAAGGGTAGCCTTTTCAAGGTTCATCCCCCTGTCTACACGTTCTTTGGCAAACTCAACTATCAAAATCGCATTCTTGGCCGCCAAACCTATCAAGGTAATTAAACCAATCTGCGCATATACGTTATTGGTTAGGTCGGGCCAGAACGTAAGGAAAAGGATGGCTCCAAATGCGCCTAAAGGCACAGCCAGCAGCACCGAAAACGGAACTGACCAGCTTTCATATAACGCGGCGAGGAAAAGGAATACAAAGCCTATAGAAAGTGCAAAAATGTAAACTGTTGTTGAACCAGACAATAACTCTTCGCGGCTAAGACCCGAAAACTCGTAACCAAAGCCTTGTGGCAGTGACTTGGCAGCAACTTCTTTCAAAGCCGTTATAGCATCACCGCTGCTATAACCGGGCCTGGAACTCCCGTTAATCTCGGCCGACCTGAACAGGTTATAATGTGCAATCAACGGCGAGTTTTCAATAACCTTGTAAGAGGTAAGGGTACTTAACGGCACCATTGTACCAAATGAATTACGCACAAAGTATTGCCCGATATTGCTGATATTACTCCGGTAAGTAGTATCGGCCTGTGCAAGCACCCTAAAGTTTCGGCCGTATATGGTAAAGTCATTAATATAGGTACTCCCCATATAGGTTTGCAGGGCACTGTTAACATCGGCTATAGAAACGCCTAATTTTTTAGCTTTCTCCCTGTCAATAGTTAACTGATAAGCAGGTGTACTCGCTGTAAAAAAGGTGAAGGCCCGGGCAATTTCTGGGCGTTTATTAAGCTCGCCCACAAATGTTTTCAATGTTTTCTCAAACACTTTTATATCACCACCTGCTTGTTTTTCTTCTAATATAAATGAAAAACCACCGGTGCTTCCTAAACCCGGAATAGCAGGCGGCTGAATTACTACCACATTCGCCTCTTTAAACCTGGCCAGCTTTTTAGTGAGCTTGGCAACAAGGGCGGTAATCTGCTGCGATTTTTCCTTACGCTCATCCCATGGCTTAAGCTGAACAAACATGGTGGCGCTATTGGCCTTACTTGCAAAGCTGATAGCGTTCAATCCGCCTAATGCTGCATAATGCGCAATTTCGGGTACGCTATCAAGGGTTTTCATCATTTGGTGCAGCACATCAACCGTTCTTACTGTTGATGAGGCTTCGGGCAGATCATAGGTGATATAAACGCGACCATCATCCTCTAACGGAATAAACCCTGATGGTTTACCCCTGAATAAAAGTATGGTGCCAATAATAATACACACCAGTATAATGACAATGAACTTTGAATTTTTTATGCCTTTATCAACGGTGTTGCGATACCTGCCTGTTATATGGGTGAACCAATCATTAAATACAAAGAAGAATTTGTTGAGCCCTTTTGATTTTTCATCAATTTTATGCGGGCGGAGCAGCAGCGTACACAACGCCGGGGTTAACGAAAGCGCCACAAAAGCCGATATCAATACCGATATAGCTATAGTGATAGCAAATTGCTGGTAAAGCCGTCCAACTATACCGGGCACAAACCCTACCGGCACAAACACCGCAGCTAATATCAAGGCAATGGCAATTACCGGCGCCGATATATCGCGCATGGCATGCTCGGTTGCTTCACGTGGAGACATACCCTCTTCATCCATATAATGCTGTACAGCTTCAACTACCACAATAGCATCATCAACCACAATACCTATGGCTAATACAAAACCAAACAACGTAAGCGTATTTATGGTAAAATGGAGTGGAATAAAGAATATGAACGTACCTATGATAGATACGGGAATAGCCAATACGGGGATAAGGGTGGAGCGCCAGTTTTGCAGGAATAAAAATACTACCACAATAACCAGTCCCAATGCTATAAGCAAGGTTTCTACCACTTCGCTAACTGATACTTTAACTACAGTTACCGCTTCAAAAGGAACCACATAGTCAATATCAGCCGGGAAACTTTTTTTAAGCTGCTCCATGGTGGCGTATACGTTCTCGGCTGTTTCAAGCGAGTTGCTGTTTGGGGCCTGGTACACCAACAGGTACGATGCTCTTTTACCATCAACAAACGAATTACCGGAGTAATTGAATTTACCCAGCTCAATACGTGCTACGTCCTTTAAATGTACAATAGCACCTGTAGCCGGCACGGTTTTCACAACTACATTACCAAATTCTTCGGGTTTGCTTAAACGGCCTTTTACCAGTACAGAATATTCAAAGGTTTGCGCCTTTTGCTGGGGCGTGGCACCAACAGTACCCGGGGCCACCTGGGCGTTTTGCTCGGCCAATGCAGCGGTTACATCGCCTGCAGACATGCCCAAAGCTGCGAGCTTATCGGGGTTAAGCCAGATACGCATACTGAAATCATCGGCACGGCTAACAACATCGCCCACGCCTTTGGTACGTAAAATAGCATCCTTTATAAAAACATTGGTATAATTATCGGTAAAAGTAACGTCATGGCTACCTTTAGGTGAAAACATGGCAACCAGCATTAATATACTGGGATTACGCTTGCGCACAATCATCCCTAAACGCTGCACCTCCTGCGGCAAGGTTGGCAGGGCAATACCCACACGGTTTTGCACATCAAGCGCTGCTATATTAATATCGGTACCTACATCAAAGTTAACAGTCATGCTCATTTGGCCGTTACTGCTGCTGTTACTTTGTAAATAGGTCATGCCGGGCACGCCATTCACTTGTACCTCTACCGGGGTGGCCACGGTTTGCTCCACCGTTAACGCATCAGCCCCGGTATACGTACCGGTAACAGAAACAGTTGGCGGGGTAATATCAGGATATTGCCCGATAGGTAAGCTGGTCATTGACAATACGCCCACAATTACAATCACTATTGAGATCACTATTGCGGTTACCGGTCGTCGTATAAAAGTATCTGCGATCATTCTTTTTATTATTAAGTTTTGCAGGGGTTGTTCCCTGCCACAAGCTTAAATCTCTCTTCGTATATAAACACTATTTTTTTGGAGCCGCACCTGCAGGCGGGCCACCGGCGCCAAGCGTTATTCTGCCGCCATCGCGCAAACGCTGAAAGCCATCGGTCACCACCTTGTCGCCAGCTTTGATACCAGCCATAACCACTATATCTGTATTAACACGGGGACCAAGCTTTACCTTTACCTGGTTGGCAATAGTATCGCGCCTGTCTTTTATGGTTTTATCCTGGGCGGTATCTTTAACTGTAGTATCTCTGGTTACAAAAACAAAAAATTCGCCCATTTGCTCGGTTACCGCTTTATTAGGTATCTGCACCCTGTTGCCCGATTGCCCATTCAATACCTGTAAAACACAGCTCATGCCATCCTTCAGTACATCATCCTCATTAGGGAACTGGATGCGTACTTTAATACTTCCGGTTCCGCTGTTTACTCCCCTGTCAATAGCTAAAACCTTACCGGTTTTATTATAAGTGTTACCATCGGGCAGCTGTAGTTTAAAAGTGGTATCGCTGCTTGCTTTTTGCAGATTATAAAAGCGGTTAATATCCTGCTCGTTAATTACAACGTCGACACCAATAGGATGCTCGGCCGATATGGTGTTCATAAGCGTAGTACCCACAGCAATCTGAGCACCCAGCCTCACCTGCGAAATACCTATGCGCCCTGTGAAAGGCGCCCGGATGGTAGCGTAAGAAAGATCTGTAGCAGCCGATGCAAGTCCCGCTTTAGCTACAGCCACCTGGCTTTTATTTGTTTCATATGCAGCGGTAGCCTGGTCAACAGTTTGGCGGGCAATAGCATCGTTTTTCAACAGCATATTATACCTGTCAACATCTTTTTGGGCTTTTACCAGGTTGGCCTGGGCGCTTAACACATTAGCCTGGGCTTGCTGATATGCTGCTTCATATTTACGTTTATCAATTTCATAAAGCACTTTGCCCTTTTGTACAACATCACCTTCCTTAAAAAATATACCCGTTACAAAACCCGGCACCTGGCTACGCAGCTCAACAGTGTTAATAGATATTACTACTCCCTGGTACCTATCATAATAGGTAGCCTCTGCAGTTTTGGCTTCGGCAATTGAAACCGGTGTTGGTGGCTGCGCGGCTGCGCCACCCTTACCGGCTTTACCACATGATACCCATGTTATTAATGCTGCCGGGGCTAACCAATATATATATCTGTTTTTCATTATAGTGATTTGTTTTTTAAAGGTAATGAAGCTATCATGAGCGTTTATTTTTTGTTTTTAAGTGGCAACTCATGATGGTTTCATTATAGGGTTGTTCGTTTAAATTCTATTTAATATTGTTATTGTACCGTTAATGTCCCCAATGATCTTTGCAGATCGATCTTACTGGCCAGCAGCTGGAACAAGGCATTATAATAGTTCAGCTCGGCAGTACGCAGGTCTGATTGTGCTACAATAACATCAAGGTAAGTTTTAACCCCCTCACGGTATTGCAGGCTTACTATTTTATATACATCCCTTGCCAGGTCTACGTTTTCACGCACCAGCCGGTAACTGGTGTAGTTGCTTTTATAGCCGGCCAATGCCTGCACATACTCGGTATTGATGCTGTTGCGGGTATTTTCTATATCCAGGTCGGTACGCTCAACCTGTAAGCGCGCTTTTGCTAAATTTTGCAGGCGTTTGCCTCCCTGGAAAATTGGCAGGCCTAAAGTAATACCGGCATAACCCGTTGGATAGGCATTGCTATAAAGATTATTAAAATCATGATTAAAGTATGCATAATTATAACTGCCTACCGCCGATATAGAAGGTAAAAAGCCGTAACGGTAATAGTTAATGTTTAAACTCTTAAGCGCTTTTGAGCTTTGCAGCAGCCTAAATTCGATGCGGTTGTTTACATCCAGTGTTTGATTGGTATCAATGTAGGCCTCCTGTTCGTATCGTGATGAATCGTATGATAGCGTTAAGGGCTTTTCGCCACCAATACCCATGATCTGTTTTAAATAGGCCGTTTTGCTTTTTATTGATTCTTCTGTCGCCTTACGTGTAGCTATCGAATTATTGAGGGCAATGGTTGCCTGCTTATAATCTGTTTTATCAGATACGCCTGCCTGGTACCTGTTGGTGGCATCTTTTAAGCTACGCTGCAGCCGTGTAATATCCTCGTTGGTAATATTAAGCTGTTTTTGCGATAACAATACATCAAAAAAAGCCTTGCTTACATCCGATACAACACCTATCTGGGTGCTTAAAGTATTTTCCCTGTAATACTCGCGCGAGTACCTGGATGCTTTTGAAGCCAGGAATACATCATTATTATATAATACCTGCGATGCTGTAACACCCAGTGTCGACAGGTTACGGATACTGCCTGAATTTGAAGGGATATTGGCACCTCCTGCACCCGCCTGCGGGCTGCCTTTAAAATAGTAGTTATATAGTCCCGATGAATTTACCTGCGGCAGCCATCCTGATAAACCTATCCTGATATCGCGCTCATTGATCTGTTCATCAATAGAAGCCTGCCTTACTGCTGGTTGATTGCGCAGCGCATAATCAACAGCTTGCTTAAGCGAAACCGATCCCCCACCAATGGTATCAACCCCGCCTTGAGCAAAAACCGGCGAATGTAAAATTAATGTTAAATTAATTATCGTTAAGATGGATAGGTTTTTTAGTTTTTTCATACGAAGGAAATAGATGTCAATGCAAACTGACATAAACTACAAAACAAAGTTGCTATAGTTTTAATCGAATTACACAGGGGAGTGCGAATATGTGATTAATATCAACAAAATATTATGAACCACAAGAATATTACCGAAATTTTATAAATGCATGGCAAAAACCTACCAATTTTCGGTTTTTACAAAAAAATGAAAATATAAGGTGCGAAATAAACAAAAAAATTAATTAATTTGCCATGTAATATGAATACACCTTTATCAATTAGGTTAACCTAATGATAAGCTATTTTTAAAAAAATTACACTTACCGTATAAGTTATTTGCTTATTCATGGTATTTTTACGCAAAATTTAAGCAGAGTTAATACATGGTTAAAAAACTACATGGGAAAATCGCCGAGTTCCAGGTTGCAAATATGCTCCGGGAAAAGGGATTGTATCCTTATTTCAGGCCTATTGAGTCTGCTCAGGACACTGAAGTTTTAATAGATAATAAAAGAGTGTTAATGTTTGGTTCTAATTCCTACTTAGGCCTTACCAATCACCCTAAAATTAAGGAAGCTTCAAAAAAAGCGATCGATAAATACGGCACAGGTTGTGCCGGATCTCGCTTTTTAAATGGCACACTCGATATTCACATCGAGTTAGAGAACAGGCTTGCCAGCTATGTTGGCAAAGAAGCTACTGTACTATTCAGCACTGGTTACCAGGTAAACCTTGGGGTACTATCATGCATAACCGGTCGTAATGATTATATCATATTGGATGAGTATGATCATGCCTGTATCATTGATGGCAGCAGGCTTTCGTTTTCGAAAGTGATTAAATATGCCCACAATGATATGAACGACCTGCAGCGTAAACTGGCCTTATTGCCAGAGGATGCTGTAAAAATTATTGCTGTTGATGGTATATTCAGCATGGAAGGTGATATTGTTAAGCTACCACAGATAGTTGATCTTGCCGATCAGTATGGTGCAAACATCATGATAGATGATGCGCACAGCCTTGGGGTAATTGGCCATAAAGGTGCCGGTACCGCATCGCATTTTAACCTTACTGATGATGTTGACCTTATCATGGGTACTTTTAGTAAGTCATTGGCATCGTTAGGTGGTTTTATTGCCAGCGATAAGGATACCATTGATTACATAAAACACCGCGCGCGTTCATTGATGTTTAGCGCCAGTATGCCTCCGGGTTCTGTTGCCAGCGTTATTGCCGCACTTGATATCATCGAATCGGAGCCGGAAAGGATCCAGAAACTTTGGGATAATACCAACTATGCCATGAAGCTGTTACTGGAAGAAGGCTTTGACCTTGGTCCTACCGAAAGCCCGATATTACCTATTTACGTACGTGATAACGAAAAAACTTTCCTTGTAACCAAACAATTACAAGCCGATGGTGTGTTTGTTAACCCGGTAGTTTCGCCGGCTGTACCTTCAGATTCATCGTTGCTGCGTTTCTCGTTAATGGCAACTCATACCTTTGCGCAAATTGATGAAGCCGTTGAAAAACTTGCAAAAGCGTTTAAAGAAGTAGGCGTTACTTCTGTTAAAGAAAAAATATAATAAAATGTCCGTATGTATTTGTTGCTGTTTTAGTTTAAAACAAGCTCATGTGCATACGGACTTTTCAGTTTCTATGGCCTTAGGGCAATTATTGAATACCACTCATGATAAAAATTGTAACGGTTAATTCTAAAAAGGAATTAGCTTCATTTATTGATTTTCCGCATGATTTGTATGAGGGCGACCCAAACTATGTTCCCGAACTGTTTATAGCCCAACGGGATTTGCTAACCATTCACCCTTTTCATAAGCACAACACAGTACAGCCTTTTTTAGCTTATGACGGCGATAAAATTGTAGGCCGGATTGCCGCCATACTCAATAATGCGCACAATGAGTATAACCATGTTAACGATGGTTTTTTTGGTTTTTTTGATTGTGTAAATGATATAAATGTATCCACCTTACTTTTTGAAACCGTAACCCAATGGCTTAAAGAGAAAGGAGTGAGCGGTAAACTTTTAGGCCCGGTAAACTTTAGCACCAATGAGCCTTGCGGTTTATTGATTGAAGGATTTGATAGTCCTGCCTTTTTAATGAATACCTATAACAAACCTTACTATGCCAACCTCATTGAAGCCTACGGCCTTAGCAAAGATGTTGATCTTATTGCGTGGCATTGGGACGGCCAGGCTTATGATGATAAATCAGTTAGGTTATTAAACTCTTTAGAGGAGCGCTTAAAGCGGAATAATATCATTATCCGCAAGGTAAACATGAAAAAATTCAAGGAAGATGCTGCTAAACTGCGCGAGGTTTATAACTCCGCCTGGGATAGCAATACCGGCTTTGTACCTTTAACCGATGAAGAATTTGACTACCTGGCCAAAGATCTTAAACTGATCCTCGATCCTGATTTTGCATTGGTTGCCGAGCAGGAAGGCAAAATAGTTGCGTTTGGTTTAGCCCTGCCCAATTATAATGAGATTTTTCAAAAGATAAAACGCGGGCGGTTATTACCTACAGGCATCTTTAAGCTATTATTTGGCAAAAAAAATATCCAGAGTATCCGTATTTACGCGTTGGGGGTTATTGATGGCTACCGTAAAATGGGTATAGAGGCTTGTTTATACGGTACCATTATAAGAGAATATAAAAGAAAAGGATTTAAACATGCCGAAGCCGGATGGACTTTGGAACATAATGATATGGTGAACCGCGCCATTGAAGCTATTAAAGGCGATCCATACAAAAAATACAGGTTATACCAGAAAGCGATATGAGGGAACGGGTTTTAATAACCGGGGCAAGTGGGTTTGCAGGATTTCACATTATAGAGGAGGCATTACATAACAATCTTGAAGTGTATGCCGCAGTGCGCAAAAGCAGTAAGATAGATCACTTAAAACATCTTGACATCAACTTTGTAAACCTCGATTACCGGGATCTTTCGGCCTTAAAACAACAACTGAGTTATATAAAACCTCATTATATTATCCATGCGGCAGGTGTTACCGCAGCCAAATCACAGGCGGCATACAACTACATTAATGCCACACACACGTTTAACCTGGCATCGGCTGCAGTACAGGCAGATATAAACCTAAAAAAATTCGTGCTCATCAGCAGCCTTGCTGCGCTTGGCCCGCTTAAAACATTGGTGGGTTCCATCAGCGAAAATATAAAGCCCAACCCGGTTACGGCCTACGGCCGCAGTAAGTTATTGGCCGAGAATCAACTTAAAACTATAGAAAATTTAAATTATACCATTTTACGCCCTACCGCTATATATGGACCAAGGGATACCGGCATATTTATATTTTTTAAGCAGCTCACCCGGGGACTTGAACCTTATATGGGTAAAGCCGAGCAAAAACTTACCTTTATTTATGTAAAAGATGTTGCAAAAGCTGCTATTAAATCGCTGTACGACTGGAATATTTCAGACTACAACCTTAGCGACGGCAATTTTTATAGTAAATATGAGTTAGCTAATTTAGCAAAGGAAGCGCTAAGCTTAAAAACCTTCAAATTTCATTTGCCTGTAATATTTGTAAAAATAATAGCATTGGTATCAGAAAAAGTAAGTTCTTTGAGCAATAGGGCTGCCATATTAAATACCGAAAAACTTAATGAGCTTATGGCCGTAAACTGGTCTGTTGACATTGAAAAAGCAAAATCAGAACTTGGGTTTTATCCAACCTATAACTTAAAGACCGGTTTAATAGAAACGCTGAAATGGTATAGGGCCAATGATTGGCTATAACCGGGCAAACTAAAATAATCATTACAAAACATGCACTTTAAAATTAAAAAACAATAAAATTATGTTAATTTACTTAAACGTTTAAGTAAATTGATAATCAAACACTTAGCACAATTAACACAAACCATTTCCTGTTAAAACATTAAGGTAAAACCGGTAAAACCAAACAGATGGTCCGGGCCATAATAATTAAACAATAAACAATTACAATGAAAATTAAAATCTCTCCTGCCGAAGGCAAACTGGGAATCCTTATCCCAGGCTTAGGCGCTGTAGCCACCACACTGATTGCCGGCGTTGAAGCTGTAAAAAAAGGCATCTCGCAACCAATTGGCTCTCTTACACAAATGGGTCACATTCGTTTAGGTAAACGAACTGAAAACCGTAACCCTAAAATTAATGAATTTGTTCCGCTTGCTAATTTAAACGACATTGTTTTTGGCGGATGGGATGTTTATGATGATAACGTTTTTGAAGCTGCTTCAAACGCTAAAGTACTTGAGCCCGCGCTATTAAACGCCGTAAAAGCCAAGTTGGAAGCTATTGTACCCATGAAGGCTGCTTTTGACCATAATTACGCCAAAAACCTTACCGGCACCCACGTTAAAACCGGTACACGTTATGAACTGGCGCAACAGGTAATGGAGGATATTAAAAACTTCAAAGAAAAAAACGGTCTTGACAGGGTAGTACTTGTATGGTGCGGTTCAACAGAAATTTATTACGAGGCATCGGCAATTCACCAGTCACTTGCAGCCTTTGAACAGGCTTTAAAGGATGATGATAAACTGATTGCACCAAGTATGATATATGCTTATGCTGCTTTAAAATTAGGTGTACCTTTCTCAAACGGCGCCCCTAACTTAACAGTTGATATTCCGGCTTTAATTGAACTTGCCAAATTAACCAAAACCCCTATTGCGGGTAAGGATTTTAAAACCGGCCAAACTTTAATGAAAACAATTTTAGCGCCAGGCTTAGCTGCACGTTCATTAGGTGTACACGGGTGGTTTTCAACCAACATTCTTGGTAACCGCGACGGCCTTGTGCTTGATGATCCGGATAACTTTAAAACCAAAGAAGTATCAAAACTGGGCGTACTGGAGGATATTTTTAAACCTGAAGATAACCCGGAACTTTATGGCAACATTTACCATAAAATCAGGATCAACTACTATCCACCGCATGGCGATAACAAAGAAAGCTGGGATAACATAGACATTTTTGGCTGGTTAGGCTATAAAATGCAGATCAAGATCAACTTCCTCTGCCGCGACTCTATCCTGGCCGCCCCTATCGCGCTTGACCTTGCCTTATTTAGTGATATGGCAAAAAGAGCCGGCATGAGCGGGATCCAGGAATGGTTATCCTTCTACCTTAAATCGCCGCAAACCGCGGCAGGTTTACATCCCGAGAATGATATATTTAAACAGTTGATAAAATTGGAAAACACGCTGCGCTACTTAATGGGCGAAGATTTGATAACTCATCTTGGCTTAGATTACTACGATGATATGTTTGCCGAAGAAGCATAATAAAACAATATAAAATAATAACAGCCGTATATTGATTCAATTCTTTATGCGGCTGTTTATTTAAACTTAATTTAAGATCCATAATTATCTATTAGTTAACCTGTTAATAATTGTTAAATTTGGGGAATTTATAACCCCTAAAACATATCATTTTAATTACAATTGCAGCAAAATTTAATAATCACATCTAAAAATCAACACCTTACGTAATTGATACATATTATCACGAAACAAAAAGGTGATAATATATATCTAATAGTGCCGTTTGCTCAATAGTATAATTTAAAGATATTAATAACGATGTGCACCTTTGCTATTAATGCGGACAATATTTGACTTTTTGACCACATTAGTCTGTAGGGATTTTTTTTACCTTTGAAGCGCAGTTGCAGGCTATGTATAAGGGTTGTAAAAGGTGCAGGAAACATGCTTAAATAAAGCAGGTGAAGCGCCGGGCAGATCAGCTGGATGAAAAGTGTAAACGATTGATCGATCTGTAGTTTTGAACTGGTAATTTACAATATCAGCATTCAAAATGGGTTTTGGTGGCCAGGTTGCTGGCTACTATTTTATCAATCAAAAAAAGTTTGTATTTGCATAATTGCATAAAGTACATGGAGTTTAAAAAATTTTACAAAAGTTTATTCTTTTCGATATTCTTTTTTTCTGTCACATCATTATTTGCCCAAACTACCATTATAACAGGTACGGTTACTGATGCAGGTAATAAACAAACACTTCCTTATGTTGTAGTTAGTTTTACCGGCACTACTACGGGTGTTACTACTGATAATAATGGCAAATATCGCCTTTCAACAAACCAGCTTTCATACAAACAAATTAAAATATCCTTTTTAGGTTACAAGGACGCATTTTTAACTGTTGTTCCGGGTAAGGAGCAGGTTATAAATGTAAGGCTTTTCCCATCGGCGCAGCAACTTAACGAGGTTAATATTAAAGCAGGTAAAAAACCAAAGTACCGTAACAAGGATAACCCGGCGGTTGAATTGATTCGTAAAGTTATCGAGAATAAAGAAAAAAATCGCCCTGAAGCTTACAGCTATGTAGAATACCGGGAATACGATAAGATGATGTTTGGTGCTGCCAACGTTTCGGCACAATTCTCTGACCGTAAGTTTTTCAGGAAATATAAGTTTGTATTAGATAACCGCGATAGCACATCTATACCCGGTAAATCAATATTACCTATTTTCCTGAACGAAAAACTGCTACAGAATTATTATCGTAAAAACCCCGAAAAAACCAGGGAGGTAATTTTGGGCGAAAAAAGTGTAAACTTTGGCCCTGCTGTAGATAATTCGGGTTTAACACAGTACTTTAAACACCTTTATACAAAGGTTGATATTTACGATAATAACGTATTTCTGATAACGAGCCAGTTTTTAAGCCCAATATCAAATAACTCTCCTAATTACTATAAGTTTTTTATAACCGATACCATTACCGATAGTAAAAACCAAAAACTGGTTCAACTAAGTTTTACACCGCGCAATACAAATGATGTATTATTTGAGGGAAGTATCTACATAACGCTCGATGGTAATTATGCGGTTCAAAAGGCTACTTTATTGGTAAATAAGCATATCAATATTAATTTTATCCGGTCGATACAGGTTGACCTGGATTTTGAACAAAATCCCGACGGCCGTTACCATTTAAGTAAGAGCAACACCATTGCCGATTTTGGCGCTTCAAAAAAGGACGCCAAAAGCAGTTTATTTGGTATGCGTACCATAACTTATGGTAATTACATTGTAAACAAACCCAGGCCGGATACTGCCTATACCAAGCAATCAGAAGAAGCATCCGACGAAGCCCGGAACCGAACTGAGGCTTTCTGGACAGAAAATCGCCTGGATACCTTAACAACTGCCGAATCAAAGGTTTATAAAAACATCGACAGCTTAAAAAACATGCCATCCTTTAAGCGTACAGTTGATATTGCCACGCTGCTGCTTGCAGGTTACAAAGGTTTTGGGAAGTTTGAAATTGGCCCTGCAAATACATTTTACAGCTTTAACCCGGTTGAAGGTTTTAAATTGAGGTTTGGTGGTCGTACCACCCCCGAATTAAGCAGGCGTTATTATTTTGAAACTTATGCCGCCTATGGTTTTAGGGATCAGCGCTGGAAATATTTCGTGAGTGGTACCTACTCGTTAAACAATAAATCTATTTATAAATTCCCCCAAAATTATATAAGGGCAAGCTTCCAGCGTGATACCAAAATCCCGGGTTTAAACCTGCAGTTTGTTCAGGAAGATAACTTATTGCTGTCATTTAAACGCGGGGTAAATGACAAATACCTTTATAACGATAACTACAGGTTAGATTATGCACATGAATTTGAAAGCCACTTTTCATACAATGCAGGTTTTAATAAATGGACACAGGAACCAGCGGGGTCACTTTATTTTAACAATGTTGTAAACGGTCAGCCAAATTCTATCCATGACCTTACCACAACCCAGCTTACTGCCGGAATCCGTTATGCCCCTCACGAAGAATTTTACCAGGGTAAAATTTATCGCATACCTATTCCTAATAAATACCCCACCTACCAACTGCAGTATACTGCCGGTGTAAAAAACCTGTTTGGCGGCGAGTATAATTATCAAAAAATTGACGCCCGTATTGACAAGCGTGTTTATGAATCGCAATTGGGTTATGCAGATGTTAACTTAAGCGGAGGTAAACTATTTGGCTCGGTACCATATCCATTGTTAACCATTCATCATGCCAACCAAACCTATGCTTATGATATTGATTCATATAACTTAATGAACTTTTTAGAGTTTGCCAGTGATAAATACGCAAGCTTCAGAATCGATCAGCACTTTATGGGTTTCTTTTTTAACAAGGTACCTTTGTTAAAAAAATTAAAATGGCGCGAAGTATTTTCGGCAAAAGTTTTGTATGGTAGTTTAAGTGACCAAAACAATCCAAACCTACATCCGTCTTTATATCAATTCCCTGTTGATGGCAATGGGGTGCCAATTACCTATACACTTGGTAAAACACCTTACGTTGAGGGTAGTGTTGGTGTCGAAAATATATTTAAATTTATACGGATTGATTTTGTGAAGAGATTTAATTATTTAGACCACCCGGATATATCACAATGGGGCTTCCGTGTAAGAGTTAAATTTGATTTTTAATTTTGTAACATCAAACTATTACAAAAATGGAACAGAAAATATCGTTAAGAACAAACCTGCAGTTGGGTATTTACCGGGTAATTGATCCCGTTGTAAAAATCCTGATCAAAGTTGGCTTAACTCCAAACGCAGTTACATCAATTGGTTTTGTGCTGAACGTAGGTGTAGCCGCCATATTTATTTTAGGTGCCGAAGAAGGTAACCGGGGCGATTTACGCTATGTTGGCTGGGCTGGCGGCCTGATATTGTTTGCCGGTTTGTTTGATATGCTTGATGGCCAGGTGGCCCGTTTGGGTAATATGAAATCAACTTTTGGCGCTCTGTATGATTCGGTGCTTGACCGTTACAGCGAACTGATTATGTTCCTGGGTATTTGTTATTACCTGGTAGGTCATCACTACTTTATAAGCTCTATAGCGGCTTTTATAGCCCTTATTGGTTCCATGATGGTAAGCTATGTGAGGGCACGCGCCGAAGGTTTGGGTGTTGAAATAAAAGGCGGTTTAATGCAAAGGCCCGAGCGTGTGGTTACTATTGGTTTATGCGCGTTATTAAGCGGCATTGTGGCTCAGTATATTGGCGGCAATTACAAATTGTTTGTACCGGGCATAAAGTTTCACATATTTGAACCTATTTCAATATTTACATTTCCGCTTGTTATACTGGCTGTGTTAACCAACATTACCGCGTTTAACAGGCTAAGAGAGGCTAAAAGAGCTTTAATAAAACAAGAAGAAGAGGATAAGTTGTAAAGTCAAAGTCTTTAGCTGTTAACCACCCGGATTAAAGTCCCTGATTGTACCAAATCCAAAACCTGGAACTTTTGACTTAAGACCTCATCAAAATATCATATCTTCGTAACAATTAAATAATGGCATTTACATATTGGTAAATGTTTGTTAAAATTGAGCCGGATTAACAATTGTATCCGGAAATTAAATTCAGATCAACATAAAAGATAAAATAACAGGCAGACAAATCATCAAGCATTTTAAACCTGATATGCCATGAAAAAGAATTATGTATCCAACTCACATGAGTCTGTGAGGATGTTTAAAAGCAACTTTTTAGAGAGTTTATCAAAGGTACATTATACCGTACCCCTGTATATTTTTGTACCCGTTATTGTATACTCAACCTACCTGGCTTTTGCTGCGGGTATTGATGTGTTAAAATACGCAGAGCTGTTTATTTTAGGTTTGTTTGTGTGGACAATTACAGAATACATTATGCATCGTTTTGTATTCCATCTTAAACCAAACGAGAACTGGGAATGGGCAAAAAGGCTACATTTTATAATGCATGGCGTACACCATGATTACCCCAGCGATACCAAACGCCTGGTATTGCCACCCTCACTTAGTATACCTTTAGCTACTGGTTTTTACTTTTTATTTAAAGCCATATTGCCTGTAAACTATGTTTTTGGCTTTTTCCCGGGTTTTATATTAGGCTACCTGTTTTATGATATATCGCACTATGCTATGCATCATTTCAACTTTAAAAGCGGCTTGTTTAAAAAAATCAAACAACACCACATGCTGCATCATTACCAGGACCCCGACCGAGGTTATGGCGTAAGTTCACCATTGTGGGATAAAATATTCCGTTCAGGCTTCTTAAAAAAATAAAGTGGATAGTGTGGCACACAATAGTGTAACAATCAATATTAAAACTATACTTGTTGTTACACTAATTTCATTAGGTTATTTAGTACTCTCCTACTTTTTAATAGGTTACAAACCCGATGAGCTTGTATTGGTATTGATATTCAATTCCCTTTTTTACGCAGCTCCGGTTACCCGTAAATTTATTCTTGGCTTTAGTATATTCGTTGTGTACTGGATCATATTTGATTATATGAAGGCCTTCCCAAACTACAAATTCAATTCGGTACATATAGCCGATATTTACAATTTCGAAAAGCAGTTGTTTGGTATTCATTATAAAGGCAGCCTGCTAACGCCTAACGAATACTGGCGGGTAAATGGCAATACATTTATTGATGTGGCTGCAGGTATATTTTATTTATGCTGGATTCCGGTACCACTTGCTTTTGCGGCATCTTTATTTTTCAGGAACAAAAAGCAATTTCTTAAATTCTCGCTTACGTTTGTACTGGTAAACTTACTGGGCTTTGTAGTATACTACGCATTCCCCGCCGCACCACCATGGTATGTACAATATCACGGTTTTGCTTTTCAACCCCTAACACAAGGTAATACCGCCGGCCTGGCAAAGTTTGATGCCTATTTTAACGCGGGCGTATTTAAATCTATCTATGCAAAAGGCTCAAATGTCTTTGCGGCTATGCCATCACTACACTCATCATACCCTGTTATTGTTTTATATTATGGCATTAAAAACCGATTGGGCAGGGTGAACATATTTTTTGCTGTGGTAATGCTGGGTATTTGGTTTACCGCGGTATATGCAAGTCATCATTATATACTTGATGTATTGGCAGGTATTACCTGCGCTGCCATTGGCATTACACTTTTCAACTTCATACTTTCGCGGTTTAAACCAGTACAGCAGTTTATTAACCGGTATGAACAGGTTATTGTTTAGTACAATTAATCAATATTAGGTTAATATGGTGTACTATTTACTATACCAATTAATAATGTGCAAAAAATCGGAAAAATTGTGAATTAAAATCCGGCCGTCTGTATTTGATTAAATAATGGCCATTTCAGCCTAAAAACGGCTATTATTAATCATTTTATATAATAGGGATAAAGTGTTGATAATACAGGCACATTATTTGACTGTTGAATATGAAAATATACTGCTATATTCGATAGCCCCTATATGAAAAAACTACTTACTTGCCTCTTCTTTATTGTATTAGCCGGATTCAAATTATCAGCATATGCGGGTGACCTTGATAGTCTTAAGCAAAAATTACAGCTCACCACCGATTCATTAAAGGGCCCTATATACACCCAAATTGCCGCGCAATATTTAAATTACGATACTATTGCAAACAGGCACGTAAGATATTATTACCAAGGCGAAGCTTTAAATTATACCATGCTGGCCTTGCATACCTATTCAAGCATTAATGATTCTTTAGGTTTACGCACCTGTTATAATAATCTGTCAAAAATTTACCGGTCGCAACGTAAATACGTCCAGGCCAAGTGGTTTATTTTACAATCAAATAGCATATCGCGTCAAAAGAATGATGTACCCAATATCATCGCCTCATTAATTGAACTCTCGGCTATAAAAAGCGACATTAAAGACTATAAGCTGGCCATGCGCGACCTTAAGGAAGCCCTTAACCTTGCAATCAAAAATGCTGACCCTAAAAATGAATCGGCCGTACAGGTAGGTTTTGCAGGTTTGTACCGGCACATGAAAGATTACGAGAAGGCCACTATCGCCATAAAAAGGCATGAGTTTCTTGATGATAGCATCTTACATAAAGCCGAAGAGGACCGCCTTGCGCTTATAACCAAAAAAGATTCGGTTATAATCAAAAAACAGGTTGCAGTCATCGTCAAAAAAAAAGTATATACCTCGAGTTACAAAAGAGGTCCCAAACTCAGCTCGGCAAGGCATACGGTCTCGTTATAATACTCATTATTGCCCTTGCCGTAATGGCAATTGCTGTAATGATCTATTACTGGCGACGTAAAAAACCAAGCCGGTGGCGCATCCGGCCCCGGAAACCCAAACAATAACCTGGCTTCACTATACTATTGAAAATTAAACCCCGTTTCATTTAATTTGTCATATACTATATGAGAAATTTAATTGCAAAAGCAATTTGCACACTTACCATATTATTCATGTTTGGCGCCACGTATGGTCAAAGTACCCGGTTTAAAAACGAATTTTTATCACGTATAAATTCAACACGCACCAAGGGATGTAATTGCGGCGACACTTACTTTCCGCCGGCCACGCCCCTAACCTGGAACGATAAATTATTTGATGCTGCAACAGGCCACGCAAAAGATATGGCTAAACGGACCTACTTTAGTCATACCAGCAAAGATGGCCGCAGCATGGAGGACAGGATAGTTTTTGCCGGATACAAATTTAAAGGCTTTAAGAGTTTTGCCATAGGCGAAAACATTGCCCAGGGACAGCTAAACATAGCCGAAGTAATGGATGGCTGGTTTAAAAGTGAAGGTCATTGCAAAAACCTCATGAACCCCGACTTTAAGGAAGTTGGTGTAGCCGAATATAACACTTACTGGGTGCAGGATTTTGGCGGCCGCACCTCGTTCACTGCCGAACAGCAAAGGCTCATTAAATCGGGAAAATACAGGCTGATACAGAATTGATGTGCAGATCTGCAAATTTCAAATGTGCAGATTATTTGTCTGAACCGGAATAACTCGAATTAATGAAATTACAGAATTTTAAATCCGATGAATTCAATAGATTCATTTAATCCAGGTCCAAAAATCAAACATTAAAAATCATCTCGATACCCATACATCAATTCATTCATCTGCACATCTGAAATTTACATATCTACACATCAAGTCTATTCAACATTCCCCACCTTTGCTCTTCGTTCCATAACTTCGCGCCAGGTGGTTAAAATAAACCCTTGTTGCTTTAAAAAAGCTTTTAATCGTGGGTCGGTCATGGCAAGCAGATCGCCTTTGCGTTTTTTACCGGTGTCAGATATGTGGTCGAAATTTGGTGTTGGGTTGGTGCAATGCATAATCACCATAGTTAAGCCCGGCGATAAACGGCCAATGCTTTCAATATAATGATCAGTATACCATTTTTGGATCTGCTTATCCGTCATATTATCAATATCGGGCATCTGCCAGTCATAACTTGAGTTATGCAGATCGTCCAAAACAGGCAAACCGGCTTTCCAGATCATAAGGCCCGTTTCTTTTACATTAGCCAAAACTGCCGGCTCTTGTATTACCATACCTTCGGTGTATTTACCCTGTTTTTTCAATTCGGCAATAGTAGCGGCTTTGGCTTCGGCCCTGTAAAACAGGTTGTCTCCACCCGGAAACATAACCGGGATCTGTTTTTCGATACCCAGCTTAATATACTTTTCCATATAAGATGGCTTGGCAAAAAGCGTCCCCATGTGCGAGTCGAGGTGGGTAGGTACAAAGCCCATACTCAAGGCCCTGTCCAGTTGTGCTCTTATTTCTCTATCTACCTCATCTGCCGACGCCCTGAAGTAAACAGCCGCAACAGACGGCCATAAACAACCTTGCTTATCGGTAAGTCCCGGTACTGCGGTTTTGCCGGCCAACGGCCCCCAACGGTAGTTATCCCACTCTGATGTTAAAGTTAAATGCAGGCCGGCATCTACATCAGGATGCTTATCCAGGTACGTTTTAAACTCAGATACCCATGCACAGGGCATCATCACACTGGTTGAAGTAGCTACACCCTCACCAATAGCTTTCTCTGCCCCATCATTTGATTCGTGCGACATACCAGCATCGTCAACATGCAAAATAATTACACGGGCGCCCTTGGGCCAGCCCAGTTTCTCGGCATAGGTTTTAGTTTGCTGGGCTAAAGCTGTTAAACAGGCGGTTACACATATTGCAAACAGGATGATTTTTTTCATTGTGATATTGAGCGTATAATTGGTTAATAAATATAGGGATATAGGCTATTTAAAACAAAGATGGCGATAACCAAAAATGAACCTGCAATTACACTTAATTTACTATTTTTGAAATAATGCTTCCTGCAACTAACCATACCCTCGAAAAACTGGAAATGCTGCTTAAAACAGCAGGTTACAAGGTGCGGTATGAAAAAGGCAACTTTAAAACAGGTGCATGCCTGTTGCTGAACAGCCGAATGGTGATCGTCAACCGTTTCTCGAACCTGGAAAGTAAAATTTTAGCCCTTGTTGAGCTTTTGCGTGAACTGGAAATAGATTTTAAACTGCTCGACGAAAAACAAGTAGCGTTTTTGCAGGAAATTAAACAAACAAAACTCCAGCTGTGACCATAACATTTTTAGGAACCGGAACTTCGCAGGGTGTACCTGTTATTGCCTGCGGCTGCGAGGTATGCACCTCGCTAAATCCACAGGATAACCGGCTGCGCACCTCTGTTTTAATTGAAGCCGAAGATAAAACGATAGTTATTGATTCCGGACCGGATTTCAGGTACCAGATGCTGCGTGCGGGCGTAAAGCATCTTGATGCTATTGTATTTACCCATGAGCATAAAGACCATATTGCCGGCATGGATGATATCCGCGCGTTTAATTACCGTCAAAATGGTCCGGTTGATGTATATGCAGATTTTCGCGTACAAAGGGCATTGGTTCGCGAATTCCCATATATTTTTGATGGTAACGGTTATCCCGGCGTTCCACAGGTAAAAATACACCCAATAGGTTTGGATCCATTTACCATTGGCAGTGTAACATTTACGCCGGTTGAGGTTTTACATTACCTGCTCCCGGTTATGGGCTTCAGGATAAATGATTTTACCTACATTACGGATGCAAAAACCATATCCGATACAGAAAAACAAAAAATAAAGGGAACCAGGATCCTGGTAATAAACGCACTGCAAAAACAAACCCATATATCGCATTTTACGCTCGATGAGGCTATTGCCTTTGCGCAGGAAATGGATGCTGGCGAAACCTATCTCACTCACATCAGTCACCGTTTAGGTAAACACCAGGATATCACCAGTGAGCTGCCTCCAAACATCCACCTGGCCTACGATGGCTTAAAGCTGACCATTTAAAATATTTAGTTATAAATCAATATAACTGATCCTTTCTATTGCTCCTTTATACTGGTTTAAATGCCCGGTATCATGCGCGTCAACCCTACCTTTAATGGTAACATGTTTATTGTTGATCTGGGTGAACTGCCCGTTATTATAGGCAAACAAGCCTATTCTTGTACCCTCCAGATATAACGGGCAATCGGGATTAAAATCTATCCAGATAGCCTGCTTAATAGAATGATCGGCAAAAAGGCTGTCGTTAAATAAAGCAGATTGCTCCGGAGCCTCAACGTACTTACCGGTAACCTCTACATATTGCTTATCGTATTTTTTAAGGTGATTTACCAGCTCCGTAAAAGGAACACGTTTGTAAACAGGAGAATAGTCATCATTGCAATCACTTCTAAAAACTTTTTTACCATGATCACATCCAAACAGCAATGCCATTAAAATAGCGGGGAACAATATTTTGATCGGGCATTTTGGCATCATCACTACTAAAAAAGCAAAGTACATTCAGAGATCATAAAGATACCAAATACATATGCTGCATATGTATTTGTAATGCAAATTATACGTTACCGCCTCCCTTCCTTCATTAAGCCTCCGCGGAGGGTTTGGGAGGGGCCTATTTATTTAACTCTCTTAGCACGTTCCTTATATACAAACCTGCAGGTGTTAAATTAGCCTTCGTCCACCCGCCATATAGGGGGGCACCTTTTTGCAGAATAGCGGTTGTTTCGTGCTTATCGGTTATATTCCAGTTGGCCCAGCTAAGCTTGTTATCTTCTGCCCATTTTAACCAGGTTTGGGTTTTGTGCATATTAAACTCGCCGTCGCCATTGGCCTCGCCCACACCCCACTCCGTAACTATAAGCGGCAAACCAAGTTTTATAGCCTTATCAGCCCTTGCACGAAGTGCTTCCTGGTGATAAGGGTCGCTGGCATAAAAATGAAAAGAATATGCAATATTATTAAAACCAACAATCGGGTCAGCAGCAGCTATATCCACATCCTGATCCCAATTGGGACTACCTATCACAATTACATTTTCCTTATCGTATTTTCGGATCACAGGAATTACCTGCATGGCATAATCTTTCACCGTTTTCCAATGCGTTTTTGCAGGCTCGTTCCAGATTTCGTAAATTACGTTAGGCACGCCGGCATATTTTTTTGCCATTTGCTTAAAAAACTCTTTTGAATCCTGTATATGCAGGTTGGCATTATGGTCGTGCCAGTCTATCAGTACATAAATACCATTCTTTACAGCCTGGTCAACCACATCTGTGATCATCTTTTGCTGCTCATCCGGTTGTCGTAAGTACCCACCACCAGGCTCCACACCCATCGCCGCCCTGATAATGGAGATCTTAAAATCATCAGCAAGCCAGCTAACTACCCCCGGATTATAATATTTACGCCCCTGCCATAAACTCCATGAAAGGCTAATACCCCGCAATTGCGGTGCAATCCCCTGATGGTTCACCAATTTACCATCCTGTACCTTTAATGCGCCATTACGGGCAACGGGCGTTAAGTTTTGAGCCAATATTGCCGTATTTGTAGTTAAAACCAGCAGCATAATTAGTACTTGCCTCATCATTTTATATTTGGATAAGGCAATGTAAATAATGAGAAGTTATAAATGCCTATTTGCAAAAATCACGTTATATTATGTTAAAATTGGTCTCTGTCAACATGCAGTATCATTACCAACAAGAATAAATTACTTATAGTCATTATATGTTGTAACATTTTAGACTGACAGTTTTTAATTAGCTAAATATTTTGTTATTTGTAGATGCTTTTTAAAACCCGGTTATGCACAGAAGAAATTTCCTCAAAACAGGCTCATTAGCAGGCTTAACAATATCAACATTGGTAGCTGCTTCATGCAGTCAGCCAGCCGCAGACGATAAAAAAAACGATACCACGGCAACCGACAGCAAGGATGACCTGTTTGAACTCTCGGAAACCACTATAACCGATCTGCAGGAAAAAATGAAGGCTAAGCAATATACCTCGCGCCTGCTGACCGAGCTTTATCTGAAACGTATTGAGGAGATAGATAAAAACGGCCCAAAACTGAACTCTGTAATCGAACTGAACAAAGATGCCCTTAACATGGCCGACGCGATGGATAAGGAACGCGCGCAGGGCAAAGTACGCGGCCCGATGCATGGCATCCCCGTGCTGATAAAAGACAATATAAATACCGGCGATAACATGCACACCACCGCAGGTTCATTGGCACTGGGCGATAATTTTGCAAAACAAGATGCTTTTATTGTACATAAACTGCGCGAAGCCGGTGCGGTATTATTAGGCAAAACCAATTTGAGCGAGTGGGCCAATTTCCGTTCCACCCACTCTACCAGCGCATGGAGCAGCCGGGGCGGACAAACCAAATGCCCATATATCCTTGATCGCAATCCCAGCGGATCAAGCGCCGGATCGGGCACCGCTGTAGCGGCCAATTTATGCACCATAGCAATCGGCACCGAAACCGATGGATCAATAGTATCGCCAGCATCAGTAAATGGCCTGGTGGGCATTAAACCAACCGTGGGACTGTGGAGCCGGTGGGGCATTATTCCTATCTCCAAAACACAGGATACCGCCGGTCCAATGGCCCGTACTGTTAAGGATGCAGCCATATTCCTGGGTGCATTAGCAGGTATCGATGTGCAGGATAGTTTCACCCTTGCCAGCAAAGGAAAAGCCGAAGCAGATTATTCCAAATTTTTAGATGAAAACGGCCTGCAGGGTAAACGCCTCGGGGTTGAGAAATCGGCCATGGAAGGTAATGCGGGGATGGTGGCTTTACTGCAGGATGCAATAAAGGTACTTAAAAGCAAAGGCGCCACTATAGTTGAGATAGAACTAAACAAACAACTGAAAGACATTGGCAAAAGTGAATTTACCGTTTTACTGTACGAATTTAAAGATGGCCTAAACCAGTATTTAAGCGCAGCTAATGGTAAAGTTAAAAGCCTTGCAGATGTGATAGCTTTTAACAAGCAGAACGAGGCCAAAGCAATGCCTTTTTTTAAGCAGGAAACGTTGGAGCTTGCCCAAGCCAAAGGCAACCTTAACAGCAAAGAATACCTTGATGCGCTAAAGAAAACCAGTACCGGAGCTAAAAAAGCGATAGATAAGATCCTCACCGATAATAAATTGGATGCCATTATAGGCCCTACCAACGGTCCCGCAGTTTGTATCGACCTGGTGAACGGCGATTATGATAATGGCTTCTCCTTTTCCAGCCCGGCTGCAATGGCCGGTTATCCGCATATTACGGTGCCCATGGGTTTATTACATGGCTTGCCTATCGGGCTGTCGTTTTTTAGTACAGCTTACAAGGAGGGTGATATTATTAAGCTGGGCTATGCCTACGAACAGGCCAGTAAAAAAAGGGTTAAACCTTTGTTTAAGGTTGATTTGCTGGCGTAGTAAAGCATCGTTCATTTGGATTTAAGTTTAACTCGTCATGATATCCTGAGCCATGGAACTTTTTTTATAACTTAGCCCAACCCCTTGCTTAATCAACCACTCACCAATCAACTAACTCATGGAATTTGGCAAAGTAGCACCCGAAGAATTAGCCTCAATAGATTTCACACTGCCACCTGACGCAGAACTCACAAAAAGTGTGTTAAAAGCAGCTAAAACAGATAATGAGCCAGTACAGGTACGCGTTGGCTGTGCCAAGTGGGGACGCAAGGAATGGGTTGGACAGATCTATCCGCCCAAAACCAAGGATGCTAATTTTTTAGATGAATACGTAAAGCATTTTGATTGCATTGAACTGAATGCTACCTTTTACAATGCGTACCCTCCCGAAACTATTGCCAAATGGAAAGACAAAGCTGCTATAAACCCGCAGTTTAAATTTTGCCCAAAGTTTACACAAAGCATCAGCCACATCCGGCGCTTAAAAAACGCTGAAGATATTACCACCAGCTTTTACCAAAGTATGCTGGCATTTGGCGAAAAGCTTGGTCCGCTGTTTTTGCAATTGAGCGATAACTTTACACCAAAGAGCTTTCCGGAACTGAAAGCCTACCTGGAGCATTTGCCAAAAGATGTACCCGTATTTGTTGAACTAAGGCATAAAGAATGGTTTGCTAACCAGGAAAACCGGGATAAGGTTTTTCAGCTTCTGCGTGATCTTGATATAGGATCGATAATTACCGATGCATCCGGAAGACGCGACATATTGCATATGACCCTGCCTACACCTCATGCCTTCGTCCGTTTTGTTGGCTGTACAGATAAAGAAGGAGAATACGATCTGGATAAAGCGCGCCTGGATGAATGGGTTTTACGCATCAAAGACTGGAAGCAGCAGGGATTAAAATCCGTATGGTTTTTTATGCACCAGCATGACGAGCGTTTTTCGCCCATATTATCTGATTATGTAACCAACGAATTGAACAAGGCTTTAGGTACCAGCCTATTACGTCCCCAGTTTATTGAACAACAAAGCAGCTTATTTTAATTAGCTACCAGGCCCGATATTACGTTGATACTTAATGCCACTATAGCGGTATTAAAAGCGAACGAGATCATCCCATGGATCCATGCCAGGCGGCGGATCTGGCGGGAGGAGATCTCTACATCTGATACCTGGAATGTCATACCTACAACAAAGGAGAAATACACAAAATCCAAATAATCAGGTTCAAAATTCTTTTCATCACCCGGAAATTCCAGGCCTCCAATTAGTTTAGTTTGGTTATTATCATCAGGGTCTGTGGCGTAATACATGTGTGCATAGCGCAGGGTAAATATGGTGTGTACCAGCACCCATGATACAATTACCGATGCCATCCCTAACAAAACATGACCGGTCGCTATTTCTGGCGGAAGTTGCCTGGATGATTTGAGCAGGAAGAAAATAGCCAGCATACTGACTACCGAGGCTACTATCACAAATGCAAATATCAGTACCCGGCTGGAATCTTCAATTTTTGCTATCCGCCTTACTTCCAGAGGGTGCGAAGACAGAATGATGATCCAATCCATCACAATAATACTTAACCCAAAAGCCAGCCAGGTAACTAATACCGCGGCGGGTAAACTACACTTTCCCCAAATAAAAATCGCAGTGGCAATACCTACTATGAATGCGATGAGCAGTTTGTGGTGCGCATCTAATCTGAGCCATGATTTTACTTTACTTTTAGGGCTTGCAGGCATATTGTATTTGTACTATGGTAAGTACATGTAAATATGGCAAACAATTGTGTAGAATTTATGAATTAATCTTCCTCCACTATCCAGGCCACACGCCCTACCTGCCCGTCATCTAACTGTACCTTGATACCACGGGAATGATAGGCCGAGCTGGTGAGCAGCCTTTTTACAATACCGCGGGTTAGGGTGCCTGTACGCTGGTCTTTTTTCAGGATGATATCAACCTCAAGACCAGGGTATATATCGCTTCTGTTTTGTCCGTTCATAAGCCCCCTCTAAATCTCCCCCGGTAGGGGAGACTTGTTAATTGAATTTTTAAAGCCCTCCCTACCGGGGAGGGTTGGGTGGGGCTCCACCAAGTCCCTTATCGCTCCTTCAACCTTGGCAAAATCAAAGTTAGTCAGTAGCTTATCAAAGGCTGCAGTGATATGTTCGTTACCTAGGTTGCCTATGCTGCCTTCGTGGGTATGGTTAACGGTTTTGTCGGGGTTAAAGTCGCCTTGCTCAATGGCCAGGCCAACCTGTTTGTAGGCATCGCGGAATGGCGTTCCGCCTAATACCATACGGTTAACTTCCTCTACACTAAACAGGTACGCATATTTAGGATCTTTCAGTATATCGGTGTTCACCGTTATATTCTGGAGCATGAAAGTGGCCATATGCAGGCAGCTCTTCAGGTCGGCAAAGGCGGGGAACAGGAGCTCCTTAAGCAGCTGCAGCTCGCGGTGATAGCCCGATGGCAGGTTGGTGGTCATCATGGCTACATCGGTTGGCAGGGCCTGCAGGCGGTTGCACTTGCCGCGCATAATTTCCCAAACATCGGGGTTTTTTTTGTGGGGCATAATGCTGCTGCCGGTGGTAAGGGTATCCGGGTAGCTCACAAATGCGAAGTTCTGGCTCAGGTAAAGTGCCTGATCCATAGCCATTTTGGCAAGAGTGGCCGCTATGGATGATAGCGCCTGCGCAATAATACGTTCGGTTTTACCACGGCCCATCTGGGCGTATACTACGTTATAGTTGAGGCTGTCGAAGCCCAATAGTTCGGTGGTTAAGGTGCGGTTAAGGGGGAACGACGAGCCATAGCCGGCTGCCGAACCCAGGGGGTTCTTATTGGTGATCCTATAAGCGGCTAATACCAGTTCCAGGTCGTCGGCGAGGCTTTCGGCATAGGCCCCAAACCAGAGGCCGAATGACGAGGGCATGGCCACCTGCAGGTGGGTATAACCGGGCAGCAGCACATCTTTATACCTGTTACTCAGCTCAATAAGCTGGCGAAACAGGGTTTCGGTTTCTTCAACTACCTGTTGCAGCTGGTGGCGAAAAAACAGTTTCAGGTCAACCAGCACCTGGTCGTTGCGGGAGCGGCCGGAGTGGATCTTTTTGCCGGCATCGCCAATGCGCTGGGTAAGAAGCATTTCTACCTGCGAGTGTACGTCTTCTACCCCATCCTCGATGGTGAAATTTCCCTGCTCAATATCAGCATAAATAGCTTTCAATTCACGCTGAACAAGCTCAAGATCAGCAACATCCATCAGGCCAATGCTTTGTAGCATGCGGGTATGGGCCAACGAACCCAGCACATCAAAAGCGGCCATTTCCTGATCAAACTCACGGTCGCGGCCGACGGTGAAACTCTCGACCAGCTGATTAACATTAGTGGTTTTTTGCCATAACTTGCTCATAGTGCAAAGATGTAAATTTAGTAGCAAGTAGATAGTATCAAGTAGCAAGATTTTAGAAGGGTTATTACCTTACGTTTTTTTGTGTTGTTTTAACCTAAGGCGTTGGAAACTGCGTCGTAATTTTTGGAATAATAATGTGTAACAAAAGGCATTATTATGTAATAAAATCGAGAAATATCCTGTTTTGTACCATAAAAAACGATATAGGTTTTTTTAGTAGTGGAGGGTTGATTTTTTAACCCGGAAAAATCCCGGATCAGACAAACTTGCTATGCCCTGTAGCCGCACCGCTCACCACCCTTCCGCCCGCTTTCGCCCGAAGTTGTTCGGCCGACGGGGGAAAGGAAATCCTTTGTCCGAAAATCTGAAAGTCGGGGAGTCCGAAGTCCGGGAGTCCTTACTCCAAAAATTTGATTAATTTTAACGACTATGGATAAGCGGCAGAAAAAAATCCGGGGGATCATTTTCTTGATTTTCCTGGCAGGCTCATTTTTAACCCTTATGTATTTCGATCACCGGGCTGTTAACAAAGGCTTTTATGCATTCGATTCAAACAACATCCGCGGCCAAATCGCGCAAATTGAGATGGCAAGGAGCAGGGTAGCAATCCAGTTGAAAGGAGTTGACGTGCGATACTATTTACACCAGGAAACCCGGTCGCACCAAAAGATGGATTTTTATAAGACGGTGCACATAGGCGACTCAATCTTCAAGAAAGCGTTTTCAGATTCAGTGTTAATCAAAAACGGAAAAACAAAATCGGTTTATATCATATCAAATTAGCCCCCTGTCTTGATACCTGATACTAACTACTTGATACTCCTTCAAGCGCTCCTGTGTTGATACCTGATACTAACTACCTGATACTTCAAAGCCCTTGCGATAGCTGGGAAATCAGACTGTTGCGTTCGCAACAGGTGAAACAGTGAAAAATGATATCTATTTAAAAATCAATACTTTAAGAATTGTCATATTTTATAAACCGCAACAAAAAACAGAATTACCGTATTGATCTGCAAAAACACTATTTGCAAATTAATCAATTAAAATAAATCAATGTTTAAAGCGTTAGCATTAAACAGTCTTCTTGTTAGCTTCCCCCCTAATTATCTAAAAAACTCTTCTTTTTACTACCATCATGGTACTTTGTATTGTTACAATTCAGTCGCAATTAAATGAAATTAATCATGGAAAAAGTAATCGTTCAATTCAACATTCCTGGCATGACCGCCAAAGAGTATGATCAAGCGTGGGTAGAACTGCGCAAAGTGGGTCAATCAGCACCATTGGGACTTCACCACCATGTAGGAGCACAGCAAGGCAATAACTGGATAGTGATTGATGTTTGGGAATCGGCAGATGCATTCAATAAATTTGGGGAAACCCTAATGCCAATTTTGAAAAAAATTGGTATTGCTGTTGACCAGGTTAAGCCGGTGATAACGCCTGTGCACTATGAATACGAAAACATGGAAGCAAGTGTAACTCACTAAATGGTTGCGCAATCCGGTATGTGCGGAAACTGCTTCTTCTCAGCACCTAAAGAGTTTAGTACGCTTTAGGTGTTTTTTATTATAAATTATTCACATCGCTGGTGCCCGCGTACACCAGCGATGGGTTTATATCTTAACAAATTAGCCCATTGTCTTGATACTTGATACTACCTACTTGATACTTCTCCGGGCGTTCCCCTCCTGCGTCGGGTCAGGCTGTACGCTTATACGGCTACAGGCATTATCAGCCAGCCGGCTGACGGTATTCGCTGCCATCCTTAACGCGGGCTGTGGGGTAGTTTAAGCTGAGTGCTTTACAAAAACACCGTGATCTGTATGCGGGCACACAAGCCCGGAGGCTTGCGGCAGCGATGAAAGAAAAACCCTTGCGGCAGCTTGGGGGTCTGTTCCATAGAATAATCCCACGCTGTACAACCTATTTCTTTTTATGTAAGCAAGAACTCTGTTACCGATTTCCCAAATCAAATATGCCAGTACGGCGAAAAGCCCTTGCGGTAGCCGGAGTAGTTCTATAATACCTAATACTTTTTAAGTATATCATGAATATAGTTATCAATGGCTATTTTACCAGGAAGATAGTTTCTTTTTTCTAACGATTTGCTCGAGTGTTCTTTATGAATGTAGATTGTTACAAGATAATGAGCCTCGTGTTTCTCATAAGTTTTAAGAAAATTTGGTATCGAAATCGCTAAATTAGTTTGGCTTAATAATTTGATCAAACATTGTAAAAAAATTATTTCTTGAAGTTCCTCTGACATAAGTGAAAGAAACACAATAACGGCAGGGTCATCATTAAAATCAGGTCGCTCTTCAATAAATCGATCTAAAAAAATATTCCAAAAATCCTGAGTAAATTTTTTCCTTAAATTAATGAACGTATGAAAATATGTATTCGGTGAAGAAGATAAGCTTGCCGCAATTGCGATTTCATTTGGAAGTGCTTTAAGAATATCTACTTCTGGTATTGCCGATTGTGAGAATATAAATTTTGCTGTAAGGTATTCTTGCAATGACTTATGCGAAAATTGATAGCTATTATAGCCATTTTGTATTAGAATTCCGCTATGACTCTCAATTTCATTTACTATTTTTTTTGCTTGCGTTGCAGGTAAATTGTGCATTTTGTATATCTTATTATAACATTTTCTTATGTCATCATTTGAGAATATAGTGCTCTTAAGTTCATAACTAAAACAAAATGAAAGATGTGCCAAGAACTCTTTCTTTTTTTCTATATAGAATTCCGCATAAGCAGAAGTTCTTGTTATACCTCTTTCTTCGTCCCATAATTCTAGCAGCAATTGAATTACTAAGTCATAAATATATCGCGGCTTAGATGGGATTGTCTTCCTCCTTTCGTAAATAGCACATAAATGAGAAAGAGTCAAAGGCCTAATTGTAGTATCGTAGTATGGCGAATCCTTAATCTTCGAAAACAGTTCGTCAGCGTCTCTTTTATTATTTAGCCATTTTTCTGCCAGTTCACGAATTTGAAAATCATTCAACGGGCGAATTTCAAATGTATTGGTGTTAGTTAATTTGGTTTTAAACTCTCCGTTTCTTGATGTAATAATAAACCTCGATTTTTTTAAGGTCAATGACAAAGTATCGAAATCTCGTTCAATAATTTTTTTAAAATCGTTACTAGGAATTTCATCGAAACCGTCAAAAAGCAAAAGAATATTACTTTCTTCGAGGAAGTCGATAATCGTAATCTTAGTCAAGTTAAAATATTCATTCATTAAAATACCCATATTAACTTCCGGAAAGTTAATCGTTATCCCAAAGACGCCTAAAAGGATACTAAACAAGTTATATTGACGACCTTGAGTGTCAAAAGAATTAGGGTAATCTATTTCTCTAAATCTAATTACTACTATGAAAGCGAATAGGGTTTTATTCTCTTTTATTAAAAATCGTCTACAAATATTTTTCATAAGGGTCGTTTTCCCCGCCCCCGGTCCTCCATAAACAATTATATTTTTAGTAAGATGATCTGAAATCGTTGAACTTTTAATCGTATCAACCTTTTCATTTACATCCAAACGATTTTTCAATGGCGACAGAAATAAATCGATATCGACAAATATATTCTCCAATTCTTTTGATTTCTTAGAGAAATTAAAGCTAATTTCTTGACTCCATATGTCCGCTTTTTTTAAATTGAGTAATAAATGCTTTAATAAGACAGACTTAGATATTTCCATTCGGTAACTCTCAACAAAATAGTCGAAGTCTTTTTTTGAAAGCTTTTTTTTAAGCTGATTTTCTAAATTTTTGGCCTCAAAGTCGAAAATGTTCCCAATTTTGCTTACTCCATTGTTCAGAATTTTTTCACTAAAAGAATCTATATCAATGCCTTTAAAATTAATTTCCTTTAATAATTCTTTTACGTAGGAGTCCATTACTGTCTATATTTAATTATCAAGATTAGCTATTATTATTCAATACAATATTAAATGGTAACTATAACCAAACTCCAATTGGCAGGGAAGTGTTTACTTTTCCAAGCTACTTCAATTGATTCTGGAGTCGCAATAGATGCATTTTCTAAACAAATCACAGCAATGAAATTTTCGTATCGCGAATCTCCATCATAGTTTGACGCATCTATTCTAACTTCATCAATGAAGTCATCAACTGTTTTTTTATTATTTTTTATAAATTTATACTCAATGGCTATTTTAAGTTCTGGAATTAAAATATCTGGAGTATATGTCTTGAATTGCTGAATAAACGACGCTTTATTCAATAATCGAGTCGATGGATAATATAAACCAAGAATCCACTTAACTGCATTGTAAATGTCGCTTTCGGAATTAGTAGGTAAATTTAACTGCTTAATAATAAACGCAGTATTTCCAAGGATTGATGTTAATTTAATTGCTTCTTCGACTTTGGTTATCTGATAATCAAACTGTCTAAATGCGTCCAAAAAAATTTTATAATAAATAATAATTTTCAATTCAGATTCACCTTCTGGATGCAATTGTGTTGTTTGAAGAATTTCAGATTCGTCATTAATCATAGTATCTAGCTTACTTTTAAACGAGTTAAGATAGGAGCTCATTCCAACCATTTCAAGATAGGCTTGTATTAAGTAATATAAATCGATCACTTTATTTTTTATCCATTCTTTTGTGAACCCTGGGTAATCCTCAAAATCGTCTTCGCCAATCATAAGATTAAAATGAGTACTCTCGATAGATGAAATAATTTTCTTGATTCTTTGTTCGGTATAACTAATATTTTCGTCTTTTGACATACCTACCACTATTTTAGATGATTAATTAAATATAATATTTGAAAAGATTTATTGTCCTCTAATACAAATGACACATCATCCGCTGCCGCAGACTCCGCCTCATGCACCCCCAATGCTAGTATATGCCTTTGGGACTGGCTGTTGTTCAAAGTTTCCCCAGCCCGCAAGCACTTTTCGATGCCGCAGGCGTCCAGGCCTGTGCGCCCACATACAAATCACGATGCGGTTGTAAAACGCAAAACGCTCGATGACCTAAATCACCTTCGCCCCTGTTGGTATTAACCGAATGCCGTCACCTATTTACTTACCCGCTGCCTCATTCTGTTTTTTGAATTGATTAAACAAATCCTGATCGGTTGAATTGGACGGCTGGGGCGCCGGCCCCTTAGTTACACTATCAATTGAGGTTGGTACCCGGGCATCCTTCATTTGCACACGCCCCTTTGCCAGCTCGCTTTTAAAATACTCAAAATCTTTTTTTTGATTATAAAGGTAGTCTTGCAGTTTGGCGTCATAATTAACTCTCACGGTACAGGCATAATCTGAGCCCAGCATTAAAAAAAAACACAGCGATATCATTATTATTAAAAGCACAAATCCATCCTGCACTTTGCTTTTATCGGTAAAAACAAACACATAAAGCATAAAACCAGCAATAAATGTAAGTAAGGCCGGGATGATAACGCCGATTACGGGGCTTTCGCTTAAGCCAATATGTATCCCAATTGTTAACCCAAGGAATGAAAAAGCAATGGCAACCAGCAAAAAATATGCTATTGTGTTTTTGGCAGTACCCCTTTTTAATAGCCTGTATATACCAAATATGGCAACCCAGGCAATAACGGCTACGAGGTATAACCAAAGATAATCTGAAAATTGATATTTGAACATGGCTTATCGTTTGTTTCTTTCAATTGATTGATGCGGTCCTGATGGTGCCGATGTAAGTGGATCTATAACATAAGTTGCCCTGCCTGCAGCCTGGAAGTTTGTACGGGTTCTTGAATTTTCGGGACCAAGAAGGTCAATGGTATATTTAGTTACATTACCTGTACCCAGGGTTACCCTTTCAAAGCCCATTTGGACATCAGTTGAAGCTTGATTTTGGCCGTTATATGAAAAAGAGATTTGAACCTTTTTATTGATATAAAATAGCTCGGTACCCTTCCAAACCATATTATCACCCATTGCATAATAAAAATAGGTTTGTTTCAGGTTGTCGCCGGCTATCAACGTTTTGGTTTCGCCATTATTTAAAGTGGTCCATCCTTTTGAAACATGCTTGCCATTTTCTATAAATCCAAAAGCAAAAAAAACGATACTGCCAGAATAGTTAGCTACTTTAAGATCGGCAAGACACCTTTGCCCCAATAAGATGGATAAAAAAACCGTCAGATACAATTGCTTTTTCATGCCTGCATGGATAAGTTTAAGTTGGTTAAATTTACTTTAAACATATTTAAAAAGAGACAATTTCTAAATATTTTTAAATCGGTCTGGTAAGTATCAAGAACTCGATATGCAAAAATGCATTTCGCCTCGGCCTTCACAAGTACTTCCCGCAAGCACTTCCGGCTTACCCTTACTGGTGTTCCCCACTGCGCTTTGTTGGGTGTTGTCACCAACAAATATCGGCATGTAAAAGGCTTTAATGTTTACATAGTCTCCACCACCGCATGTACTTTTTTTCGTTGCCACATGACTGGACGAAATAATACCAATTCACATTAGCTGTACAAAATTTCCTTCCGCTGGTGCACGCGCCAGCGAAGGGACCACATTGGGTCAAAATATTAATATTATAATTACTAACATTAAATAATTATAATTGCACCCCTTTATAACCTTAAACCTAATTTGATTCAAATGCTTATCGTAGATTATTTCGTTACTAACAAAGAATGGATATTTAGTGGCGTCGGGGTATTCGCTATTGGTTTATTCATTACATATAAGTTTAACTCTAAATCTTCTGAATCTGTTGTACTAAACAATTTCGAAGCGAACCCTGTGATAACTGTAAACAATCATATTGCTGAAGAAATAAATAGATCATCTCAAACTTCGGAAATGGAGTTAAGCAAAAGAAAATCCTTAACCCATATACTGTTTATTGATGATGACATAAAATTTAAAATCGTTAAGATTTTAAATACAGCTGGTTGGGTAAATACCAAAATAATTAAAGATGTCGACAATTTAGATTCAATTATTGTCGCAAAATCTCAAATTTTATTTGTGGATATCCATGGGGTTGGAAATAAATTAGATTTTAAAGATGAAGGATTGGGATTAGCGTTAAGTTTAAAAAAGAAATACCCTAATAAAAAAATCATTATTTATTCCACTGAATCCAAAGGAGATAGGTTTCACGAAGCATTAAGACGAGTAGATACGTTTCTTTCAAAAAATGCGGATCCTTTTGAATTTCAACAATTGATTGAGCAATATAGTGCTGAAATTCTTTACTAATGAATTCAAGATTCATCAATAAAGCAGATCAATTAATCCATAGTGATTTTACATCAGAATGCACAAGCTGCATAAACAAGTGTTCTTATGAGTCTTTCAAATTAATCTGCCCAATCAATAATGATGAGCGGAGAATTGGAAAAATTAAGAGTCAATTTGGAGAAGTTTTTTCATGTACAAATAATTCAGATTTTGTAAAAAGTTCAAAATATTTCAAAACAATTCAATCTGTAAAAATCGTCGGACTACAAGATTTAGAAAAAACGAAAAACGAAATAAATCAAGAAACCAAAAGATTAATTCATAATCTTACTAAAACTAATGGACATAATATCCAAGAACTGTATGCAATAGTACCCCAAGATTTGTTGACTCAGAATTTACAAGATCAGCTAACTACTATCAAACATTTTATTTTAGAGAATCCTGAAGAATCAGCAAAGACCTTTTTAAGGATTGCAAAAAACAATGCAGCCATGAAAACAGAATTTTCAGTTTTCAAAAAGCTTTTTGAAGGATCAATTGTTCTACAGAAAAAGAATCATCCAATAAGAAAAGTTGTTCTAAATTTATTTCATATATTTTTTCAAGACTTTAATGATCTAAACGTTTATGTAAACTTTGAGGAAAATAATGATTACTTCATATTTGATTATGAATCCATACATGTAGCACTATATCATTTAATAGATAATGCTACAAAATATGTAATTCCAAATTCTACCATAAATGTAAATTTCAAGCAGAATCCTATTGCTTTCTCCGTAATTCTTGATATGATATCAATTAGAATTGAAGACAATGAAAAATTTAAGTTATTAGAAGAAGGATTTTCAGGTGAAATGGCCCGGAAACTAAATAAAGCCGGCGATGGTATTGGCTTAGCTCGTGTTTCTCAAATATTGGAATTGAACAATGCTGAATTATTGATAAGACCACGAGTTACACCTTCACTAAGTTCAAAGCACTTAGGAATATGGTATGATCAAAATCAATTTGAAATTAGATTTTATAAATAGCCCCACCACTACTACAAACACTTTTTCGCTGCCGCATTGGCGGGCTAAATGATACCAATTCACATTAGCTGTACAAAATTTCCCACCTATGTTACAGTTTCACAATAGTTTATTAATTATTAAATTGTTATCCTGATATTTAGATTAACAAATTGATTAGGCTTTGGGGAGGTTGGTTGGGCGGCCTTCCCATTAATTAAAGTCTTTATCTGCCGCCGGTCTCCCACCAAAAAAAAGATCCTTTTGGCGCAAGTCTCGGGCGGTTGCTGGTGGGCGGCTGACTTGTAACGTTTTAAAAAAATCACAATTCTTTATCCTGTCTTTATTCGCTTATTATTTGTTTTTTATTTGTGCTCATTATCTCGCGATGCTCGGTCTTGGTTACTTTTGTGGCCACAAAAGTAACCAGGACCGAGCACGGCCATGAGCGGAACGATGTTGTCGGTTATAACTACGTAACGTTAAAACCCAAACACTCGTTATGCGTAGTTCATGGTTGCCACGCTGCAATGACATGGGTTAGTTAGCCGCGTTGTTCCTACTCCCCATAACGTTTTTAAAAAACAGGCCTGTTTTACGTCATTCCCCTTCAGAGCCTCCCGAAATTACCGGATTAATGAATTTTTCTCGATTTTTCTCTATTGACTTGTTACTTACCTACACATCCTGATACCTACTTGCTACTATATAAAACATTTTATGTTAAGTTTCTATGAAATTAAATTATCAGGTAAACATTTAGCCAGGTACATAGTTAAACTGTAACTCAATGTCTGTAAATTGTAAATAAAGTTAATTAGATGTTTAAACATCTAATTTTGTATTATCTTTGTATCAACAAAAAAAACAAATATCATGTCAACACAAACAGCAACAAAATGGGTTATCGACCCAATGCATTCAGAAGTACAATTTAAAGTTAAACATTTGGTTATATCTACCGTGAGCGGCTTTTTCAAAAGCTTTGCCGGTGAGTTAGTTACCGATGGCGATGATTTTGAAAATGCGGAGATTGACTTCACATTGGATATCAACAGCATCGACACCAACCAAAGTCAACGTGACGAGCACCTAAAATCAGCAGAGTTTTTTGACGCTGAAAAATATCCCCAGATTAGTTTTAAATCAACATCATTTACCAAAACAGATGATGATGAATATGCTTTAAAAGGCGATTTAACGATAAAAGACGTAACCAAACCAGTAAAACTTGATGTTGAGTTTGGTGGTTCGGCAGCCGACTTTTATGGCAATACCAAAGCTGGTTTCGAGATCAGCGGAAAAATTAACCGTAAAGATTTTGGCCTTACCTGGGACGGCGTTACCGAAGCCGGCTCTATAGTTGTAGGCGAAGATATAAAACTGTTAATCAACGTACAGTTTGCTAAACAAGCTTAATTGTTTTAATGCTGTTGCTGTATTTTAATAATTAAAATGCCGCTGTTGTTAAGTATACGTAACAGCACGGCATTATTAAAAGCACAAACGCATTTGAAACGCTAATACCACAAAAGCCATCCAAACCGGGATGGCTTTTGTGCGTTTAAAGGCTTTCTATCGATACTTAAAACCGATTGTCATTTCCTTTTATTAAAAACATGTGTACACAAAGTAGCCCGTTGGGAGGGAATCGCACACACCACGCTTTTTATAATCTTCCGAACATCTATGGCTTTAATCCCTTAAATACACCCATTATTCAGCATAACTGTCGTTTTTTTTTTAAATTTAACTTACTGACCATCAGCACAAACGGTGTTCCATGCGTTGTTTTGATAAAACCTAAAGTGCTGACAATCAACACCAAGACGTTCCAGACCGTTCGGGGCGTACCAGGCGTTCCGATGGAACGCTTTACGGCATTATTTATCTGCCGTGGTATCGCGCTCAACCAGGTCCATCCCGCATTTTGAGCAGGTGCCCGGTTTATCAAAACTCAGGTCGGGGTGCATGGTGCAGGTGTACTTGCTTTTCTTTTTAACATCAACCGCTTTAGTAGCCATGCTGTTGCATGAAACAATGCTGCCCAACGTAAATACAGCCAAAGCAAATATAATAAGGGATTTTTTCATGGTTATTTGTTTTTAATAAAGGATGCCAAACCGAACAAAGATACAACCAGCACGCCCAAAGCGGCCAGCATACTTACAATGTCGCGGATATTTTTACCGGCCCAGGTCATGCCAAAGTATTTGTGCAGGAAGATGAACGAAAGCCCTTCGGCCCTGTCGATCCCCGTTACCCTGGTTGCCAGTTTGGATGTGGCGGTTTCGATGTACCAGTTATCGCCGTTAGGGTACCCTACCCGCTCTACAGGCAGGCGTTTGTTGATAAACCCATATTCGTTGTCAAACTGCCTGATCTGATCTACCTTAACCCTGCCGCTAAATGTTTTCACGCTGCCTGTATGGTAATAAGTACTCAGGAAGCGGGCGTAGTCCTCATCGGCGTTGGTTTGCTCCTTCCCGGTGATGGCATTAAAATACGATACCTGCTTTTGGCCATCCGTAACCTGGTAATAAGTATTGCCATTAAAGCTCACCAAAGCTACCCGCTTAATCAGGCTGTCTGCAATTGGCAAGGCTAAGTTTGATACGCCTAATTGAGCGCGTTGAATTACCTGCCCGTAATCGGCCTTTGCAGGCCCGTTATTATGCAGCTTTACCGCCAGGTGGAATGCCCCGCTGATTACAAAGGTGAACATCACAAAAGATACGATGAGCCCTATCTGCCGGTGAAAACGGTGAACGAAACGTTTATCCTCTGTGCCGTTCGCTATGCGGTTTTGCTTGATGGTTTTAAACTTCCTCCACATCAACCCATAAACCGTTAAGCCGCTGATAAGAGCTAACAGCATGATACCCATAATGATAAGCAACACTACATTGCGAAAGGTATCGCCACCCATATCTGCCAGGAACTGCCAGGTATGAAACTCTTCAAACAACGCCAAAAACGCCTTCCGGGTATTGTTGTTGAAGGTACCCATGCGGCTTTGGCCCGTTTCGATATAAACATCCATGCCATCGGCCCTGTCGAACGATACCTTCCAAACCGGGAGCAGGTGGTTGATAGGCTGATACAATCCGTCGAAACTCTTTTGAGCGCTGATCTGTACGGCCGATGTACTATCCTGCGTAAAATAGCGGGCCAAATATTCGGCATAGGCGGTATCGCCATGTGGTAATAACACGCCATCCGTTACCGAATAGTAATTGTAAACGCTATCTACCCCAAGCACCTGGTAAAAGGTGCCCTTCTCAAAACTAACCAGGCCAAAATTCCGAAGAGCCGCCAGATGGTTGCGATCCATCACCTGCTGTATGCTCAGCACCGGCTTCATTTCGCTTTGCGCCAGCGGCTTAAATACCTCCTGCGCAATAGACGGCCTGAACCAGTTGGACATAAACGGGTGCGAGAGGCCGCTCAGCGTCCAGAAGATCACCGGGATGAGGGCGGTTAAGCCCAGCACCCGGTGCCATTTATAGAAATTGCTTTTTACTACTGCTGATGCCATTGATCAATATTTTGAAAATGAATAACTGATGCCCAAAGTGTAGATACGCGGCGCGGCAGCATTGTAGGTATCGCCATACTGGTTACTGGTTACTGTAGTGGCATACAGCTTATTGGTTAAATTTAACACATTAAACCAGATACCCGCCCCCTTAAGCGCACTGCTTTTAACATCGTAACCCAAACGCAGGTTGTAAATATTATAGCCGCTGTAGGTTTTGGTGTTAGCTGGGTTGGTATAATACTGGTTAATGTGCTGCCACTCCCCTGCTATCCTGAAGCCTGGCAGGCACAACGGCTTGTAGGTAAGTTCTGAGTTAGCTATCCAGGCCGGGGCATTGCTCATGCGGTTACCATCGTATTTGATAACTGTACTGGTGCCTGTGCTGTAGTTGGTACTCACTTCGCTGTAATTTACATAGGTGTGCCTGGCATTGGTACCGCTAAACCTGAAGATAAGCTCCTTTACCGGCGCCAGCGTTAACGAATACTCAACACCCCGGTGACGGGTTGCACCCGCGTTTTGGTTTTGGGTGGTATTATCGGGCAGTAACTGGCTAATGATCTCGTTACGCCCCTCCAGGTCGAACAGGCTTGCCTCAAAATATAGCTTCTTATCAAATGCCGAGAACCATCCGCCCACCTCATAATTGTTAAACGTGGCTTGTTTTAAGGGAGTTAATTGCCTTGAGCTATACAGGTCGCCGGTTTCTGGCGGCTGGAAACCTACACTGTAATTGGCATAGAAACCCTTGTTGCTTCCCATGTCATACGTTAAACCCAGCTTTGGCGCAACAATATTAAAGTTATTGGTTTCCTGTTGCTTATACTTGGTGCTTGCGGCAGGCAGGCCATTGGTAAAATCATAATGCACTCTGTCGTACCGCAAGCCGGCCACTATATGCAGGGCTTCGGCAGGTTTCATTTCATACTGAAGGTAGGCCGCGGTATTGAATAATTTGATTCGGTAATCATCAATATACTTACCGGTATTGGCAAAGCCGGTGTAGTAGTTATTCTGTACATCCTTATCAATATCCAGGTATTGGGCATAGTATGAACTCGGGCTATCATCTACATAAACCCCACCTATCAGCCGCGAGTGCAGGAAATCAAAATTAACCCGGTGCTGGGCCAGCAAGCCATAGCTCCGGAAACGCTGATCGTTCACCTGTCCGTTACTGCTCAGGTAGTTGCCCGCATTGTCCCTAACATCTGATATGAAATAGCTTGGCAACTGTGCTGTTGAATTATGCCTGAAGAACAGGGTTACAAAAGTACTGTTCCTGTCATCCCAATGATGATCCAACCGGGTACTGGCCCTGAATGACTCTACCTTACGATAGGTAAACCGCTGATTGGCGCCATAGCTGCGGTTGTAAAAACGGGCGCTATCCAAACTGCCCGGCGTTTGGGTGTTGAGGTAATTATACGCCGCTGATGTAGTTAACCGGGTATTGGCATCAAAATCATAAGTGGTTTTAAGGTTAGCCGAATATTTGTCAAAATCGGAATAATCCTGCCAGCTGTCTTTCTGATGGGCGATGTAGCCGCCAACATACATCCCGAATTTGCCCTGGCTAAAGCCGCCATCTGCATCAATCCGGCGGTAATTGTAGTTATCCCCCTGTATAGAAACGTTACCTGCATAGCCAGATGGCGGTCCCTGGGTAATGAAGTTAACCGCACCGCCAATGGAGTTACTGCCATAAAGCGATGATGCAGGCCCCTTAATCACCTCGATATCCTTAACGCCCGACATATTGATCTCATACAGCGAGTTATGATTAAAGATTCCCGTAGGGCGGATCGGCAAACCATCCTCCATATACAAATAAAGCGCATTATAAGTGATGGGCTGACGGATGGCCATGGTATGCTGCTCGTTCCCCAGGTCAACCATGTAAACGCCTGCCACCTTGTTTAAAAGCTGGTACAGCGCTGTGGCTTTGGTATCCTTTATCTGGGTAGCGTTTATTTTGCTGATGGCAATAGGCGCGTCCTGACGGGCTTGCCCCTCCCTGCTGGCGGTTACTACCACTGGTTGCAGATCGAGCGTTGAGGGTACCAAAGCTACAGCAACCTTATCGCCGGTGATGCTAACTACCTGTGTACTGTAACCAACCATGGTCACTTTAATTTGAGTAATGCCCTGGGCGAGAATCGCAAACCGGCCTTTAGCGTTTGTTGTGCCTAATTTTTCGCCATTGGCTTTGGCTATACAGGCGCCCGGCAGGGCCTCGTGGGTAATGGCATCGGTTACCATAACCTGGATGCTGGTTTGGCTGTACGCCAGGTTAGATAGGAGTATAAATAGTATAGATAGAATGAAATATTTCTTCATGTAAAACGTATGTGGAGCTGACTCCGGTGGATAATAGGAATTGGACAGGATGATTGGAGTGAGGGCTTCTACACCATACCATTGCGAACGAGGCAACTGCAAGCATGCAAAGCGACAAAGCGCGATTCAATACATCAATCAAAAAGATCCGGGAAATAAAATGAAGTTATCCTAACTGCGGAGGCTGGAAGATGACCATAGCCGGGGTTGGTGGCAGGCTGTCATCATAAAGAGTTTCAATTACTTGCAACAGGCTGCAGTGAAATTTAATATCAGTTGAGCTGATAATATAAACCTCCTGGAACAGGCTCTTTTGCGATTGCCTTTCATCGCTGGCCTGCTTATCCTCAGCCTGTTTTATCTTTTTCATGAAGTAGCATTTACCATCGCAATGCATCCAGGGCCGAGCCCGGTTTTCGCAAAGTTTGGTGGCAATGTAGTTCCTGTTCAGCTCAAAACCCGCGTAGACAAAAAAACGCGAGAAGTTAACCGCTACCAGCGAAAAGATCAATAAATAGGCTGTTACACGTTGCAACATAATGGCGCAAAGGTAAACCGTATGCACTTAAGAAACAACCAGGGGCTCGTTTTTTTGTGGGGACCTCCCCAAAGAGGCAAACACCGGCATTTGTCCTGGTTGGTTCGGACATCCAAAAAGTAAAACTAATGGGTCGGGCGGGTGTATGTTTTATCGCTATCTACAGTAACAATATCAGGTGTAGAATAATCAGGATTTATCTACAAATTATCATTAATTCCTGCTCTTTTTTTAAGAAAAAACACTATTTATCAATAAAAATGCACAATACAAGTAAAAGGCTTTCAGGTGGAATAAATTTAAATATCAAACACCAAATATTAATCATTAATCAGCCGATGCCAGTGCAACACAACGGTTATTTGCCACGTGCTGATCGAAAGCATTAACATCCCATTTTTTACCTTCCGGGATTCCCATCCATTTTGTCATTTCCTCATGATCGGGATGCTCAGGGTTGTTTACAGTATCTACCATGTTATAATAGCCGGGCACCCCACCGCAATCCTCTGGCGGGCAGGCGCCCTGCCCATCAATACAAAGCGGATTAATTAATCCTTCCTCCGGGATCTTTTCGAGCAGGATCTCATGCGTCCAGTTATCGCCGAAATCGTAAATGTAGGTATACTTCTGTTTTGCTTTTTTAAAAACAGCACTAATCATGGCATCCTCGCTGTCAATAATATCTTCATTAGCTTCATCATACCCGCCAAGTGGCTGGTAACAAGGCTTGGATCCCCATCCCTTCAATGAAAACTGGTACATATGGCTGTTTTCCCAGCCAAAGGCCGCCTGTATCACCAGGTGAAGGTCATTAAACGTTATATCAAAGGGAACCAATACCCTCCGCCAAACCACAGGATTATTGGTATAGCTGAGCTGGATTTTAAACTGAAAGATTTTCATTAAGTATATGCTTATTTACAAAGTCTAAAATTTACAATAAATTTTGCAAACACAGCAAATCCGGTAAAATCCTTTTGGTTATGGCCGGTGTTTTTCACTGCACCATGCTGTCAAAAGGTTTCGTTTTCCGAAACCTTACCAAAGCTATTCAAATATACCCATACCTTACTTTGCAATGAGCAGGCCGCTGCAAAACACAGGCACCGGACCGATGCGCTGAAAACATCAACAAAAGGCAGAAACCGTAAAAACACGGTATGAAAATACCGTATTTAAACCCTTTTTTCTTTCCTGGCTTATATTGAAATTTAACATATTAATATACAGTTAGTTATGATGAATTTGTTATCGACCAAGAACAGAAAACAGCGACGAAAAGCATTAGCAGGGAACACAGGCAACCACAATTACCGCCAGCGGGTCAACATCAACATCTCTGACAACGAAATAATTGTTAATTAACCATATAATCCATTTTAAACCTAAAAGTCATGTATGATTTAAATGCATTTGCAGTACGCAAAGGAAACAAAATTGAAGTTACCATTTCGGGTAATTTAGCCGATTCCTGCCATCGGGCTATTGTTGAAGACATCTATCCCGGAGGGAATAGACAATATGTCCGCGATCCGGGAGAGGCACAAGTGTTCATAAGAGAGTGGATTGCAACTACAGGTTCGGTGTGTGCCATGATATTAATACCATGGGCTGTAACTTTAGACATTGCCGACACGCAACACTCAACAGTTGGTATATATAAAACGAAGAAAAAAAGCTAACAATAGAAGTTACCAAAGAGGATGAGACTTATAAAGTTTATGAGCTCACACGTGGCACTGTGCCCAGTGATGGAGCATGTTCAATAGTGCCAGCTTCATTCAAGATGCCAAGCGCTTATGCAATGATATTTGGACCTGAAAATCATAAAGCATGTTCCGAATATGTGTTAAGATACTGCAAATCACCTGGTAAATCTGATTTCGGTGGCGGAAGTGAGGCGCCAAGAGGAATTTTATAACTGCTGTAAGCTAAGCCGACCAAAATGATCGGCTTAGCTCACGGCGGGTGTTTTTAATAGCACCACGCGGCTGAAAGATTTCGTTTTCCGAAAAAAAGTCTGACCAAAGGCTTTGGAGTTTTCGGCCCCCGCGATCATTTCATCACCGACAGTACCTGCGAAACGTTCAAATAAGGCGCAATTAGTTTCTTCATCAGGTTGCTAAAGAAAATCATCGTTTTTTTTTTAAAGCGTTTATAACCTCATCGGTATTTAAAACGGTAGCAAACTCGTTGTTTATTTGTGCCAGGGCGGTTAAATGGATGGTTTCGGCATCATAATGCTCGCCTTTTATTCCTGTTTTTGAAAAGGCGGCAGTGGCATCGGCCACTACAAAGGTATTGTAGCCAAAATTACCGGCCATCCGTGCAGTGGTAGATACGCAATGTTCGGTGGTAAGGCCTGCTATAACTACGGTATCAATACCTGCAGCATCCAGCTGTTGTTGCAAATTGGTGCCGATAAAGGAGCTGTTTACGGATTTTTTGATCACCGTCTCGCCCGGTAAAGGCCTTACAATCTCTTTGTGTGCGTTGCCGGGGTTACCCTCGGCCAGCAGGGAGTTGGGGTTAGCTGAGCAATGCTGTATATGAAACAAGGGCAGGCTATTTGCCCGCCAATAATCGAGCAGTTTACGGGCGTTAACTTCGGCATCGGGGTTATTGCGTTGCCCGCCCCAGTAAGCGATGTTATCAAAACCCTGCTGTATATCAATCAATATCAAAGCCGGGTTGGTGTTTTGTAATGTTTCCATACCCCAAAACTGCAGCTTTGCAAGGGCCGGAATTTTGCTGTGAGGCTTTATTTGTTTGTTTTTATAACACCAGTTCGTTCCGCGCGCTTTTAGGCGAAGCGCCAAATTTTTGCTTGTAAACTTTTGAAAAATGCGAAATATTTTCGAACCCGCTGCTATAAGCTACCAGCGATACCGGGTCATTCGAGTGCTTTAACTGGTACTCGGCATACTCCAACCTGCGATTGAATTGCCATTTTACGGGCGTGGTATTAAAACGATCGGTAAACTCTTTTTTAAATGCACTTACACTTCTGCCGGTGAGTTTGGCCATATCGGCTATGGACAGTTGCCTGTTAAAGTTAGTTTCCATAAAATAAGCAAGGTCTACTTTTTTATGGCTAACCAGGTCTTTCAAAAACGAAGCAAAGGTTTTAGACTGATCGCCTGACAAGATCTGCAACAACACCTGGTGGGCCGCAAACTTAACGATGCACCTGGAGTAATTTTGCGGCTGTAAAATATGCTGCATAACCTGGGTTACGTTGGCTTTTATAAATTCGGATGTTTTAAAAGTGAAAGGCGGCAAATCGGCACTCAACTTTTCCTGCTTAAACTCCGGTACGTGGCTTTCTAAAAAGTAATCAACAAACTCATTTTCCATAAAAATAAGCAGGCTGGTATAATCATCAGATGGAAACAACTGGTAATTACCCCTCCGCCTAAACTGGATATCGCCTGCCGCCAGGTGCTGTACGTAGCTGCCATACCTAACATCAATGGCGCCTGTTAAAATTACCTCCAGGCAATGCGCGGTTTGCAGGGTGTCGTCGCACCTGAAAGGCCGCTTTTTATCAATGATAATTCCATACATATCAGACAATCGTAACCTGATATGCGCATGATGATCAAGCAGGTCTTTAGGGATTTGTATCATCGGTACACATTAATTTTCACTAAGCTACATTTTGGGAGCTATCTTTTTTACTTTTTTGATTAATTGTAACAAATGAATGATAAAAACTAACAGGCACCTGCAGGTGCACGCATCCCAATGTTATTAAGTTAAGGAAGACGCAGAAGCGCAAAGTGATTTGCTTATTTTTTTTCTTAGCGTCCTGGCGTCTTTGCGCGAAAAATCGCGATATGCCCTGATAACACCCCACTGCGGTGAATACCCTAACCCTTTGTACTATCTTTAGGCGACCTAAAACACAACCGCCACCACAGAACAAAGAAATAACCTGGTGTTGCATATGGTTAATGATTTTAATGTTATTTTGGTACCATTAAACAACCTGTTAATAAACCACAACACATACCTGCTATGAAAAAAACACACTACTTTTTAATACTTTCCTGTTTCCTGGTACTTGGCTGTACGGGCGCAAAAAAGCTGGCCGGCACCGGCAATGACGATAAAGGCTGGAAGAAGCTGTTTAACGGAACCGACATAAAGGATTGGTTTGTGAAGATTAACCATCACCTGGTTGGCGAAAACTATGGCAATACGTTTAGGGTAGAAGACGGCATAATCAAGATCAGGTATGATCAGTACGGCGAATTTGACAATCAATTTGGCCACCTGTATTACAAAACGCCGTTTTCTCACTTTCACCTCCGGTTTGAATACCGCTTTGTTGGTAAACAGCAAAAAGGCGCGCCGGACTATACCCTGCTTAACAGCGGCGTTATGTTTCATTCGCAAGACCCCAGGACTATGCTGAAAGACCAGGATTGGCCAATATCAATAGAAATGCAGTTATTAGGCGGCCTTGGCGACGGAAAACCGAGGCCGACAGGCAATATGTGCTCACCCGGCACCGATGTGGTTTATAAAGGGAGGGTTTGGCCCGACCATTGTATCAGTTCGACTTCAAAAACCTATGACGGTGATCAGTGGGTAAAAGGCGAACTGATTGTTCAGGGCAACAAATTAGTAACACATATCATCAACGGCGATACCGTGCTGCAATATTCCAGGCCCTCCATTGGCGGCGGCGTGGCCAATGGCTACGATCCAAAGTACAAACAGGACGGAAAATTATTAAGCAGCGGCTTTATTGCCTTGCAAAGTGAGGGACAGCCTGTTGATTTCAGGAATATAGAGATTAAACAGATGCCAGGTTCGGATCGTTAAAAAGACTGCGTCTATCAGCGGGAAAGAGGCTAAAAGCAGAAGGCATAAAGCTTAAAGCCGATGGCTCCATTCTCGAGCGGCTCAAGACCCTGGCAGCCCAGGTTAAAGATTACAGCGAAAAATAAAAGCCGCCAATCAGCAGCAAAAGCGAACCAGGAAAACATGCTCCGGGTTTGCTTTTTTTATTTATAAAATAAAATTTTCAGCAATTTTAAATCTTTTAAAATCAGTTTGTTATGCATAACTTTATATACACTTTTCAACCAATTATTTTAACTCGCTAAAGCTGAAGAGTTTTTTTTATCAGGATTAAGCCTAAAGTAAATTTTTGATTAAGAAAGGGGTTTATACCCGGATATATTATCACATTAAATTTTTACGGTCATGAAAAAAAACAATCAATCACAGTTAAGTGAACGCCGCACTTTTTTAAAACAATTTGCAACCGGCGCCGCAGTGTTAGGAGCAGGTATGCTCGCTTCACCCTTGCAATTATCGGCCACAGATATTTCTTCACCGGATGTTTCGGATGCCGATGCATGGTTTAACAAGATAAAAGGGAAACATAGAATCGCATTTGATGTAACTCAACCACATGAAATGTTTCCTTTTGCATGGCCAAAGGTGTTCCTGCTTACAAACGGGGCAACGGGTACACCCGAACAAGATTGCAGTGTAGTAGTCATCTTACGTCACAATGCAATCCCCTACGCCCTGGGGAACGAGCTTTGGGAAAAATATAAATTTGGCGAGATGTTTAAGATTAATGACGAGGCAACCAAGGCCGCCGCTACTCAAAACCCATTCTGGCAACCAAAACCCGGAACTTTTAAAGCACCAGGATTTGGCGAAATAAAAATTGGGATAAACGAATTGCAGGCCAGCGGCGTAATGTTTTGTGCCTGTGATGCGGCCCTGACGGTATTTAGCGCCGTTGCTGCAGATAATACCAAGCAGGACGCCGCCGCTGTTAAGAAGGAATGGCTGGCAGGTTTATTACCTGGAATACAACCTGTACCATCCGGCGTTTGGGCGGTTGGCCGTGCCCAGGAACATGGGTGCTCTTATTGCTTCGCCAGTTAAGCTGCTGCCGAAAAATTAATAAAGCCGGAAGCTGTAAAGAAAATAATAGCTTATTCTTTTCCAACCTCCGGCTTGCCGAGCCTTCCTGTAGTTTTAAATGAGATGCACCATGCTTCGTAATCTAAATATTGTAGCCGGTGCAATAGCCGTAACGGTAATTATAATGTTCATTGCTACATGTACATCAAACAATAAAAATGATGTGGTAAAAAATGATATGTCTTCTGCGGTTACTACGGTACCGCCCAGCCCGCAATGGATTATCCCTGATACCGGCGAGCTAACAAACACCCGGGAAGCCCAACTGATAAAATATGGCCGTTCGCTTATTGTTAACACAGCTTATTATTTTGGTCCGAAAGGTGTAATTGCCCATAAAAGTAATGGATTGAATTGCCAAAACTGCCATCTTAATGCAGGGACAAAACTTTTTGGGTATAATTTTTCGGTAGTATCAACAAGCTATCCAAGATTTAAAGCCCGGAGTGGCGCCGTTGAAACGATTGTAAAAAAAGTAGAGGATTGTTTTGAACGGAGCTTAAACGGTAAAAAAATAGATAGTAATGGCAGGGAGATGAAGGCATTTATGGCCTATTTTGAATGGATTGGCAAAAATGTAAAAAAAGGCACAAAACCCCTGGGATGGGGAGTTGAAGAGCTGCCTTTTTTAAACAGGGCGGCAGATACTGTAAGGGGAAGGATGGTGTATGCATCTAAATGTGAAACCTGCCATGGCAAAAATGGAATGGGGGTTTTAAATGCGGCAGGCACAGCATATACTTATCCACCGCTTTGGGGCAGGCATAGCTATAATATAGGAGCCAGTATTTATAGCATTTCGAAATTTGCGGGCTATGTAAAAAACAACATGCCTTTTGGGGCCAGTTATCAAAACAACCAACTTACCAACCAGGAAGCCTGGGATGTAGCAGCTTTTGTTAATACGCAATACCACCCTTTTAAAAATATCAGCGCAGACTGGCCGAATTTGTCTGCCAAACCTTATGACTATCCATTTGGCCCGTATGCCGATCATTTGTTTACAAAAGAACAACGCAAATATGGTCCGTTTGCACCGATAGAAAAACATTATAAGTCGCAAATCAACAGGAAATAAAACCTGGCTGGAGGATAATGTTTGGTGGTAAATTTAAGCAGGAGGTTTAAGCGGTATCAATGCTGTAAACCGGCGGTTTGGCGGTATCCCGTTTAATTATTTTACGGGCTTCAAGGTCTAATTTTACGGTTTCGCCGTACCAATGCGCATTGCCCGAAAACGTGGTGTTAACTTTATCGTGGAGCGCCTGCATCAGCTGGGTATGGGTAAGGCTTTGGGTTTGCAAAATTTGCAATATAGCCGCCTTTATTATTTCATACTTTTCGGCCGAAATAATTTTATTCTTTTTATTGCTATCAGGATGCAATGTTTGGATTGTGGTTTCTTTCATTTTAATCCGGTTCTAAGAGTAGCCAACCTGGTTTCCAGTAAAACCTTAATTGCTCCTTTTAAGCGTTGCTGCCAAATGCTTGCCCTGGTAAACGAGGTGCATTTTTATTGAATCGCCATATAGCTTGCCGGTATGGGGGGCATTGCCGTTGGGCACGGGTACATTAAAAGAGAAGTCGTCGCCATTGATCATGCCATCGGTAATGGTTACCTCGCCTGCCGGTGTTAACGCTGTGCCTGTAAGCTTGCCGCTATCTACCTTAAAGTTATAAACCAATTGAAAAATGCTATCATCGGGCAATTTTACCGCACCACTCCATTTGCCGTTCAGATTACTCACTGCGGCCAGGCAAACCGTAAATAACAGAACAAATATAGCGGTGGTGGTTATCGTTTTTCTCATCCTGAGCAAATGTGTTAACTGAATACAATTTCGACAGGATAAAGTTTTAATTATTCGCAACCAGGCTACAAAAACTTACCTCCGCGCTTTCTTTTTAAACATCGTAACATACCTGATTACCAGTCTCATAATAAAGTAAAATAACGAATAATCAATATATTTTTAAAACCAATTGCTGTTTTAACAGTTAAACTATCTATGAAAAAGACAATTTTAAGCTGGAGTTTCATCCTGTTTGCAACGTTAGGTTTTAGCCAGGTACTTAAACCTGTAAAGATAGATAGCCTTGTTACTATTTCTTTACCTGCAAACTTTACAAAAAAAGATACATTAGGGCAGCAGATTTACCAGGGTACAGCCTCTTTGGGGTATGTAGTTGTTATACGTGCCGAAAATGCAGCAAACAATAAGCCCTTAAATAAAGAGAAAGACCTGAAAAAGGTATTTGAAACTTTTGCCGATGGCATCCGCAAGCAATCGCGCAATGGCAGCATCATGAACCCGCGCGATACAACTATCGGTACACTTGAAGCCAGGGTATTTACACTGAGGGTTGATAACAGTGCCTCAACAGGCGAAGCACCGCAACTAAGGCAGTTTATCCTTTTATATACGCAGGAAGCCACTTATACCATAGAGTATTTTTATCCAGAAGCCAGGGCAGACCTTGCCAAGGCCGAGCTAAAAGAGTTTACTGGCTCCATAAAGCTTGCTCCCGATTTGAAACGTAACGATCAGTATATTTCAAATGCAAAAGGTTTGTCAACTCCTTTAAAAATAGCGTTATATGGCGGCGCTCCGCTTATCATCATTATTATAGTGATAGCTATGCGCAGGAAAAAACGACTGGCGGCCGAAGCCTGATTATTTGAAAAGCGTTTGGTATAGGCCTGTTTTCCATTTATCGGTATGGATAAATTGCCTGCTATCCAGCCAGCTTAGCCAAAATACGGTAACCATTACGCCAATAACCGAACCGGCAATTACATCTTCAAAAAAATGCTGGGTAAGGTACATTCTTGAGTAGCCAACCAATATGGCAATTAATAAGGCTGGGACACCCCAGCCTTTATTTTTGCATAAATAAGTTATTACCACCGCAGCCGAAAAAGCGCTGGTTGTATGCCCCGAAGGGAAACTGTTGTAACTGAGGATATAAATATCTTTAACGGTATGCACGTGGCTCCACTGGTCACTAAAGTAAATTTTGGGCCTGGGGGCATCAACAATGTACTTTAATACCTGGGCCACCAGGGATGTTACAAGGTAGCTTGATGCCAATAAAAGGAATTTGCGATAGCTGAATAAAAGCAAAATTAACGATAGCGAAATAGCCGTAAGGCCGTCGCCAATATCGGTCATATAGGGTTCAATATAGTCGGCCCAGGGGCTGTTCCATCCGTTAACCGCAAAATATATTTCGGGGCGCGTATAAAACAATTTGATTACCAAACAGGTGCACAAAAGCAGCAGGTAGAGTATAAAAAATGGCTTAATCCTGTGTAAAACATCATTTATCCCTATCTTCATGGCGCAAAATAAGCATATACTTATTCAATGCAAAAAAATGATTATGTTTGGGAAGGGTTCACTATTATTAATTTAATTAAATGTCGAAAAGCATATTTCGTAAAAAGTCAGTTGCCAAAATATTACATGATGTTGAATGCGGTTTCAGCGACAGCGAACACCCCGGTACCGCCGCTTCCCAGCTAAAAAAAGAACTTAACGTTAAAGACCTGACCCTTATGGGCATAGCCGCCGTAGTTGGCGCAGGCATTTTCAGTACTATCGGCGAGGCATCTTTTCATGGAGGTCCGGCTGTTTCCCTTTTATTTATCGTAACTGCTATTACCTGTGGTTTTTCGGCACTATGCTATGCCGAATTTGCATCCCGGATCCCTGTTGCGGGCAGCGCCTATACCTATGCCTACGCTTCATTTGGCGAACTCATAGCCTGGATAATCGGCTGGGATCTGCTCATGGAATATGCTATTGGTAACATTGCTGTTGCCATATCCTGGAGCGAGTATTTTGTAAACCTGCTGGAGGGCTTTAACATTCATCTGCCCAAATACCTTGCTATGGACTATGTTTCGGCCTTAAGAGGGCACGAAGCGGTATCGGCTGCAGGAGCTAATTTAGCCATTATTGGCGACAGGGTAAAAAGCGCTGCCATGGCCTGGGACAATGCGCCGGGTATTGGCGGTTTTAAACTGATTGCCAACCTGCCGGCTTTAGGTATAGTATTTATTATTACCTACCTGGTTTACATCGGCATCCGCGAAACAAAGAAGGCAACAAATGCCATGGTGATATTAAAGGTACTGATAGTTATAGCGGTTATAGTGGTAGGCTTTTTTTATGTTACACCAGCCAACTGGCATCCATTTATGCCAAACGGCTTTGGCGGCGTGATGAAAGGAGTATCAGGTGTATTTTTCGCCTATATCGGTTTCGATGCCATTTCGACTACGGCCGAGGAATGCGAACAACCACAGCGCGACCTGCCCCGGGGCATGATCTATTCGCTTATTATATGTACTGTTTTATATATCCTTATAGCGCTTGTACTTACCGGCATGGTAAGCTATAAAGAACTGCAGGTTGGCGATCCGCTTGCTTTTGTTTTTGCCAAAGTGGGCTTACATAAGGTAAGCTACATAATATCAATAAGCGCGGTAATTGCTACCGCAAGCGTTTTACTGATATTCCAGTTAGGCCAGCCGCGTATCTGGATGAGCATGAGCCGCGATGGGTTATTGCCTAAAGCATTCTCCCGTATTCATCCCAAATTTCATACACCGGCATTTGCAACTGTTGTTACCGGCTTTGTGGTAGCCGTGCCGGCCCTGTTCATGAACCTTACCGAGGTTACCGATTTAACCAGTATAGGTACCCTGTTTGCATTTGTATTAGTTTGCGGTGGGGTACTATTATTGCCCCGTGAAGCTGCGGTTAAAGGCAAGTTCCATTTACCGTATGTTAACGGAAAGTTTATTGTTCCGCTAATAACGATTATCATCCTGGGTTCGCTTTTTTATTTAAAGCCTGCCCCCCAGGTTGAAATGATGCAGTTTAAAAAACTAAAAGAAAAACCTGCAATTATCGAAAGCCTGGATGCTGCTGATAATGCAGCCTTGTTTACTACCTGCACCATGCTTTATGGCAAGCAAAACGTTAGCGGCACGGTTGCCCAAACAAAGTATTTTAAAGATCTTGAGGATGATAACTTTAACACCGCGCTAAGGATCACCCCTATCAGTGATGTTAAAAAGTATCACTTAGGATTAGATGGTTTTTTATATAATTTCCCTAATTACCTGTTCTTTATACTCATCATTGTAATAAGTATATATAGCTTCCTTAAAAACTTCTCGCTGATACCGGTTTTGGGCCTTATGAGCTGTTTTTACCTGATGACCGAACTTGGTTATACCAACTGGCTACGCTTCCTTATATGGCTGGTGATTGGCCTGGTTATCTACTTCACCTACAGCTACAAAAACAGTGTATTGGGCAGGGAGGCTAAAACCACTTAACGCTTATGTGGACCTGCCCCATCTGCAACCGGGAATTTACAAACACCAACCAGGTACATTCCTGCCGGGAGCGTAACCTGGGCGATTTTTTGCAGGGTAAATCGGAACATACGATAGAACTATTTGATCACCTGGTGAATGAATACCTGCAGTTGGCCCCCATCAAGGTTTATCCCACCAAAAGCATGATCGCTTTAGGCTTGCGTACCAATTTTGCCTATGTAACCCAGTTAGGCAAAAATTTTATTGATGTGGTATTTCCTTTTAACCAGATCTACGCCGATAATCTTTGCTTCACCAAAATTAAAACCGTCCCCGGCACCAACGATCATAACCATTACTTCAGGATGTATTTTAAGGAAGATATTAATGATGAGGTAAGGGGGTATATGAGGAAGGCTCTGGAACAATAGCCTCACCCTGCCCTCTCCAAAGGAGAGGGTTCTGATTTGCATGATACATACACATACCAAACGTTTAGCAAAACGCTATGAGTAAAAACAATACAAATATTAATGGGATAAAAATTAAGGCTTGGGGGTTTGAAACTGCGGACCTTGTTTTGTGGGAGGTGCTTAAAGAAAACTCCAGATCAAACAGGCTAAATCCTACGGAAGCAGAGTGTATATTATGGCAACTTTTAAGAAATAGTAATACCGGTTATAAGATAAGAAGGCAGCATGCTATTGATGGCTATATCGCCGATTTTGTTTGTTTGGGTAAAGGGCTGGTTATTGAAGTAGATGGCGGGTACCACCAATTTACAAAAGAACAAGATGAAATAAGAACCAATGTTTTAAATGAATTGGGTTTCCATGTTATTCGGTTTACAAATGATGAAGTATTAATATCCCCAAAATGTATTTCTGAAAGTAAAGGAAATATTGGACAAACAACCCGACAGAAAAATCTAATTCTTTACCCAGGTGAGGCCTGCTCCCTGCAAATCAAAAGCCCTCTCCTTTGGAGAGGGTTGGGTGAGGCCTCTTCTTCCCCATAATCCACTTCTGCAATTTCCAGGTCAAATACGCCGAACCGGCACCTACCACCGCACCGCCTAAAACATCACTTGGATAATGCACCCCAAGATATAATCGCGAGTAACCAACCGCACTTGCGTAAACAAACGAAGGCGCTATTACATACCATTTGGGTATGGCCAAACTTAACGAAGTAGCCGTAGAAAAAGCAAACGCGGTATGCCCCGAGGGAAAAGATGGATCTGTAGGGTATTCCTTAGCGTAAATCATATCCGGATGCGTAATAAATGGGCGATCGCGGTTAAATACTTTTTTGAGCAAATAAGTTGCACTGCCTGCAACAATAAATGAACCTGCAGTTTGCAGTCCGCTTATTTTAAGCTCATCATCATGATTTATATAGCCCGCAACAATTAAACTTACCGGTGCGGCTATGTTTACAATAATAGCTTTATCGCTTATAAACTTCCAGGTTTTATCGGCACCACTTGCAGGGCCGTTGATGCTTTTAAGCAGGTTAAGATCAACTCCCTGGGCAAAAAGGTTTGCGGTAAAAAAAAGGGCTAAAAGGGTAATTTCTATTTTCTTCTTCACTGGTGATAATTCAACACAGTAAATATGAAATAACAATCTGTAGTAATACTGAAGAGCCTCACCTAAATCCTCTCCAAAGGAGAGGACTTGAATTGCGTCTTTTTTAAAAAAGCCTTCTGCAAACAAAAAAGCCTTCGTTTGCAGAAGGCTTTTTTGTTTATATGATTTTTTCAGAACCCTCCTTTGGAGAGGGCAGGGTGAAGCTTTGAGCCTAATTTACCCTGTGTATTTCAATAGCCTCAGGTATCGAAAGCATCAATGGAACTTTTTCAACCGTAACAAAGCTCAGGTCGAGGCCAAAACCACGTTCTTCTGATAAACTTAAGTGTTTTAGGTAAACATAAAAATCCATGATGAACCGCTCATATAACGACAAGCTATGCGAGCGTGAAAACACTTTTTCAATCACCACAAACCTAAAATCGCCAACAATCTTGTGTTTATTTAGTGATTTATAGTGACTGGTAATATCTACCTCACCCTTTTTAACCAAATCTTCAACCACTTTCCTAAACAACAGGTTTATCTGCTGCTCAACGCGGAAACCCAATTTAAAGTCGATACGGATGAGTTTGTTTGGTACTAAAAAGTCGACTTCATATTCGCGTTTGTAAGGCTCATCAACTACGTCAACGTGAACCAGCCAATATACATCGGCACGCTTAGGCTGTTTTTGTAATATGGAGTAAACTATTTTCGATTCAATTTCGGAGTTAAAATTGGCGCTGGTTAAATAAACCAGCTGCGATGCGTATTTAGGTACGCTTTCGTCGGCGCTTAGTTCATTAATAATGTTGTAATAATCATCAATACCTACAAACTTAACATAACGGTTTCTGATTTTGCGGGCGGTGTGCCACGTCCACATTACGGTGAACAATATAAATCCTATTGATAAAGTAAACCAGCCGCCATGTAAAAATTTAACCAGGTTACCTGTAAGGAATGTACCTTCAATAACCAGGTAAACAGCTAAAAATATATTAATAATATAATCCGGTACTTTTTTACGTTTCAGGAATTTAGATACCAGTATTGTGGTCATGAGCATGGCCACCGTGATACTTAAACCATAAGCCGCCTCCATTTTATCCGAGTGGCGAAATATCAGTACAACACCCAGGCATCCTGCCCAAAGCAGCCAGTTAACACTGGGTACATACAGTTGACCCTTTTGTTCTGATGGATAATTGATACGCACCTTTGGCCAAAGGTTAAGTCGCACAGCCTCAGCAATAAGCGTAAACGATCCCGATATCAACGCCTGGCTGGCAATAATGGCGGCAACAGTAGCTATGCCGATACCAAATATCAGGAACCAATCGGGCATAATTTTATAAAATGGGTTATTGGCGTTCAGGTCCATAACAGTGCCATTTCTTTGCAGCAACCAAACTGCCTGGCCCAGGTAGTTAAGAATTAAACAGGCTTTAACGTATATCCAGCTTATCCGGATGTTTTGCTTACCGCAATGCCCCAGATCTGAATATAAAGCCTCGGCACCTGTAGTACACAAAAACACAGCTCCTAAAATAATAAAGGCGCTATGACTGCTGCTCGAACTTAATAATTCATAAGCATAATAGGGGTTTAGCGCTCTGATGATGCCGGGTGAATGAGCAATATAACTGATCCCCAACACGCCCATCATGGTAAACCAAATGAACATAATTGGCCCGAAAGCTTTACCAACCAGCGATGTACCAAACTGTTGAATAATAAACAGCCCGGTAATAATGGCCATAACAATTTGTACAGTAGGCAAATGGGGATAATAGGTTTGCAAACCTTCAATTGCCGACGATATGGTGATTGGCGGAGTAATGATACCATCTGCAAGCAAGGCACAGCCACCAATAACCGCGGGCACAATAAGCCATTTTGCCTTTCGGCGTACAAGCGAGAACAGGGAGAAAATCCCACCCTCGCCTTTATTATCGGCACGCAATGTGATCACTACATATTTCAACGTAGTTTGTAATGTTAACGTCCAAAAAATTAGCGAGACTCCTCCCAGTATTAAAGTTTCGGAAATTTGGTTTGTACCAACTATGGCTTTAAATACGTATAATGGGGAGGTACCAATATCACCGTAAATTATTCCTAAACTGATGAGGAGGCCAGCCGCCGACAGTTTATGCAGATCTTTGTGGTTTGACACTATTTTGCTTTTGTGAAGCCGCAAAAATATTAATTTTTTCCATTAAACTTAAATAATCATTAAACGTATACGTAAATTGCATGTCTATACCTTAAAAACAGCCCTGGTTGTTAAATTTTGTTAAAAAGTTTTACAAAAACGTCATTTTCTTAGGTCATCAGGGCATTATTTATACTTTTGTAAGGAATCTTAATAATGAGGCGAAAAATTACTTATTCTTTTACTTACACACATGCATGGCTCATATTAGTTGCGATGGCAACTTTTATGAATTTTGCATTTGCTGACGGAGTTGCGCCTCATAGGGAAACTTATGCAAATAAGCTTAAAGGAGATACCACCTATCACGTAACTAAAACCAAGGGAGGTAAGCCCTCCTATTTAAAGAACGGTCTTCACCTGGCATTGCCACCGTTAAAACCTGCCGTAACATCAGCCGTAAAAGTGAATGTATCGCGCGCCGACGATAAATTGCTTAATGATGTGCAATTGTACCCAAACCCCGTAACCGACCAGCTTAACCTTAAATACTCCATTAGCCGTAACTCCAACGTAACCGTTAAAATAATGGATGTTTTGGGCAATGATATTACCACCGTGTTTAATCAAAGGGTTGAGGTGGGCGATCATAATATTACCTACTCTATTAACAACAAACTTAGCCGCGGCTTTTATTTTGTACGCGTAGTGGCCGGTACCGAATCGGTTATTAAACGGATCTCGGTTTTGTAGACTTTCTAAATTGCTTGTAAATTTAAATTCGCGCAAAAACGTAGGACAATTTTGACAACACCTGCTATCCGGGCTATGCGCTCATACTGCGCAGGCCTTAATCCGCCAACGGGGAGGCGGTATGCGCTTCTATCCCTAGGTTATGTTAAATGATATCCTTTCGTTCCCATAAAACATTTCCGTAGCAGAGTCCGTAAATGCACAATGCGGAGTCGAATTTCACCCCCCCTTTCAAGAGTAAATTCGCACATTTCCGTCGCTTGCATTTGGTTATTTCCTACTCTCGCACTACCACAAACCCATCAATTTTTTTAGCTTTGGCGTTTATAGCATTTCCATATGAAAATAATTGCCATTGGCCGCAACTATGCCGAACATGCCAAAGAATTGAATAACCCTGTACCTGCAACCCCGGTTATTTTCATGAAACCGGATACTGCCATTATAAAAGATAACAAGCCTTTTTATCACCCCGATTTTTCGGAAGATATCCACCACGAGATCGAAATAGTGCTCAAAATAAGCAAGGAGGGCAAATATATTGGCGAAAAATTTGCCGCAGGTTATTACGAAGAAATTGGTTTAGGTATTGATTTTACCGCCCGCGATGTACAAAGCCGTCATAAAGAAAAAGGCCTCCCCTGGGAACTGGCCAAGGCTTTTGATGGTTCGGCGCCAATTAGCGCATTTGTGCCAAAAGCAAAGTTTACCAACATCTATAATATCAACTTTAAGCTGGATGTAAACGGCGAAACCCGTCAGCAGGGTAATACCGGCAATTTGCTTTTCTCTTTTGAAAGCATTATAGCCTTTGTATCCAAACACATCACCCTAAAAAAAGGCGACCTGATTTTTACCGGCACCCCGACAGGTGTAAGCAAAGTAAAGCCAGGCGACAGGCTTGAAGGTTATTTAGAGGATGAGAAAATGCTTGATTTTTACGTTAAATAAGCATGATTAAAAAAAGAACTATTGTTATCTGCGCCTTGTGCATAGGCCTTTGTTTAAATTTACCGGCGCAAACTACTATCATCCAAAGCAGGCCGTACCCTCAAAATTATTTTCGCTATCCGCTTGATCTGCCCCCTACTACGGCTGGTTCATTTGGCGAGTTAAGGCCACAGCATTTCCACTCCGGGCTCGATTTTAAAACCAACCAGCGCACAGGCTACCCGGTATATGCCGCAAATGACGGCTATATTTCAAGGGTGCGGGTTCAGTTTGGCGGTTTTGGGCGGGCTATTTATATTACCCATCCCAATGGATATACTACCGTTTATGGTCACCTGCAAAGCTTTACACCAGCGGTTGCAGGTTTGATAAAAGCTTACCAGTACGAGCATCAAACCTTTGAGGCCGACTTTAAATTAAGCCCGGCCCAGGTGCCTGTTTGTAAGGATGAAGTTGTAGCCATATCGGGTAATGCAGGTGCATCTGCCGGTCCTCATGTACATTTCGAGATCAGGGATACACAAACCGAAGAAACCATCAACCCGCAATTGTTTGGCTTAACTATTCCGGACAAAGTGCCCCCCACCATCACTTCCATAGGTATTTATCACCTTAACGGCAATCCATTCAGCGAAAAAACACAGCGTGAATTTATGGCCGTTAACGGGGCAAATGGTAATTATCACTTAACAAAACCCCAGGTATTACATTTAAGCGGCAATATTGGTTTCGGTATAAATACAACCGATATGAACAGTACATCTGCAAATCATAATGGTATTTATTCACTGGAGCTGAAACTGGATGGCCAAACAGTATATACCTTTGCAGTTGAACGCTTTGCGTTCGATCAAACCCACGCCATTAATGCCTATATCGATTATCCTGCTTTTACCTCATCGCACCGGTGGATGCAGAAATGCTTTATTATGCCAGGCAGCCATATTTCGCTTTACCCGCAATCTATCAACAGGGGTATTATAACCTTTAATGATAATGCAATACATGAAGTTGAATACCTTGTAAAAGATGTAGCTGGTAATACGTCATCATTAAAATTAAAAGTACAGGCAAGTCAGTTCAACGCTGCTGTCAATAAAATAGCAGGTACTTTATTTCACTATGATAAAAAAAGCGAGTTTAGTACCGATAAGGTAAAAGTGACCGTTATGCCCGGCAATTTATATGACGACCTGGATTTTGTCTACTCCAATTCACCAAAACCGGTTTCAGCGTATTCATCGGTACACCATATCCATAACCGCTTAACCCCAATTCATGATAGTTATGAGCTTTGGATAAAGCCCGAAGCCGATTTAAGTAAGTATGCCGATAAAGCAGTTATTGTAAGCACTGCGGGCTTTTGCCAGGGCGGTTATTATCAGGATGGCTGGGTAAAATCGCAGCTGAGTAGTTTTGGCGATTTTTATATCAAGCTGGACACTATACCACCGGTAATACGCCCGCTAAATATCAGCAACGGCAGTAATATGAAAATGGCCCGCAGCATTAATTTTAGGATAAGCGATAACCTTTCGGGCATAAAAAGCTACATTGGAACCATTGACGATAAATGGGTTTTAATGGAATTGGATTATAAAAGTAAAATTCTAAGTTATACCTTTAGCGGCGATATTGCATCTGGTAAACACGTATTTAAGCTTACCGTTGCCGATAACAAAAATAATTTTGCAGATTTTACCGCAGATTTTTACCGATAAACAACCCAAACAATGTCAATATTAAAAGAAGGCGATAAAGCCCCGGATTTTATAGCAAAAGACCAGAACGGGAAAACCGTTTCATTAGCTGATTATAAAGGCAAAAACGTGATCCTTTATTTTTACCCGAAAGATGATACTCCCGGCTGCACGGCCGAATCATGTGATTTCAGAGATAACTATCAATCGCTGCTGAGCAAGGGCTACGAGGTGATTGGTGTAAGTACCGATGACGAAAAATCGCACAAAAAATTCGAGACCAAATATAGCCTGCCTTTTACGTTGATAGCCGATAACGAAAAGGCAATTGTTGAAGCCTATGGCGTTTGGGTTGAGAAAAACAATTACGGCAAACAGTACATGGGCACCGCCCGCACCACCTTTATAATTAATGGCGATGGCATTATTGCCCACCTGATTAGTAAAGTAGATACCAAGAACTCATCACAACAAGTGCTCGACTTAGTAAAATAAGTGTTAAAAGAACAATAATTATTTTTACTTTAGCAGCTCAGTTCCCTAAATTTATAATGAAATCAACTATTAAAGACTTAGAAAAAACCGCGTCACAGATCAGGCGCGACATTGTACGCATGGTACATGGTTGTCAATCTGGCCACCCGGGTGGTTCATTAGGTTGCACAGAGTATTTTACCGCCCTGTATTTTGAGGCGATGAACCACGATCCTAAATTTAATATGGATGGTATTGGCGAAGACCTTTTCTTTTTATCAAACGGCCACATTTCGCCGGTGTTTTACAGCACTTTGGCGCATGCGGGCTACTATGATAAAGCCGAAATGGCAACCTTCCGTAAGCTTAATTCGCGCTTACAGGGCCACCCTACCACACATGAGCATTTACCGGGTGTACGTATTGCTTCCGGCTCATTAGGCCAGGGCTTATCTGTGGCTATCGGCGCTGCTTTGGCTAAAAAGCTAAATGGCGATAAAAGCCTGGTTTATACACTACATGGTGATGGCGAATTACAGGAAGGACAAATTTGGGAAGCAGCAATGTTTGCGCCGCATAACCAGGTAGATAACCTGATATCAACTATTGATGTAAACGGCCAGCAAATTGATGGACCAACCAAACTTGTTTTATCACTTGGCGATTTACATGCCAAATGGGAAGCTTTTGGATGGGATGTTTTGGAAATGAAAGGCAATGACATGGCTGATGTGGTTAAAACTTTGGCATTGGCTAAAAGCCGCAGCGGTAATGGTAAACCTATCATGATATTAATGCACACCGAAATGGGTTATGGCGTTGATTTTATGGTTGGCAGCCACAAATGGCATGGTGTTGCTCCAAACGATGAGCAACTGAAATTAGCACTGGCTCAACTGGAAGAAACTTTGGGCGATTATTAAGCCCCCCGGCTCCCCTAAAGGGGAGCGAAAATAAATAACTATCATTAACCACAATTAAACAAAGTAGCCCTCTCTTTTGGAGAGGGTTGAGTGAGGCCTCTCATGAAAAAATATACTTACACAGAAAAAAAAGATACCCGCTCGGGCTTTGGCGCCGGGTTGCTGGAAGCCGGCAGAAAAAACGACCAGGTGGTTGCACTTTGCGCCGACCTTATAGGTTCGTTAAAAATGAATGATTTTATTAAGGAATTTCCTGAGCGTTTTGTACAGGTGGGTATTGCCGAAGCAAACATGATGTGTATTGCTGCAGGTATGACCATTGGTGGTAAAATACCTTTTACAGGTACTTTTGCCAACTTCTCAACCGGTAGGGTTTACGATCAGATTCGCCAATCAATAGCGTACTCTAACAAAAACGTTAAAGTTTGCGCATCGCACGCCGGTTTAACTTTAGGCGAGGATGGTGCAACACACCAGATACTGGAAGATATCGGCCTGATGAAAATGCTGCCGGGGATGACGGTTATCAACACTTGTGATTATAACCAAACCAAAGCTGCCACTATGGCAATTGCCGAATATGAAGGCCCGGTTTACCTGCGTTTTGGCCGCCCGGTTGTTCCTATTTTTACAGATCCTGATCAAAAATTCGAGATTGGAAAAGCATGGATGGTGAATGAAGGGGCCGATGTTAGTATATTTGCAACCGGTCACCTGGTATGGCAGGCAATTTTGGCAGGCGAGATACTGGCAGAGCAAGGCATTGATGCCGAGATTATTAACATCCATACTATTAAACCTTTGGATGCCGAAGCAGTATTAAAATCGGTAGCAAAAACGGGTTGCGTGGTTACTGCCGAAGAGCATAACCGTTTAGGTGGATTAGGCGATAGCATAGCACAGGTTTTAGCTACACATAACCCTACCCCGCAAGAATACATCGCTGTAAATGATAGCTTTGGCGAAAGCGGCACACCTGAGCAACTGATGACCAAATACGGCCTTGATGCAGAACATATTGTGCTTGCCGCAAAAAAGGTTATCGAAAGAAAACAAAAATGCTTAATTAGCATTTAACTATAAAAATTATAAAATGTCGGTGCAGGTTGAAGATTCAGAGATTTTAAGCAAGTTCCAGGACGAAAAAACGCGTAACGAAGCGTTTAACCTGTTGCTTAAAAAATACCAGCAAAAAATTTACTGGCACGTTCGCCGAATGGTAATTGACCATGACGACGCGGATGATCTTACCCAGGATGTTTTTGTAAAAGTTTGGAAAAACCTGTTGGGTTTTAGAAACGATGCGCAACTTTATACCTGGATGTACCGCATAGCATCCAACGAATGCATTACTTTTTTGAACAAGAAAAAACAAAAAAATAATGTTTCGTTGGATGATGTTGCTTATGAACTGGCCGATACACTGGCCGATTCGACCTACTTTAACGGCGACGCGGCACAACGCAAATTACAGGAGGCGTTGCTAACGCTGCCAGAAAAACAGAAACTCGTATTCAATATGAAATATTATGAGGATATGAAGTATGAAGAGATTTCGGCAGTGCTGGGTACAAGTGTAGGTGCTTTAAAAGCATCCTTTCACCTTGCAGTTAAAAAAATAGAGACTTATTTGCTTTCTAAAGATTAATTCAGAATTAATTCAGATTTACGTTAAACCTTTTAGCACTTTGTTCATCTATAGTTATGTATGAAAAGCGATATGGACAATAGGGAATGGCTGGATGATTATACATCACTTAAACAGGTAAACACAAACAACCCGTTTATGGTGCCGTCTGGCTATTTCAATGAATTAGCGCAGCACATAACATCACGCATTAGGCTGGAAGAGCTAAAAATCTCATCTACAGGGTTTGCCGTTCCTGAAAATTACTTTGAACAATTAAGCAGCAACATACAAAGTCGTGTAAATATTGAATCGGCTTTAGGTACCGGGAACACCGGCTTTACTACCCCTCCCAATTTTTTTGAGGAACAGGCAGGCAATATCCAAAGCAGGATTACCATTGAACAATACGTGAATAATGAAGCTGAAAGCTTTAGCATTCCCGAAAATTATTTTGAAGAGCTGGGCACTAACATCCAAAGCAGGATTGCAGTGGAGGAACTTTTAAATAACCAGGATGAAGGTTTTACGATTCCCGAAGGTTATTTTGATGAGCTGGGCAACAATATTCAAAGCAGGATTGCAGTGGAGGAGCTTTTAAATGAGGAAAGCTTTACTGTGCCGGCAAATTATTTTGAGCAGCTTAACCAAAGCATTTTAAATAAAACTGTTAACCAGGTTGAAGAAGTTGCCCAGGTGATTAACCTGCAGGCTACAGTTCAAAAGAGAGGCGTTATTCGCAAAATGTTTGCTTCGGCTACCTTTAGGTATGCTACTGCGGCTTGTTTTGCTTTAATTCTTGGCATAGGTGTAGTTTTGAAAAGCCCGACACCTGCAGATCATAACCACTCTTACCTGCACCAGGAGTTATCAACTGTGCCTGTAGCCGAAATTAAAAACTACCTGCAATTGCATATGGATGCGAGCGATACCCGTACACTGATGGATGGCTCACAAAAAATTAACAGCGAGAGTTTGGACGAAGATCTGTCGGATTATATAGATACTAATTAATTAAGGAGTTTTAATGGGTAAGTTAATCAGGCATATTTTTTTAATACTATTTATTATAGCTGCCGGTCTTGAATCCTACGCGCAGGTTAACAACCTGGCACCGGCCAGGCAGAACGCCGCACGCCCTAAGAAAAATGGAATGGGCGCTAAGCTTGAGGCCGCACGCAACAATTTTATCAGCAAACAGCTTGATCTTAGTGACCGTGAATCAACTAAGTTTTGGCCGCTATACCGCCAATATCAACAGGAGCTAACTGCTGTACGCATCTTAAAACGTTTAAACAACTCCAGTGCCTCCTCTAATGGTACAGAGCAAATAGACAAGGAAATTTACTACGAAAGCCAGATGGTAGCTATACGCAAACGCTACCGGGACTCTTTTTCAAAAATACTTCCACCCGAAAAAGTAAGCAAGCTTTACAAAAGCGAACAGGAATTTAACGACGAACTCATTAAACAACTCAGCGAACGCAGCGAACGGGCGGGGAATTAGTCATTAGTCATTAGTCATTAGTCATTAGTCATTAGTCATTAGTCATTAGTCATTAGTCATTAGTCATTAGTCATTAGTCATTAGTCATTAGTCATTAGTCATTAGGGGGAATTGCCGGCGATTTGTTTTGTTTTAGATTTCTCACATTAAAAGTTCACTGGCATTACCTCACAATTAACTTATCTTTGGGCCAATAACTCAAGACTTAGAAACTAATACTTTTATGCCTACCCTACGTCAGCTTTTTTTGGCTAATAACGCGCAAACAACCAATTTCCCTTTATTACTGGAATTTGAGCGTGCCGAGGGTATTTATATGTACGATGCAGCGGGCAAGGCCTTTATTGACCTCATCTCGGGCATTGGCGTAAGCAGTTTGGGGCACGGCAATCCATACGTAAAAGAGGCCATTAAACAACAGGTTGATAAATACATGCACCTGATGGTTTATGGCGAGTTTGTACAAACACCGCAAGTACGCTTTGCCGAAAAGCTGGTGTCATTGCTTCCTGTGAACCTGCAATCAGTTTATTTTACCAACTCGGGCGCCGAGGCCGTTGAAGGGGCCTTAAAACTGGCCAAGCGTTTTACCGGCAGGCAGCAAATAGTAGCCTTTCATAATTCGTACCATGGCAGTTCGCACGGGGCCTTAAGTGTAATGGGTAACGAGGAATTTAAGCAGGCCTACCGGCCTTTGCTGCCTGGTGTTACCTTTATCCGGTTTAATAACGCCGACGATCTGCCGCATATAACCGATGAAACCGCCTGTGTTATTGTTGAAACCATACAAGGTGAGGCTGGCATCAGGGTACCTGACATTGCCTACATGCAGGCTTTGCGCAAACGGTGTGATGAAACAGGCACACTGCTTATTTTAGATGAGATACAGGCTGCGTTTGGCCGTACAGGTAAACTTTTTGCTTTTGAGCATTTTGGCATTGTGCCCGATATATTGTTACTGGCAAAAGCCCTGGGGGGAGGAATGCCCATCGGCGCTTTTATATCATCCAACAATATAATGGATTCCTTAAAAGAAAACCCTATCTTAGGCCATATTACCACCTTTGGTGGCCACCCGGTATGCTGCGCAGCAGGACTGGCCGCCCTGGAAGTTTTGATTAATGACGACCTGGCATCGGGCGTAGCCGAAAAGGAAACCCAGTTACGCAAGTTGCTGGTTCACCCGGCCATAAAGGAAATTCGGGGAAAAGGGCTCATGCTGGCCATCGAACTTGAAGATTTTGAACTTAATAAAAAAATAATTGACCGCTGTATTGAAAATGGCGTAATAACTGACTGGTTTTTGCATTGCAGCAATTCTATGCGCCTTGCCCCGCCACTCATCATCAAACCTGGTGAAATTGAAAAAGCGTGTGAGGTAATTATAGAAGCCATAAACTACTGCACAGCCTGATCTGTAAGCAATATTCTCCATTTGCTGCTGGTAACTTTTAGGTCATCAATATTAAATAATACCTTATAAAATTTAGTTTTAATTAAATTGGTATGGTTTATGCATTTATCCACATAGCCATAAAAATACGCTGCAGGCGCCTCTATCTTTATAATCAAGAGCACTAATGCCCTTTTTTATAGCCACCGGAGTAAACAAACAATTAAAAATTGATGTTTTTTCTGTACCACAGTTTTTAATATTTCTACCAAACATGAAAATAGCATATATATCTACCTATCCTCCCCGCGAATGCGGTTTAGCCACATTTAATCAAAATTTAATGTGTGCTATCAACGCGAACTTTCCTGAAAGGACATCACTGTTACAAGGCGGCTTTGTTGTTGCTTTAAATGATTCGGAAAGCGTCCAGGAATACGAGTATCCCGAGGAGGTAAAATACGTTATCCGTCAAAATCACCAAAAGGACTATATCAAGGCAGCCAATTATATCAACACCAGCAATGCTGATGTTTGTATTATGGAACATGAGTTTGGCATTTATGGTGGCGAAAGCGGCATTTACATATTGCCATTGATAAACCGGTTAGAGAAACCTTTAATATCCATACTGCATACCATATTAAAAGATCCCAGCTATGTTCAGCGCATCATCATCCGTGAAATTGCCGAGCAATCTTCAAAGATCATCGTAATGAGTCATCGGGCTGTAGAGTTTTTAACTTGTATTTATGAGATCCCCGCCGAAAAGATCCAGATCATTGAGCATGGTGTGCCGGATATAGAAGCGCTGGAAGAAAACCCGGTAAAAAATCTCAGCACATTTAAAAACCACCGGGTAATGCTAACATTTGGTTTACTAAGCCGCAATAAAGGATTAGAAACCGTTATAAAAGCCTTACCTAAAATTGTAGCTAAACATCCCGATGTGATGTACGTGATATTGGGGAACACACACCCTGGCGTTATCAAAAGTTCGGGCGAAGAATACCGCGATCACCTGAAATCATTGGCCGCGCAATTAGGTGTATCACAAAACCTTGCGTTCATCAACAAATTTGTCCCGGAGGAAGAACTGATAAATTACCTTACTGCCTGCGAATTATATGTCACCCCCTACCTGAACGAGGCACAGATTACCAGCGGCACCTTATCATACGCTGTAGGTGCAGGTGCTGCCGTTGTATCAACCCCATACTGGCACGCTACCGAACTTTTAGCTGATAACCGCGGAAGGTTGTTTGATTTTAAAAACTCCGAAGCGCTTGCCGAAACCGTAATTGAATTGCTGGACCAGGACCGCGTTTTACTGGAATTAAAAGAAAACGCCTATCAATATGGCCTCCACCTGCGCTGGCCGGTAATTGGTTCCGAATTTATTAAAGCAGCACAGGAATCGGTTTCAAGGTTTGATTTTAGTGACAAAATATTAAAGAATAGCATTGTTGACCCCGAAATACTCCCTAAATTCAGTTTAACACATGTATTGCGTTTAACCGATGATACCGGTATAGTACAGCATGCCAAATATGGTATCCCCAATTTAAAAGAGGGCTATTGTTTGGATGATAACGCACGTGCACTCATTATGGCGCTGATGGCTTACCAGCGCAATAAAAGCAACGAAGCTTTTGAATTGCTCCCTATCTACCTAAGCTATATTCACTACATGCAAACCGATGACGGTAACTTCCGTAACTTCCTAAGCTTTGACAGGCGCTACCTGGATGAGGTGGGTTCTGAGGACTCATTCGGGCGCACCATTTGGTCATTAGGTTATTTGATAAGTTGCGCAGCCAGTAATTCATACAGGGAGTTTGCATTAGAGATCTTCCATAAATCGATACCGCATTTTGCAGCATTAAAACATTTACGGGGAGTGGCCAACACTATTATTGGTGTAAGTTTGTATTTAAAGGTTTTCCCTACAGACGAAAGTATGGTAAAAATGTTGGCCGACCTTACTCAACCACTTATAGATGCATATGAAAACACGCAATCAGATGACTGGCAATGGTTCGAAGAAAAAATGACCTATGATAACGCCATACTACCGCTTGCACTTTTGCATTCCTGCGAAATTACAGGTAACGATAATGCCAAAAGAATAGCGCTTACAACCATGGCATTTTTAGATAAGCTAACCCTATCTAACGGTTATTTAAGCCCGGTTGGTAACGATGGCTGGTATTATCGTGGCGGTACCTTCCCTACGTTTGATCAGCAGGCCATTGAAACTATGGCCATGGTGTTGATGCATTTCCAGGCTTACCAGATCTTCAGGGTACCGCAATATGTTGAAAAAATGTTCCTGTGCTACAAATGGTTCCTGGGCGAAAACACGCTGCGCGCCCCTTTGTATGACCATGAAACCAAAGGTTGTTGCGATGGCTTGCTGCCAAAAGGCATTAACCGTAACCAGGGTGCCGAAAGTACGCTGGCTTACCTGATATCGCATTTAACTGTGTTGAAAGCCTTTGAGCTGGAATACGAATACAACAAATATGGGCAAAAACTGGAGATCTGCTAAATGAAGGTAGCTGTTTTAGCACCTGTAGCCTGGCGCACACCACCCAGGCATTACGGGCCATGGGAACAAATTGCATCAAATATTGCCGAAGGGTTAATAAAGCGGGGTATTGAAGTTACACTTTTTGCCACGGCCGATTCTGTAACCGCAGGTAAACTGGATGCCGTTTGTGCAGCAGGTTATGAGGAAGACCGCAGCCAGGATGCCAAAGTACTGGAGTGCCTGCACATAAGTAACCTGATGGAAAAAGCCGGCGGGTTTGATATTATTCACAACAATTTTGATTTTTTGCCACTTACTTATTCGGGGCTCATCAAAACACCCGTTATCACTACCATACATGGTTTTTCATCATCAAAGATCATCCCGGTTTATAAAAAGTATAACCACATAGGTAATTATGTATCCATCAGCAATGCAGATCGCAACCCGGAGCTTAACTACATGGCAACGGTTTATAACGGCCTGGATACCCGCGATTTTGAATTTTATGAAAAGCCGGAGGATTATCTGCTTTACTTTGGCCGCATTCATCCGGACAAAGGCACAGCCCAAGCGATCCAAATAGCTCAAAAAAGTAACCGCAGGCTGCTCATAGCGGGTATTATACAGGATGCGATTTACTACCGCGAAAAGATAGAGCCTTTTTTATCTGGTGAAATAGAATATGTTGGCCATGCCGGGCCGGATAAACGTAGAGCACTTTTAGGTAAAGCCGCTGCCTTGTTACACCCCATCAGTTTTAATGAACCATTCGGAATGAGTGTGGCCGAAGCTATGCTTTGCGGTACGCCGGTAATTGCATTTAATAAAGGATCGATGCCGGAGCTGATAAGGCATGCACAGACAGGCTTTTTAGTTAATACGGTTGATGAAGCGGTTGAAGCAGTGGCACAACTGGGTGAAATCAAAAGGATTGATTGCTATAATTGGGCAGATTCCCGGTTTTCAAGCGATAAGATGGTGGCAGATTATTTAGAATTATATGAGAAGATACTGGCTGGAAAACAAGATAGCTGAAAGCGTGCATAGTGACGAAAAAAGCCATAAACAAGCTAATGCGGTACTTTTTAAAGTATCACAATACTAAAAAGGGCTTTAAGCTTTTAACCCGTAAACTATCACCCGGCATCCCTTATCAATCCGTTTTCATCGGAAGAATTACCTGACTCTGGCTGATTTATAAAATCATTTAACGGCCTTATTTTGGTTTCGCCAAGCAGTGGATAAGTGTTCTCGGTAACTTCCTCCTGAACTTCTTCCTGCTGGTGTTGCAAAACTTCGGCTTTACGGGCATAGCTGTAACCTAATTTTTTGTTTTCTTCTTCAATAAAATTGAACAGATCGCCAAGGCATGAATAAACCGACTGCAAATATTTGTAGTTGGTTGAAGTAAGAGACTTGCCTAAGTCTTCAGGGCCCTTTCCAGGCTCACAAAAATTAAGTTTGGTAATAATACCATTAATCAGCTCAACTTCAAATTTGCCCTCATTGTGCCAGGTTAAGCTGTTTTTTATTTCTCTAAAATGATCCATTGTTTTATAAGTTTTTAATCATATAATAAATTATAACGCGCACTGTAAAATTAAATAGGGCCACCTTTATTATTACATCAATGGATATGCCAAACTCGTGTTTTTTTTAAAAATTTTTACTAACCTGTCATATTGAATTGCAATGCCATTTTTGAAAATGAACGACAAGAAACCAGGATACAAAGTTGAAATAACGGCTTATTATTTAGGATGGTTATGGAAGGCCGAAAGCAGAACGAAACATGCGGCATAGCTATTGAGCAATTTAGCAGGGTTTAACAAACACATTATAAATTGATGACAACGATTTATAGTTACATTTTTTGCCCCCGATCAAGAAACTCCTTAAATGGGGGCCTCCAGAATTAATCATTTTCATAACTTGCTGTTAATTAAGCCACAACATACATCGCAGTTAAAGCTCCTAAGCCTTAGTAATTACGTTCGAAATCAGAAAAAGGTGACCGCAAAGAATTTGCTATTGAGATTTTTGAGAAGTTTACACTTAAAAAAATCAGTACTGTCTGGCGATAGGGTTAATCAAAAAACTCCTTAAACGAATTAATGGTGATTTTCTCGTCCGCCGATTCCATGTAGTAAGCAGGTACGGTGTTGTATAATGATGCCCAGCCTGTAAATGTGCTTGGGGGGCCAAATATATAGTTGCATTCGGCAAGCAAATATAAATCGACAATTGCCGGCCGTTCGGCAATGACTGTTTTGAAACCGCTAAACTCGTTCGTGTCAAGCTTTTCCTGTGAACATATAATAAACACGCATTGTTTCCCCACAAAAAGCTGTTCTACTTCGCGCATTTTGTTAATATATACTTGGTTGTTATAAAACCATTTGCCACCGTTAAAATCGATATAATCGCCACGCCTTATGTGTACGCCTATTAATATATTACCCACGCTACGTGCCAAATCAATATTGTGCTTTACCGCTTCCTTGAATTCTTCCTTTGGCGAAAACAGGTTCCTGATTTCGGGCAGATATTTTTTAAAATTTGTATAATCCCTGTAAACCCATCCTTCGGGTACTACAACCTGGTGTCGCACCAATTTTAAAAATGCGGGAGCATTCATATCATATTGTGATAGCTGCAGATCATTTTCGGGAATGGAATGAAAAACAAGGCCAGGAAATTTAACCCTGAGTTTTAACGCAACAGCGTGAAGCTTATTTAAAATTTTGTTTATTATATTTTGCCATGTGCCCTGCGGGGTGATGATTACTTTAAGTGTATTATCAGCTACCGGAGTAAACAGTTCATAAAACTCGGGAAAACAGGTTATCAGTAATGAATAGTTATACGCTTTACTATTAGCAATAAAATACGAAAAAAAATGCAACCTGTTGGCCAGTTGGCCGCTTACCCGTTTTATTATAACCACCTAATTAATTTATTATATGTGGTTAAATTAGTACTATTTGACCTAATAACAAAAGCTGGTTATTCGCTTTTATCCTCTTTTAGCTTAGTTAACAGCTCCGCCAGGCTCACCTCGGCAAATGCAGTTGAGGAATCTGATACCCCATATGGGATAATCAGCTTGTCGTTGTGTATTATGGCACCACAGGAGTATAATACATTAGGCACATAGCCCTCGCGTTCATCACTATTGGGGATCAGGAGCGGCTCATGCAGGCGGCCTACTTCAATAGCCGGATCATCCAGCTTTAATAAACTTGCGCCCAATACATAGCGGCGCATAGGCCCTACGCCATGGGTTATTACGAGCCAGCCATCCTTAGTCTCTATAGGCGAACCGCAATTACCTATCTGGATAAATTCCCAGGTAAATTTAGGTTGCTGCAGCAGGATTGGCTTTTCCCATATATTTATCTTATCAGCGTACATGATGTAGTTGTTACAGCCATCAATACGGGATATCATTGCAAATTTGCCATTTATTTTACGCGGAAACAGGGCCAGGTTTTTATTTTGAGCACCTGCACCATATAAGGGCATTATTTTGAAATTATAAAAATCTGTGGTTTGCAACAGCTTAGGCATAATGAGCGAACCATCATAAGCAGTATAAGTAGCATAATAAACAGAACTGTCATCTTCATTAGTGAACTGAACAAAACGGGCATCCTCAATACCTTTACGCTCGTACTCAGATATGGGGAATATTACCCTATCGGAAATATCGGTATCTAATGAAAAAACAATCTCATAATATGAATCGGCCAGCCAAAGTATTTTATCATATTCCAGTTTTTTCATATCGCTTTCCTGTAGTCTTTGCGATTCGATAATGATGCGGCGCAGGTTGGCGTATTCAAAATGATGGTCGAGCTTTGATTCCAGCTCATTTAAAACATCAATATCTATCTGGGTTATGGCTGCTTTATCAAAAAAGAGTTTTTTATTATAAACCGCGTTGCGTACAATTTCGGCCTCATCGATATAATTACCCGCAGGTAAAATGGTAATATTATTAAACTTATCAATTAATCCACGGCGAAACGTGATAGATGAAATATGTCCCTCGCCTACCGCCCTGAAACTGATGATAACCCGGCGTTGTCCGTCTTCAAGTTCAGTCTGATCCGGATCCTCAACAATAGATGGATTAAAGAATGCAGCAGATTCTATAGAATATTCGTGTGTAAAATAAGAACCGATAAGCAATTTACGGCTAATTGTAAGCGTATCATAATCAATATTCAACTCTATAAATAGCGGTTTTAATTTGCTGCAATGACGATTTAAAACCCGGGTTATATTACGGTGACGTTTGGAGTATTCCTGCAACAGCGGCGATACAATACCAAAGGCAATTTCCTCGCTGATGCCCATTACGCGTTCTATTACTTCTTTAGCACGATCGTTACCATTGAAAAAGAATCTTGCAATTACTCGTTTGGGGTCGGGGTTAACTCTTATGGGTTTGCGTTCAATGGAAAGTCTCATATAAAAGAATAGTATTTACTTGGTAACAGCGTTTGGCTCAAATTGATTTTGGTAATTTTAAATAGACAAACGTAAATATTTTTATTAAAGTCTTAAAGGAAGCATATAATCTTAGTTGGCTATCTTTTCTCCTTTTTCTTTGTCAATAAGTCTTTTATCTTTTTATCTATACCTTTTGTAAATTGCGCGCTTATGAATGTATTAATTGTTGAAGACGAAAAAGGTTTGGCCCTTGAGGTTGATGAGTTTTTAAGCCACGAAGGGTTTACAGTTGAACACGCACGCACCAAAAGATCGGCAGAGGAAAAGATCTTTGTAAATAATTATGACTTTATCCTGCTTGATCTGGGCTTGCCTGATGGCGATGGTTTCGACCTTTTAAAGATGCTCAAAGGTTTAGATAAACGCGAGGATGCTGTTATTATCCTCACTGCCCGCGGCGCGGTTGACGATCGGGTATCGGGCCTGGAGCAAGGCGCCGATGATTACCTGGCTAAGCCGTTTTCTTTAAGCGAGCTGTTAGCCCGTATGCATGCCATTACCCGCCGCAAGCACCGGCTGGAAAGTAACGACATTAACATTAAAGGATTAAAAGTTAATATCCAGAATCGTACGGTGATGTATAATGAGGAGCGAATCAATCTTACCAAAAAGGAGTTCGAGATATTCAACTACCTTGTACTCAATAAAAACCGCGTAATATCACGCACTAACTTAACTGAACACGTTTGGGGCGATGTACTCGAGATAAACTCCGACTCGAACTTTGTGGATGTGCATGTAAAAAACCTGCGAAAAAAACTATCCCAATACATTCCTATCGATTGGTTTGAAACCGTAAGGAGCATTGGTTACCGAATAAATATTTAACCAAACAGGTCATAAATGAAACTACAGGTAAAACTCGCCCTTTATAATACGCTAACCAAAGTGGCTATTATCCTGTTCACGGGCTTGCTTATCCTGTTATCTATCGAAAAAATTTCCTACAATCATATCGAACTTCGCCTGGAAAATGATCAAAAGGAAACCTTAAAAAGTCTATCGTCAAAAGAGATCGGCAGTATTTTAAAAGACCAGAAAGCTTATACCGACTATAATATTTTGAAGGAAGAGTTTATCACCATTACACTGGCAAAATACAACCCCGAGATCACAAAAGAAGTAAAGTTTACTACCGAAACGCGCGATTTTGACAAGTACACTCAAACCTACCGCGTTTTAACCCACCGGCTAAATTTTGAAGGGCATACCTATATGCTCCGCATTGGTGTGGCCATTGAATCGGTGGAGGAATTAAAATCAATTATCAAAAAGTTTACTATTCTGGTTTTGATTATAGCCCTGGTACTGACATTGATAAGCGACCTGATTTTTACTAAATTTTTATTGGCCCCCTTTTACCAGATCATCGATCGTAAACTTATTAAGGTAAACGATCCCATGAACTTTGATTATGAAAAAATAAAAACCACCACACAGGATTTTGAACTGCTCGACGATAGTATCAGTTCGCTGATGAGAAAAATATCCAACCTGTTCATCCTCGAAAAGCAATTCATCGCCAATGTTTCGCATGAGTTACTTACACCTATATCCATTATTAGTTCGAGGCTTGAGAATATTTTACTACAGGAAGAATTGAGCGAGGGCAGCGAGAATAAAATGCATGCTTCGCTAAAAACGCTCAACCGGCTTAAATCTATCATTAACAGTTTATTACTGATATCGAAGGTTGAAAATAATCAGTACGATAAAGCCGATATGGTAATGATAGCAGCCGTAGTAATGGAGATACAGGAAGAGCTGGAAGACCGGATTGAAGAAAAACGCTTAACCTTTATCAATAACCTTAAATACATTTACACCATACAGGGCAATCGCCCACTAATGCATACACTGTTATATAATATAATTAATAATGCCATAAAATATAACAACACCGAAGGCAGGATCACTATAAGTGATGAACTGAAAGAGGAAATGTATACCATCATTATTGCCGATACCGGCGCGGGCATGGAGCAAAAACAAATAGAAAGCGCATTTAACCGCTTTGAAAAGCTTGAGACCGATGAAAAAGAGAGTTATGGTTTAGGTTTAGCTATTGTTAAAAGTATTACCGCATTTCATGACATTAAAGTGCAAATAAATTCGGTAAAGGGCAAAGGGACTGCTGTTAAATTGATATTTAATACCCCCATCCCGCTTTCATAGACCTTCCTTTATATCATTTTATTTCTTTTAACCAGGTATGTTTTTAACATGGTTTGGTATCCTTCATTAATATCAACATCAACCAGGTCGATATGATATTGGGCGCATTTCAATTCCAGCTGATGCCTGTATTCTGTTAATGATGCTTTGTAGGCATCCCTTATTTTGCCGGGATGTACCTTTATTTCGGCTCCGCTTTCTATGTCAACAAAGTGATGCGGGCGGTTATCAAAGTTAAAGTCAATCTCCTTATGCTTATCGTTTATATTAAAAATAATCACTTCATGTTTACTGAACTTTAAATGCTGAACCGCTGCAAACAAAGCCTGCTGCTTATCAGGACTCATGCTATTTTCCAGCATATCGCTAAAAATTATTACCATTGATCGCTGGTGGATCTCATTGGCCACATGGTGCAATACCTGGGTAATATTGGTAACCGTATTTACCTGCGGGTTATTATATGCTTTCTCCAATTCGGCATATAAATGAAAAAGGTGGGTTGTGGTTGATTTTGCAGCGCTCAGCCAATCTACTTTGTCCGAAAACAGGCAGAGCCCAAAAGCATCCCGTTGCTTTTTAAACAAATGCATTAAGGATGCCGTGGCGTATATAGAAAATTGCAGCTTGCTAATCCCTTTTTCGGGAAAGTTCATAGATGATGAGGTATCCAACAGCAGATAGCAACGCAGATTGGTTTCCTCCTCAAATTGCTTTACAAACAGTTTATCGGTACGGGCAAGCAGTTTCCAGTCGATATTTTTTATTGATTCGCCGTTATTGTACAAACGGTGTTCGGCAAACTCTACCGAAAACCCATGGAACGGGCTTTGGTGCAGGCCGGTTATAAAGCCTTCAACTACCTGCCGGGCCAGCAGCTCAAGATTGGCTAACTGCCGTATTTGCTGATTGTTGTTTAATTTGGGCATAAGGCTAATATAGGGCATAAAAAAAGCGTTGCCAAAATATGCAACGCTTTTTAAAGTAAAATATGGTGGATTAAGTTGTTGATAAACTTAATTTATGCCTGTACGGATTAAGCTAATTGCTTAGCTAATTTATCAGTTAATACTGATTTTGGAACTGCACCAATTTGTTTATCCACAATTTCGCCATTTTTAAAGAATAATAAAGCAGGGATATTACGGATACCGAATTTCATTGATATACCTGGATTGTTGTCGACATTTACTTTACCAACAACAGCTTTGCCTTCGTATTCTTTTGCAATATCTTCAACTACCGGACCAACCATTCTACACGGACCACACCATTCTGCCCAAAAGTCAATAAGTACGGGTTTGTCTGATTTCAGGACAAGTTCGTCAAAGTTTGCATCAGTTATTTCTAAAGCCATGATTTTTATTTTTAAATTTTGTAATACAAATATATACTATTCAATTAGCTTGCCACAAACACAGCCTGACAATGTGACAATTATATTAATATAAGTTATCCACTTAACGTTGGCGTGACTGTGAGTTTTTAACAAGGGTTACTTTTAATGAATTTTTGGTATTAATAAGTAATAAGCCTTTACTCATATGTTAGTTTTTTTTATACCGCTGATTATCCCTTTTTTGCCACTCATTTTTCAGGTAAAATTATCGGGAATGAGGATTAAAGATAAAATCAAGTTGCCGCTGTATGCAATTACATTAATATCCTTTGCGCTGGTTATTATACTATCGTTTAGTGCGTTTATGATTTCAATGTGGGGGTTGCCTCCAAATATAAAATGTGCTGTTGGGTGCACAGGTTTTTTAGGTTTGGGATTTTTTCAGTTTTTTATAACAACACCTATAATTGCGATTATAAGTTATTTAAGGTACGCCAGTGCTCATAAAACTGAGGCTATTATAGATCCTTATCTATAACAGTGTATCAATAAAAAGAAGAGATGATGATACACCGGAGGCTATTTATTATTCCTATTCCTAAGGTGTTGTTGAACTTCTTCCCAGGATATAGCTTCTTCTTTACCGCTTTCATAGTCATCCACCCGACTTTCCATTTCATTTAAAAAGTCTTTATCTTCCCAAAGATCCAGATGTTCTACAATCTCATATTCGACTAGCGTGTAGATTGCTGCTATTTTTTTATCATCAGCAAAACGGATATATTCCTGTAGTCTTTCCCTTATTATTTCGGTTTCCATAATTCCACTCCTTGTCACTCAAATTTAGCTATTAGGTAACGATATCAAATATAAAAGCTTTATGTTCAACCTAATCACGAGATTCATCATTCAGGCCAGTTACATGTAAATAAATTATATCCAACAGTAAAGGTCTCTGGAAAGGTAAAACTTCATTTAAAACTTTGACCTCCTTGACGAGTGGTTGATAATCATAAGGAAGCGACCTGCTTTTCAAAGTATACATTTGTACATCGGTGAGTTCTAGTTTTGTGTCTACGGCCGCAGGTTTTATAACAATATTTAATCCTTTTGCCTGTGTCATAGCACTTGGATAAATCAGTCCGTCGCATGCTTCGCCGGTATTTTCAATGTGGCTTTCCTGAAATGCTGCATAAAAGGCTGTTAATACGTAATAATAATTAGGGGCATCAGTTTCATCCCATTGGCGGCTCAACTTGGAAAAATATTGCCAAACGCTTTGAACAAATCGAAATACCTCCCGCGAACAACTTTCAGCAATGCTATCGCTAAACCTTTTTACGGGTGTTTTAATCATAGCGTTAGCTATTAGATGTTCCTCGTCGTGACAGAGGTTCAACACGGATAAGGGTCTCGATACCCTCCAAAAACCAAGCGTAAAAAAAACTGGAAACATCAGGCCCTCATGCGTTATGATCTCTTTGCAAACCTCAAACATTGGACACTGGTTACGATAATTGACCTTTTCACCATTTTCACGATAGGTTGGCAGACAACCATAAAAAACAGATTCTTTTCCCAGATTGAACCTCCCTGGTCGGATCTTATCTAGGTTTTCGTTGTAAGAAAGTTGTTTTTTTGCGAAAAATAAAGCTTTTGTATTTCTTCTGGCTCTTGTTATATAGGTCCTTTCAATCGTAGAAATCATAAATGGAACATGATCAATTATAACCCTGCAAAGTGCTTTTAATTCCTCGAACCTTTCCGGGCTGTAAGATAATTTGGTAAATTTGTCGATGTACAACATGATTTTCATAAACGTATGTAAATCTGCTGTGATTACTTTAAGAGCCTTGTCTAATTTTCCCAACGCATCTTCAGTATAAAGCGGCATAATTATACTTTTTATTTAAGTTAATCTTTATTGCAGCAGCTAGAATTGCTTGTAACCTTTATGTCAGTAATTAATTAAATATACATGACTATTACTAAACTTTCTACCCCAACACCGGCTGAACATTTGTAATATTGAATATCCCCTCAATCAAATCATCACTCGGGTTTACTTTAAAATTTTTGGATGATAATTCCACCTGCATAGCCTCTTCGCGGTTATTGATTTTGAAGCGCAGCTTGCAGTTTTTAACGGGGTATTTCTGGTTATTCTCGTTAATAATATGTTGTATATCATCCAGCAGTTTGCTATTAAGCATGCTGATATCGATACAAACGGTTAATGATTTGGTGAGCTTATCCCGCATTTCGGACAACAAATCCATCACCTGGATGCGCAGGTCCCAGTTATCTTTCTGGCGAAATTTCTCTTCTATGTTGCCTTTGATATGCAAAAAGTAGCCATCCATCATCAGGTTACGAAATTTCACATAGTCGTCGCCAAATAGGGCAAACTCGTACGATTCGTTATAATCCTCCAATACAAAAGTACCAAAGGGCTTACCGGTTTTGGTCATTTTATGCTGAACATTCCCTACCAGGCCGCCAATACGGATCTCGCCCCGCTTGCGCAGCTCATTAAAAGCGCCCATGATATCTTCACCACCCTCCCCGGAGCGGGCCTTTTGCATCAATTTCAGATCGCTGATGGTGCTGTTGCAAAAACGTTCAAGCTCTACCTTATAATTATCGAGCGGGTGGCCCGTTAAATAAATCCCGATCACCGTTTTTTCGTATTTCAGCTTTTCTATCAGCGGCCATTCTTCAGCCTCGGGCATAGCCGGTTCAGGAACGTATGAGGCTACTGAGCCCCCAAATAATGACGATTGTGAACTACTTTGCACATTCTGGTAATCGTTGGCATACTTAGTAAGGCGTTCAATACCTGTTAATACACCAACATCTGTTTTGGCAAAAAATTGCGCGCGGTTATAGCCAAACTCATCAAAAGCACCGCCATAAACCAGGTTTTCGTATGATTTGCGGTTCACGCTGCGGGTGTTGGACCGCCGTGCAAAATCATATACAGACGTATACGGGCCATTAGCTTCGCGCTCCTCAATAATACTTTCAACCGCTTTATCGCCTACCCCTTTAACGCCGGTTAACCCGAAACGTACCTGGCCTTTTTTGTTTACCGCAAAAGCCATATCCGATTCATTAATATCCGGACCTAAAACCTGTACACCCATCCTGCGGCATTCTTCCATGAAAAAGGTGATCTTTTCCATATTGTTCTGGTTATTTAAAACCGCTGCCATGTACTCAGATGGGTAATGCGCTTTTAAATAAGCTGTTTGGTAGGCCACAAAGGCATAACAGGTGGAGTGCGATTTATTAAAGGCGTACTGGGCAAATGCTTTCCAGTCTGTCCATATTTTGGTAAGCTTATCTTTGGGATGACCTTTAGCCATAGCCCCATCCATAAACTGGGACTCCATTTTATTGAGTACCTCAATTTGCTTTTTACCCATGGCCTTACGCAAAACGTCGGCATCACCCTTACTAAAGCCGGCCAGTTTTTGTGATAAAAGCATCACCTGCTCCTGGTACACGGTAATACCATAAGTTTCGCCCAGGTATTCCTCCATATCAGCCAAATCAAACACAATAGGTTCGCGGCCATGCTTACGGCTGATAAAGTTGGGAATGTACTCTATCGGGCCTGGGCGGTACAGGGCGTTCATGGCAATTAAATCCTCAAACTTATCGGGCTTTAGCTCGCGCAGGTACATTTGCATCCCGTCACTTTCAAACTGGAAAGTACCGTTGGTATCGCCGCGCTGGTAAAGCTCATAGGTTTCCTTATCATCAAGGGGAATGTAATCGATATCAATATGTACCCCATGATTTTGCTTGATCATCCTCAATGCATCTTTCAAAATGGTGAGGGTTTTTAAACCCAAAAAGTCCATCTTGATTACGCCGGCGTCTTCAATTACGCGTCCATCATACTGGGTAACCAGCAGGTCGGAGTCTTTGGCAACTGCAACCGGTACTATATCGGTTAAATCATAAGGCGCTATGATAATACCTGCCGCATGTACGCCTGTGTTACGTACCGAGCCTTCCAGCTTTGAGGCTTCACGTAAAACCTGCCCACGCAAATCGTTACCATTAACAATCTCTTTTAACTCCGGCACCTGTTCAATAGCTTCCCTTAAGGTGATACCCAAAGTATCGGGAACCAGCTTTTTGATCAGGTTCATTTCGGATAAGGGCATATCCAATACACGGCCCACATCCTGGATGCTGGTACGGGCAGCCATGGAACCATAAGTAATGATTTGCGCTACCTGGTTTTTACCATATTTTTCAACCACGTAATCAATTACCCTCTGGCGGCCTGCATCATCAAAATCCGTATCAATATCGGGCATCGACTTACGATCGGGGTTAAGAAAACGCTCAAACAGGAGGTTGTACTTCATCGGGTCGATGTTGGTGATCCCTGTACAATAGGCGACAACTGATCCGGCAGCCGAACCACGGCCTGGTCCAATAAACACCCCTATATCGCGCCCATGTTTAATAAAGTCGGCCACAATTAAAAAGTAGCCTGCAAAGCCCATGGTACGGATGGTGAACAACTCAAAGTTAATCCGCTCCTCTACCTCAGGCGTAATTTCTTTATAACGCTCTTTGGCGCCTGTAAAAGTCAGATGCTTTAAGTATTCCCACTGGTTAAGGGTATCTGCATCGGGTGTGCTGTGGATATTAAATTCGGGGGGAATAACGAAATTGGGGAGCAGGATATCCCGCTTTAATTTAAGCACTTCCACCTTATCAACAATCTCGTTTGTATTATCTAAAGATTCGGGCAAATCGTTAAACAGGTGGCTCATTTCCTGTTGTGTTTTAAAGTAAAACTGATCGTTTGGAAAACCAAAACGATAGCCACGACCGCCTTCCTCATCAGTAGCTATGGGGGTGCTTTGCATATCACCTGTATTTACGCAAAGCAAAATATCATGAGCATTTGAATCCTGCTGATCTACATAGTGCGAATCGTTGGAGCAGATCACCTTTACATTATACTTTTTTGCATAGGTAAGCAGCACCTTATTAACAATGTTTTGATCCGGAATATCATGGCGTTGCAGCTCAATATAAAAATCCTCTCCAAACAGGTCAAGCCACCATTTAAACTCGGTTTCTGCCGCTTCGGGGGTATCCCTTAATATAGCCTGTGGCACCGATGCTCCAATACAGCAGGTAGTAGCAATTATCCCTTTGTGGTATTTTAATATCAGTTCTTTATCAATACGGGGCCATTTGCTGTATAAGCCTTCCATGTAACCCAGGGAACATAACTTAACCAAGTTTTTATAACCCTCAGGATTTTTGGCCAGCATCAGCTGGTGGCGGCGAACATCCTTTTTCTCTTTGGTAAATTGCTTTTTATGCCGGTCTTCAACTACATAAAATTCGCAGCCTACTATGGGTTTCACATTGTGTTTGCCCGCCTCGGCCACAAACTTAAATACGCCGAACATATTACCATGATCGGTGATAGCCAGTGCCTTCATCCCGTCGGCTGCGGCCTTTTTATATAGCTTTGATATATCGGCAGCGCCATCAAGTAACGAGAACTGGGTATGTACGTGTAAGTGAGAAAAATCTGGCATAGTAAATCCGTTTCAGCAAAAATCCTGTAGAAATACAAAGTTACCAAAAAACAAGTTGGTGATGTTGGGTGTTGAAAAGTTAAAAACAATCCAGCCCTCCGGGTGGGGCTAAAATAAGCTTGTTAAAATTCTCCGCTGCGGGGAGAGATTATTTTTTAAGGATCTAATAAAAGCTTCGCCGTTTAAAGGAGGTTTTAGCATACTATTTGATTATATTAACCAAGTTGATCTTCACCCTTGAAAAATTAATGCAATTGAAAAAATTTATAAGAATAACCCTCAAAACAATACTCTGGATTCTTACCAGTGTAGTTTTGCTGGTTATTCTTGTAGTAATTTTAATACAGGTTCCCGCTGTTCAAAACTTCGCTAAAGATAAAGCGGTAACTTTTTTACAGGGAAAGATCCATACCCGGGTAAAAATAGGGCATATCAGTCTTGGCTTACCTAAGTTGTTGGTTTTGGAAGATGTTTACTTTGAAGATCAAAAAAAAGATACCCTTATTGCCGGTGATAAATTAAAGGTGGATATCAGCCTGTTTAAATTACTGCACAACAAAGTAGAGATAAACGAAATTAACCTGCAGGGCATTACAGCAAACGTAAGCCGTGGGGCCGACAGTGTTTTCAACTTCGACTATATTATTAAAGCTTTTGCCAGCGAACAGAAAAAAGAGGTTAAGCCAACTGATACTGCCTCGACAATGAAATTCTCTGTCGATAAGATTAACCTCGACAGGATCAATATCAAATACAAGGACCTGACAACCGGCAACGATGTAAAATTTCTGTTGGGTCATTTTGATACCCGGATAAAGGATTTTGATATGGATAAAATGAAATTTACCATACCCAGGATCACCCTATCAGGCGTTAACGCGCGCATCATTCAAACACCCGTAGGTTCATCAATTGCCCAGGCTGCTAAAGTTGATACCGCGGTGCAACCCCTGAACTTAGACCTTAACCTGGGTGTGATAGATGTATCAAAAATAAAAGTTGACTACCGCAGCACCGAAATGACCGCCAATGTCGATCTCAGCAAGTTTTTGGTCGAGATGGACAAGATAGACCTGAAACACCAAAAAGTGGGGATCAAAAACGTTGAGCTGAATGACACCAAAGTAGCCTTAAGCCTGGCCAAACCGCAAACTGTAACCAAAGCAATAGTTAAAACCGCCAAAAAGCTTGATACCCTATTAGCCGCTCCGCAATCATCACGCTGGGCTATAGCGTTAGGGAAGATACGCTTCAACAACGACAACATTAAGTTTGACAATAACGCTCAGAAAGCCATAGCAAAGGGCATTGATTTTGGCCACATGGACCTTCGCAGCCTGAACGCTGATGCTGAAAATATTTCCTACAATCCCGATACTATTTCTGGCAAAATCAACTCATTCTCCTTCAGCGAAAAAAGCGGCTTCAAGATCAACAAGTTCCGCACCGCGTTCTTTTACGGACCGACCAATGCTTATATGAACGATTTGCTATTGGAGACACCGCAAACCACGCTGCAAAAATCGGTACAGGTAAGATATCCGTCTATAACGGCCATCACCAAAAACATCGGCTTGCTGGGTATTAATGCCAATTTGGATGGCAGCCGTTTAGGGTTAAGGGATGTGTTACTGTTGATGCCCACCATGGCAACTATGGAGCCGTTTAAATCGTCGCCAAATACGGTATTTAAAATAAACGGCAAGGTAAACGGGCAGGTAAATAACCTCAACATCCCTAACCTGGAGATTACCGGCTTAACCAATACCCATATTAAAGCAGCAGCAAAACTGAAAGGTCTGCCCGATGTGAATAAAGCCTATTTTGACGTTACCATAACCGACTTTAATACCAGCCGTACAGATATTACCAAACTTGCGCCGGCAGGCAGCATTCCCCCAAACGTGACTATTCCCGAGAATATGAACCTGAAGGGTAATTTTAAAGGTAGTATGTATACTTTTAACACCAAACTGGCCCTGCGATCGAGTCTTGGCGCTGCAGATTTGGCTGCAAGTATGAAAGATGGCCAAAACAAAAGCAAAGCAAGCTATAAGGCTAACATTAAAGTTAATGAGCTTAATGTTGGCGCACTTACCAAACAGCCTCAAACCGTTGGTAAAATAACGTTAACCGCCAACCTGGAGGGTTACGGCATCGATCCTAAAACTGCCAGCATTAAATTTAACGGTAATTTGGCAAAGGCCTATGTTAAAGGTTATACTTATCAAAACCTGGCTTTAAAAGGCAGCTCAAGCAATGGCGCTTATACCGCTATTGCCCGCATGAAAGACCCGAACATAAATTTCGGCCTGGATGCCAAAGCCAACCTGAATAAAAAATATCCATCTGTGAATGCCACTTTAACGGTGGATAGCATTAACCTGCAAAAGCTAAATTTTGTGAAGGACGACATGCGTTTTCACGGTAAGATAATTGCTGATGTGCCTACTGCCGACCCGGATTACCTGAATGCCAATATTAAAGCAACTGATCTTTTAGTGGTAAACAAAGGCCAGCGGATCCGGATGGATACCGTAAGCCTCATCTCGACAGCCAATGCCGATAGCAGCACGCTGCGATTAAAAACCCCCGTCATGACTGCCCATATGGCCGGTAAATACAAGCTTACCCAAATTGGTGATGCCATACAGGATGTGATTAATAAATACTTTAATACTGCTATTGCCGGTGGACAACAGGTTGCTGTAAAAAATAAAAGTGGCAAAATAGTTAAAACAGCGCCTGCTGTTAAACCCAAATACTCGTCGCAGCAATTTGTGTTTGATGCGCGTTTGATTAAAACGCCGTTGCTCACCCAATTTGCCCCTGACTTGAAACAGCTCGACCCGATATTGCTTAAAGGCAGCTTCAACAGTTCAACCGGCGAGCTGGTGGTTAATGGCTCGATACCAAAGGTTGTGTACGGCACCAATACCATAAACCGTGCAACGCTAAATATCAACACAGGCAACAACGCGCTTAATTACAACCTCTCGGTTGATGAGGTAAAGGTTGGTTCGTCTGTTGATCTGCTTTATACCAGCATATCGGGCAGCGCCCAAAACAACAAACTTGGTATAAGCCTGCAAATGCGTGATGCTGCTAAAAAAGAACGCTACCGCTTAGCAGGTACATTCAGCATATTACCAAACGAGTACCAGTTTAGCTTTAACCAGGATGGCTTGTTGCTTGATTATTTGCCTTGGACCGTTAGTGCCGATAACTTTTTCCAATACGGTTCAAAAGGAATCATGGCACATAACTTTGCTATTACCAACAACAACCAGGTATTTAGCGTTAACAGCAGTACGCAGGAATTTAATAGTCCGCTTAATATTAAATTCAGCAACTTTAAAATAGAAGCACTTACTAAAATGGCCCAACAGGACAGTCTGCAAATTGGCGGTACCATTAATGGCGACGCTGTAGTAAGCAACTTCCAGGCTTCCCCGGCATTTACAGCTGCCATCAACATAAACGATTTTAATTTTAAAGGGGATACGGTAGGCAACATCGCCCTAAAGGTAAATAACCAAACCAACAATGCCTATGCCGCCAATATGAGCATTACCGGTAAAGGCAACCAGGTTGACCTGGATGGGATGTATTATACCACACCCGAAAGCAGGTTTGATATGAACCTGAATATAGTTAACCTGAGCATGAAAAGCATTGAAGGTTTTAGCTTTGGCAGCTTGCGTAACGCATCGGGTAATATTACCGGGCAGTTAAAAATAACGGGAACTACCGATGCACCATCCGTAAGGGGCGATATAAACTTTAATACGGTTGGTTTTAATGTAGCCATGCTCAACTCCTACTTCAGGATGCCGAAAGAGAGTATCACGTTTAATGATGAGGGCATCCGCTTTAATGATTTTACTTTGGTTGATTCAACGGGGAATAAGGCGGTTGTGAGCGGTAGCGTTTACACCAAAACATATTCCGATTTCGCTTTCGGGCTTGATATCAACTCTACCAATTTCAGGGCTGTTAACTCTACCCAGGCCGATAATAAGCTGTTTTACGGTAAGCTTTATGTAGATAGCCGCATCAGGATCCGCGGAAATATGGCGAAACCCGTTGTGGATGCTAACCTGACAGTAAACCCTAAAACCGACATGACGTTTGTACTGCCAACTACCGATCCGGGGATAGAAGACAGGAAAGGAGTAGTTGAATTTATAGATCAAAACGCGCCCAAAATGGATTCTATATTGCTGGCAAAACAACTGGACTCCCTCAGGAAATCGGATATTACCGGGCTTGATGTATCTGCCAATATAAAAATTGATAAAGATGCCGCCTTTACCATTGTGGTTGACGAACGTAATGGTGATATTGTTCACCTGAAAGGCGAAGCTAACCTAAACGGCGGTATAGACCCAAGCGGGAAAATAAACCTTACAGGTACTTATGTGGTTAACTCCGGCTCGTATAACCTGTCATACGCCGCTCAAAAACGTAAATTCAACTTTAAAAAAGGAAGTACTATTGTTTGGACGGGCGACCCAACCAGCGCCAATATCGATCTGACCGCTACTTATGTGGCCAATGTGCCCCCTATCGACCTGGTTGAAAACCAGCTTACAGGTACAGACAACTCTACCATGTATAAGCAAAAACTCCCCTTCAACGTTAACCTTAGCCTGAAGAATCAACTGCTTACCCCTGAAATCAGCTTTGATATTGTACTTCCTGATGGCAACTATACTGTACCTACCTCTGTAGTTAATACCGTGAACACCCGCCTGGGCCAGGTAAGGCAGGACCCTAATGAGCTGAATAAACAAGTGCTTGGGGTATTGGTATTAGGGCATTTTATTGGCGATAACCCACTGCAAAGTAAAGTTGGTAGCGGAGGTGTTGAAGGCGCCATTCGTAATAGTGTGAGTGGTTTGCTAACAGACCAACTGAACAAACTGGCAGGTAACCTGATAGAGGGGGTTGATTTGAATTTCGGATTAACATCCGGCGAGGATTACTCGTCGGGCACGGCAACCAACAGAACAGATCTGAACATAGGTCTTTCTAAACGCTTCCTTAACGACAGGCTTACCGTAAGCGTTGGTAATAATTTTAACCTGGAGGGTAACCAGCAGGGGCAAAAAGCTACTAATATAGCAGGTGATGTATCTGTAGGTTATAAACTGAGCAAAGATGGCCGGTATACACTGCGGGCTTACCGTCGTGATGAGTTTATTGTGATACAGGGCCAAATAGTTGAAACCGGTTTAGGATTTACCCTAACGGTTGATTATAACCGTTTCAGGGAGATTTTCCGCAAGCGTACCGAAGAAGAAAAGGAAATGCGCCGCAAATACAGGCAGGAGCAAAAAGAAAAAGATAAAGCTAAAGAGGCCGCCGATAAAGCGGCTGCGCAAAAAGCACAAAATACACCTACAAGCTAAGCCCATGATCAGAAATTTAAGATATATACTGATATTAACTGTTTTGCTGAATGCATGCAGTAATACCAAATATTTGCTACCTGGTCAGAAATTGTATACAGGTGGAGAGGTAAAAATTGCGGATAAAGACATTAAAAAAAGCGATAAAGAAGCATTAAGCAATAATCTGGAAGCTTTACTCAGGCCGCTTCCCAACGGATCTATATTGGATTTGAGGGTAAAACTGTATATCTATAATATAACCAGGACAAAAAAAACCAAGGGACTGGCTCACTGGCTTAACACCAAATTTGGGGAACCACCTGTTTTAGTAAGCGCTGTAGACCTCGAAAAAAACAGCAGCATACTACAAAACCGGTTACAAAATGTAAGCTATTTCCAGGCACAGGTTACCGGCGATACGGTGAGTAAGCGTAAAACGGCCAAAGCTGTTTATACCGCCCAGGCAGGCCCGGCATACAAAATCAGGAAGGTGACCTTTCCGCAAGGTTATGAAAGCATCGATACCGCAATAGCCGGAACAGCTGCTAAAACCTTATTAAAACCTGGTGAAAACTACAACCTCGATGTAATTAAAAACGAACGTATCCGGATAGATGCACGGTTAAAAGAAGAAGGTTTTTACTTTTTTGCACCCGAGGACCTGATCATGAAGGTTGACAGTACTATCGCCGGCCACCAGGTTGATATTTTTGTGGCCGTTAAAAATACTATAGCAGAAAGGGCGCAGGAAATTTATACCATCAGGAATATTTATGTGTACCCAAGTTACTCCTTAAGGGATACCTCGCTCATGATGGATAAAGCAAAGCCATACCGTTGGTATAACGTTGTTGAACGAAGAAAAACCATCAGCAGTTATGCTTTTGCCAATACGGTTTTATTGCGCCCTAATGACGTATATAACCGTACTACCCATAACAACTCTTTAAACCGCTTTATTAACCTGGGGCCATACAAATTTGTAAAAAACAGGTTTGAGGATGTAACACCCGACTCGCCAAAGCTGGATGTATACTACTTTTTAACACCACACCCAAAAAAATCATTACAGCTGGAAATCCTGGGCCGTACTACATCAGCCAACTACACCGGTACGCAGGTAAACCTTAACTGGAAACATCGCAATGCCTTTAAAGGTGCCGAAGCTTTAGCCATAACCTTGTTTGGTAGTACAGATGTGCAATTGGGCGGTAACAATAACGGCTTTAATGTATACCAGGCCGGTATCACCACCACGATATCGTGGCCAAGATTCATCAGCCCCATATATCCAAAAGCCGATAACGCTTATATTCCGCGTACCAACTTAACATTGGGATATACATTGGTTAACCGGCAAAAGCTATATACCTTAAATTCGTTTAACGCATCGTTTGGTTACCAGTGGAAAGAGAATGTTCACCGCAGTCATGAGTTAAACATCTTCAATTTATCATTTGTAAACCCCGAAAGTGTATCGCAGCTTTATAAGGATAGTATCAAAAATACCCCAAACCCTGCATTACAGCATGTTATTGACAAGCAGTTTACGCTGGGCCCAAGCTATGGTTACACCTTTACCAATACTACCGAAGATTACCGAACCAATACACTATACTACAATGGTAAGGTTGGCTTATCAAACAATATATATGGCTTAGTTACCGGTGCCGATACTACCGCAGGCAAAGTAAAAAAGTTGTTTGGCGCAGTATTTAACCAATACGTTAAGCTGGAGAACGAGATAAGGTTTTTCCATAAAACCGGGCCCAACAGCACCTTTGCAAGCCGCTTGATAGTTGGCGTTAGCTTACCTTATGGCAACTCCACCCAGTTACCGTACAGCCAGCAGTTTTTTATAGGCGGACCGAACAGCTTGCGCGGTTTCCAGGCGCGTTCAATAGGTCCGGGATCATATAACCCGGCCACAAGTGTGAATGTTAACAGGGGCGACTTTTTACCTGATGAATCGGGTGATATAAAAATTGAAGCCAATGTGGAGTATCGGCCAAAATTATTTAGCATAGTGCGTGGCGCATTGTTTGTTGACGCAGGTAACATATGGCTGTTGCACAGTGGCGGACGAAAGGGTGCCGCTTTCAGCAAAGATTTTTTGAATGATATTGCAGTTGATGCCGGTTTTGGGTTACGTTTCGACCTATCTGTACTGGTACTGCGTACAGACCTTGGTTACCCACTCCGCTCGCCATACGCTACAAATGGTCAACGCTGGAATTTTAATACCCGCTATGCCGTGTTTAACTTAGCCATTGGTTATCCTTTTTAATTAATGAATTAACACATTTGTGAATCGCTGATTGTAATCTGCATATTTGCACATCTCTATAATTTGCACATCTACAATTATGACATCCATTCCCCTCCAGATCATCGACCTGCACGACGATGGCTTTCATCCCCTGATAGAAGTGACCCTGTTTGGCAAAGCTTTTATTATGGTAGTGGATACCGGGGCATCCAAAACCGCGTTTGACCAATCCATACTGGCCGAAGCAAGTGAAACCACATCGATACTGGAAAGCGATCGGTTGTCAACGGGCTTAGGTACCAACACCATGCAGTCATTTACCGCCCTCATCAGAGGCATGTATATAGGTAAGGTATTGTTAGATGATTTTGAGGTGGCTGTTTTAGATCTGTCTACCATTAACATAGCCTATAGCCAAATGGGGCATCCACAGGTATTGGGCGTTTTAGGCGGCGATATCCTGATGAAATATAAAGCAGTGATTGATTATGGTAAACAGGTTATTAAACTAAAAAAGCCCCGCGTTAAAAAAGGCAGGACTTTAAAATAGTATAGTAACTGTTATTTGGTCACCTTCACTTTAAATTCTGCCCTGCTTAATTTAAAAAAGGCGAGGGCATAAACTAAAAACAGCTCCACACCAATGGTTACTCATAAAATTGAAACTGCTTAATAATTCGTCCTGGCAGGTGTTTGGCTTCATATTAATGGGATATAGGTTTTAACGTTTTAAATTGCTGGCAAAAGCGTATAGCGGCAAGGTTTAACAATATGTACAGCATCATTACCATCATCAGAATTATTGGATGTAAATAGTCGACAGCATAGGCCGGCAAAAAAAAGAGCAGCCAATTAAGCAAGCCAAATGATGTTGCTGCCTTTTTAATCAAGTGGAGCCTTAAAAAGCGTTGGCCGCTATCTACAGATTTCAATACCCTTTCCTTCAACGAAAAATGTGCATAGATAACGGACGAACCGGCCAGCAACATACACCCCATCAGCATTGACAACTTTACCGGCTCCGTATTCGGTAGCCTAAGACTTAGTAATAGCACTACAATTGTAAACCCCAGTATAGGCCAGGTAAGATAGTATCTTAAACTTTGCCACCATAGGTTTTGGATGTTTTGGTTGTAGACGTCTTCCTTGTTCATCGCCAGGTTTGCTATGCCCTCATACCCGCCAAACTGACCGTCAACCACTTGCTGAAACAGGATTTCAATATTACCGTTGTGGCCATCCACACGCTTTTTTTCAATAGCAGATATAATATGGTCAAGAATTTCATTGTAAATCTCTCCATATTTAATCTCGTATGTTTTCATACGCTCTTCAATCCATTTTAATTCTTCTGCCGATATCATTTTAAAGACGGTTTAAGGTTTGATTGTACTATTGTTTGGGTTATGTTATGGCTTTGGTCGCTACCACCTTCCTGCAAAAGCGTATGGCTGTTAAATTCAATACCACAAAAAACATCATTATAGTAATGTAAACTGGTAACGGGATATGTTTAAAAACGCTCCAATTTTCGGCCCCATTATTAAATATAAAAAAGAGCTGTGGCAAATAGATCATTCCGTTGAGCAAAAACGCGGGTATTTGCGTTTTAGTTATGAGCTGTGACCTCAAAAGCGACTTTTTTCCTTTAACAGTATTCAACTTACCGGGCAACGACAAGTAGGCATATATTACCGGCGAAAAAGCCAATAGTAAGCATCCTAATAGTAAGAAAATTTTTACCACCCGTATATCAGGTAGCTTTAAGCTGATCAACAATACCAATACTATAAAAGCCAACATTGGCCATGTAAGATATTGTTTAGCGCTTTGCAGCCAAAGTTTTTGCATACCTTGCCTGTATACGTCTTCCTGTTCTTTAGCCAGTTTTTCTATCCCAAAAAAGCCCTTAAAATGCTCGTCGATTACGTCCTGAAACAGCCATTTAATATCCTGCTGGTCACCCGCTTTACGTTTTTCTTCAATGGCCGTGATAACATGATCCAAGATCTCATCATAAATCTCCTGGTATTTAATGTCGCATATTTCCATACGCGTATCAATCCATTTTAGCTCTTGTCCTGATATCATTTCAAAGCAGGTTTAAGGTTTAACAACGTCTGCAGTTGGTCAATGAACGAACGAGCCTCATCAAGTTTGCTGGTAACCTCTTTACCTCCCTCTTCGGTAAGGCGATAGTATTTGCGCACCCGGTTATCAACTACCTGGGTAAAAGTTTCCAGGAAACCATCAGCCTCCAGCTTATGCAAAGCCGGGTAAAGCGCCCCCTCGGTCAGCAGGATCTCGCCGGCGGTAACTTCCTTTACCTTTTGGGTAATTTCGTAACCATACATTTCGGCATTGTCTTCCAGCAGTTTTAAAATAATGGTTTGCAAGGTGCCTTTTAACAATGGGTTTGTGCTCATACCCAAATGTATAAATTATTTATATGCATAACAAAATTATGTATATAAATTTAAAATCTTGCCGCCAAACTCCCTAAAGGGGGAGCCTTTTGATTTGCAGATATTTTGAATTAAAGCAAAAAAGCCTTCCCATATCTGGAAGGCTTTTTGTTTACTTGCATATTTGTCCGCTGACTCCCCTTTCAGGGGGCCGGGGGGGCTCCTATGTATCTATCTTGGCATACTTAGCGTTACGCTCAATAAACTCGCGGCGTGGGGCAACCTCATCACCCATCAGCATGCTGAAGGTATGGTCGCACTCGGCAGCGTTTTCGATAGTAGCACGTTTAAGTGTACGGGTGGCGGGGTTCATGGTAGTATCCCAAAGCTGGATATCGTTCATCTCGCCCAAACCTTTGTAACGTTGTATGTGTACGCTATCCTCTTTACCAGCACCTTTAAGGCGTTGTACAGCGGCATCGCGTTGTACATCATTCCAGCAGTATTCAAACTCTTTACCTTTTTTAACCTGGTAAAGCGGCGGCGAAGCAATGTATACATAACCGGCCTCTACCAATTCTTTCATATAACGGAAAAAGAAGGTAAGGATCAAGGTTGTAATGTGCGAGCCATCCACGTCCGCATCCGTCATGATGATGATCTTATGGTAACGCAGTTTGGTAATGTTAAGCGCTTTATCATCATCAGGTGTACCGCGGCTAACGCCAAGGCCGGTAAACATGTTCTTGATCTCTTCGTTCTCATAAATTTTGTGCTCCATGGCTTTCTCCACGTTAAGTATCTTACCACGTAAAGGTAAAATAGCCTGGTATTCGCGGTCGCGGCCCTGTTTGGCAGTACCACCTGCCGAGTCACCCTCAACCAGGTATAGTTCGCACAGCGATGGATCATTATTGGCACAATCAGATAATTTACCCGGTAAGCCAGATCCCGTCATCACACTCTTGCGCTGCACCAGTTCGCGGGCCTTACGGGCTGCAGCACGGGCAGTAGCGGCCAATATTACCTTATTAACAATCAGCCTGGCTTCTTTAGGGTTTTCTTCCAGGAAATTACCAAGGATCTCTCCTACAGCCATATCCACAGCACCCATAACCTCGTTATTACCTAACTTGGTTTTGGTTTGTCCTTCAAACTGCGGCTCCTGAACTTTCACCGAAATTACGGCCGTTAACCCCTCGCGGAAGTCATCACCGGTAATTTCCATTTTCATGTTTTTCAGCAAGCCCGATTTATCAGCATATGCTTTTAAAGTACGGGTTAACCCCCTGCGGAAACCGGCTACGTGGGTACCACCTTCAATGGTATTGATGTTATTTACGTATGAGAAAACATTCTCAGAGTAAGTATCATTATATTGAAAAGCAAGCTCAACCGGGATACCGTTTTTAATACCATCAAGGTAAATAGGATCGGGGATAATAGCTGTACGTGTGCCATCCAAAAACTTTACAAACTCACGCAAACCACCTTCAGAATAAAATTCTTCTGTTGGCAAAGAGCCATCTTCATTAGGGATCCGCTCATCGGTTAACGTTAGGCGGATACCTTTATTTAAAAATGAAAGCTCGCGTAAACGACCGGCAAGGGTATCGTATTTATACTCGGTGGTAAGGCTAAATATAGTAGCATCCGGTTTAAAGATGATGGTAGTACCTCTTTTATCCGTTTCGCCAATGGTTTTAACATCAAATAAAGGTTTTCCCTCTGAGTACTCCTGCGTCCAGATTTTACCTTCCCGGTAAACCAGCGCAGTAAGATGGATAGACAACGCGTTAACGCAACTAACACCCACACCGTGTAAACCGCCCGATACCTTATAAGTATCCTTATCAAATTTACCACCGGCGTGTAACACGGTCATTACTACCTCTAAAGCCGATTTTTGCTCCTTAGTGTGCATCGCAGTTGGAATACCACGACCATTATCTTCAACCCTTATCGAGTTATCTTTTAATATAAAAACCTTTATTGTGTCGCAGTGGCCGGCAAGGGCTTCGTCAATAGAGTTATCAACTACCTCATATACTAAATGGTGCAAACCTTTAACGCCTGTATCACCAATGTACATGGACGGACGCTTACGTACCGCCTCTAAACCTTCTAATACCTGTATATTATCTGCTGAATAATTGGATTTGTCCTGATTTTCTTCGCTCATATTTATTTAGTACAACAACCTTCAAAAGTACGAAAAATAGCCGGGATTAACGAATAATTGTGGATAAAAAGCGAGGTTTGGATAGATGTGCAGATTTCAAATTTCAGATGTGCAGATGAGGTATTAATGTGCAGATATGCAAATTTCAGATGTGTAGCAGGTGAGGCTATGTAATTGTTAAAATGGTGATATGGCGGCTACTGTTGCGGTTTTGTTGCGTTTTCTGTTTTATGACAATTCGTAATTTGCTGATTGCTAAATAGATGCAATTTTTTACTGTTTCACCTGTTGCGAACGCAACAACGCAACACTTTCAGTACCGCTCCGCAGTGTCTTCATCTGCACATCTGAAATCTTCATATCTGCACATCTCCCCCCTTCATCTGCACATCTGAAATCTAAAACGGCGAAGCCCTCAACGAAGTTAATCTGCACATCCATTAGGATACTTGCAATGAAAGTTTATCTTTGTCAAACTTTTTTAATTTTTACGTCAGATAATGAAAACTACTGTTTCAACTTTAACAAAATTCACCTTCGGGATATTAATTGCAGGTAGCATAGCCGCCTGTAACCAAAATAAAACTGCCGATAAACCGGCCGCTGCTACCTCTGCTGTAAGTGACAGTAAAGAACCCATCGTTTATATCAATTCTGATACTTTATTAAGTAAATACGAGTACACAAAAGATATGAATAAGCGCCTGGAAGAAAAAGGAAAAGCTTCTCAAAGCGATTTACAGAACAAAGGCCAGGCTTTTCAGCGTGAGGTTGCAGAGTATCAAAAAAGTGCGGCTACTTTGCCGGCAGATCAGCGCCAGGCAACCGAGCAACGTTTACAACGCAAGCAACAGGAATTACAAGGCTACCAGCAAAACGCTACCGCCGAGTTTCAAAATGTGCAGGCAACTGAAAGCAGTAAACAATACGATAAAATTGCTGAGTTTACCAAAACTTATGCTAAAGAAAAAGGCTACAGATTGGTATTGCTATATTCAAAAGCAAGCCCGGTTGTATTATATGGCGACCCGTCATTAGATGTTACCAGCGATGTAATTAAAAGACTTAACGACGCCTACGCGAAAGAGAAAAAATAATTTCGATTTTAAAATTTGAAGATATGCTAATTTGAAAATTCTTAGGAAAAATCATTTTCAAATCTTCAAAATATCACATTTTCAAATTATAAATATTTTTATAAAAACCTCAACTTCGGTTGAGGTTTTTTAATTTAGAGGAATATGAAAAACATGGCGCACGAAAAATTTATGCGGATAGCTATTGAGCTGTCAGAATATAATGTTAAGCAAGGCATGGGTGGCCCTTTTGGTGCTGTCATCACCAAGGATGGCATGATCCTGGCCCGCAGCGCTAACCGTGTTGTGCCTACTAATGATCCAACCGCTCATGCAGAAGTTTCAGTGATCCGCATGGCTTGCCAGGAGCTTGGCACTTACGATCTGTCGGGCTGCGAAATTTATACCAGTTGCGAACCCTGCCCTATGTGCCTGGGCGCTATTTACTGGGCCCGTATTGATAAGGTTTACTACGCCAACACCAAAGCTGATGCAGCTGAAATAGGTTTTGATGACCATGCAATATATCATGAGCTGGGAAGCCCCATGGCCAACCGCAAACTTCCGTTTGTACAATTATTGCGTAATGAAGCCCTTGCTGTTTTTAAACTTTGGCAGGATGAGGAAAATAAGATGAAATATTGAGGCAATTTGAAAATTTCAGATGCCAGTCTTCTCTTTTTCAAATTTTCAAATAACCGAATTTTCAAATTATTCGTCTTCTTCTCCGCTCTCAAAAAAGTTATCTTTCAGGTCATCAATTTCCCTTCTGTCGAGTTTAGTAGGCCGACCTGCACCGCGGTCGCGTTTAAGTATTGGGGCGTGAAACATGGATTTAAAGGCCTGGGTTTGCTCAACCGGGGTTATATCCATGTAATAATCAATAGCCTTTTTAGCATCCACCCTATTTTCGAGCAGGCCGGTAACCCTAATTACTTTACGATCAGGTCCTTTTGATACCTGGTAAGTATCGCCGATTTTTACTTCGTACGATGCTTTGATATTCTTACTATCCAGCTTTACCCGCCCGGCTTTACAGGCATCAGAAGCCAGGGTACGGGTTTTAAAAAGCCTGATAGCCCAGAGGTACTTATCTATTCTTAATTTTTCTTTTTCGGGCATTGCTTAATTAATTGTTCTCAAATTTTTTAGCCAATCTATCAGCTAAATCATCAATATCTTTTTTACGTGCAAGTTTAAGTATCCATTCTTCGGGGATACTTTCAAACCCATAGCATAATCCTGCCAGTCCCCCTGTAACCGCACCAGTAGTATCTGTATCCAGCCCCAAATTTACAGCTTTAAGTACAGCTTCTTTATAGTTTGATGTAGTAAGCAGGCACCATATACTTGCTTCAAGTGTATGCAGAACATACCCACTGCTTTTAATGTCGGTTATTAAAAGTTCGTAAATATTATCCACCAATAAACTATTGAACAGTTTGATCTCATCCCGGTTAATTTTTGTTGAATCCAAAAACGATGATACCTCATGTTTTATTTCATGATAGATACTATGCGCATCATTTCCCGTTAGCAATTTCCGAGCAAACTCAAGGTAATAAAAACTGGCAATTGCAGAACGGATATGTCCATGGGTAACCGACGAAACATCTTTTGCTATTGCAAAACGTTCGTTTATAGGCAAATCTTTAATATAAACCAGCAGAGGCAAAATCCTCATAAGTGCCCCATTGCCATTTGACCATGAATCAAAACTACCGGCCAAATCGGGTTTTACTCCCTTAACAACCCGTTCAATAGCTTGTTGCGTACCTATACCAACATCAAAAACATTTCCCCGGGCCGTCCAAAAATTATTATAGCGCCATTTTACAAAGTTATTTGCAATATCCTGTAGGTTATAACCACCCGTTAAAGCATCAGCAAGGCAAAATGTAAGTGAACTATCATCAGACCATGTACCAGGCGGTAGGTTATAAGTTCCGTAACCGATCATATCGGTTACAGGTTTTTTAGTAATTTCCTCCCTTGATTTAAATTCAACAGGCACTCCCAATGCATCACCAACAGCAACTCCAAATAATATGTCTTTATAAAAATTATAATTTTTAGCCATCGTCTTTGTTTGACCCAATTAAGCTATATCGAATGATAACTTTACAGGATAGCACAAAACTAATCAATCCGCTAAAAATTAGCGCTGCTTATCCAACCAGTTTTGAAGGTCTTTTTTGATGAATTTATGGTAAAGGCATTCTGCATATCCAACACTGATATACTGAAAATTCAATTACAAAAACCAGCAATGATGATATTGCCAATAAAAATGCAGGAAATGAACATTGCGTTCATAATCAGGAAGAGGTTAGGTGGTAATAATACCGGGTTGCCGGTTTTACTCAAACACATTCACCTTAATTCAAACAATTCTCCTTAAAATTCCTTTAATTTGCCAAAAGTTAATTTCATCAATGCAAGATCTTAAAAAACTGATTGAAGATGCCTGGGAAGACAGGAATCTGCTAAATTATAATGACTATACTAATGCCATTGAAGCCGTTATTGAACGTTTAGACAAAGGCGAGATTCGCGTAGCCGAACTGATAGGTACACGCTGGCACGTAAACGAGTGGATAAAGAAAGCCGTGGTATTGTATTTCCCAACCCGCAGTATGGAAGAAATTAAAGTTGGTCCTTTTGTTTTTCATGATAAAATGAAACTAAAAACCGACTATAAAGCAACCGGCGTTCGTGTGGTACCTCATGGTATTGCCCGTTATGGAGCTTACCTGGCCAAAGGTGTTATCATGATGCCATCATATGTAAACATAGGCGCGTATGTTGATGAAGGTACCATGGTTGATACCTGGGCAACTGTAGGTTCATGTGCGCAAATTGGCAAGCATGTACACTTAAGTGGTGGTGTTGGTATTGGTGGCGTATTGGAGCCATTGCAGGCTGCCCCGGTTATTATAGAAGATAATTGCTTTATTGGCTCAAGAGCTATTGTGGTTGAAGGCGTACATGTTGAACACGAGGCTGTATTAGGCGCAAACGTGGTTTTAACGGCATCAACAAAAATTATTGATGTTACCGGCTCAACCCCGGTTGAATATAAGGGCCGGGTACCGGCACGTTCGGTGGTTATACCGGGTTCATATACCAAAACATTTCCCGCCGGCGAATACCAGGTACCGTGTGCTTTAATCATTGGTACCCGCAAGGAATCAACGGATAAAAAAACGTCCCTTAATGATGCTTTAAGGGAAAACAACGTTGCTGTTTAGTAATTAGTTGATTAAGTTGGGGTAAGTGAGTGGTTAGATTTTGAAAAGATCCAATAACGCAACCATTCACTTAATCAATCATTCACATAATCAACTCAATAAATGAAAATACTGATAAGGCTGCCTAACTGGCTTGGCGATGTGGTAATGAGTACCGCATTCATTGCCGCAGTGAGGCAGCTTTATCCTTTAGCACAGGTTGATGTTATCATTAAAAGCGAACTGGGCAATTTAGTCCCGCTTATTCCCGGAATAACCACTATCCATCTTTTTTCAAAGCAGGAATACAGCGGCCTGCCAGGTGTTTATCGCTTCGGTAAAAAACTGCGTGCAGAAAAATACGATCTGTTTTTTAACCTGCCGCATTCCCTTTCTTCATTAGTTATGGGTAAGGCCACATCTGCAAAAAAAAGAATTGGTTTTGATAAAGAGGGCGGTTTTTTCCTGCTTACCAATTCTTATAAAAAACCTGATAATCTTCACCGGGTTGATGAATATTTATATCTGCTTGAGCAGTTTACGGATGAAACTATCCGGCACAAACACGTTGAGCTAATACCGGCTTTAAGTACCCCAAAACAAACCAACCGTGTTTTGGTCAATTTTAACTCTGAGGCTACATCGCGCAGGATGCCGCCTGATAAAGGCAGACATTTGCTCAATACTTTAACCAACACCTTTACGGGTACAATATTTTGCCTTATAGGTTCCCCAAAGGAATCTGAATTTGTTAACCAGCTGATTGCCGGAGCGGAAAATGCCGACCGGCTTGAAAACTATGCGGGTAAAACCAACCTGCCCGGTTTGTGCAGCTTAATGGCCGGGAGTGCGGCTTTATTAACCACAGATTCGGGGCCGGCCCATTTGGCCAACGCCGTGGGCACACCTGTTATAGTATTATTTGGTGCCGGAAACGAGCATAATACCGCACCATACAATAAACAAAACTTATCCATAATACGTTATGCTAAACTAACCTGCGAACCTTGTGTACGCAATACCTGCAAGCTTTATAACGTACCCAAATGCATGGAAATGCTTAACGAATTTGAAATTATGAACAATTTAGGCCAATATATAGATCATGCTTAGAGACGAAGTTGCCAACGCTTTTAAAGTGCTGCAGGAAGGCGGCATTATCCTGTACCCTACAGATACCATTTGGGGCATTGGCTGTGATGCTACCAATACTGAAGCTATAAAAAAGATCTATCGCCTTAAACAGCGCGATGAAGCTAAAAGCATGGTGATTCTGCTGGATACCGAAAACAAGTTGGAGAGCTATGTACAAGAAGTAAATCCCCTGGCTTACGACCTGATAGAATACGCCGAAAACCCTTTAACCCTGGTAATGCCCGGCGCCAAAAATATTTCACCATCATTGATAGCCGCCGATGGTAGTATAGCTATACGGGTAACCAGTCACCAGTTTTGTCAGCAGTTGATACAACGCCTGCGTAAGCCACTGGTATCCACATCTGCCAATATCAGCGGCAAACCCTCTCCTCAATACTTTTCGCAGGTTGACCAGGAGATCATAGATGGTGTTGATTATGTGGTTAACATTGATCAGCATAGTAAGGAAATCAAAAATCCATCAACCATTATGAAGCTGGCTCCGGATGGCCGTTTTGAGTTTATCAGAAGGTAGCATCAAAAGTTAAGATTGTTGTTAACTTAACACCAGCTCATCATTGCTGTTAGTGTACTTACCCGTGGCGATTTATTTATTTCAGACAGCTTCTTAAAATTTTAAATAACCTTACCTTTGCACTTTGCTTTAAAACCTAAAAATTAGGATTTAGCCCTTAGAATTTAGAGTTTCCTATGAAAGAACACCTGCAGCATCCTGTATTTTCTGTTATATCCAAACTTGCTGCACAACACAATGTACAGGTATATGCTATTGGTGGCTTTGTTCGTGATATTTTTTTAAATCGCCCCTCAAAAGATATTGATATTGTAATTATTGGTAATGGCATTGAGTTTGCCGAAGCGGTGGGTGCTAAACTCAAAGTAAAGGTGGCAATCTACAAAAATTTTGGTACAGCTTCGCTCAAATACCGCGACCTGGAAATTGAATTTGTAGGCGCCCGCAAAGAATCATACCGCCGGGACTCCCGCAAGCCCATAGTGGAAAACGGCACTTTGGAGGATGATCAAAAGCGCCGCGATTTCACAATTAACGCACTGGCCATTTCTCTCAATCCCGATACCTTTGGTACGCTGCTTGACCCATTCAACGGTTTGGCCGACCTGGAACAAACACTCATCAGGACACCGCTTGACCCTGCCGAAACGTTCTCCGACGATCCGCTGCGTATGATGCGGGCCATCAGGTTTGCGTCGCAGCTTAATTTCAGGATTCACGATATTGCCGTGGCCGCCATTAAAAATAATGCCGATCGTATCAGCATCATATCCCAGGAACGTATTACCGACGAACTTAATAAGATCATACTGTCGCCTGTGCCGTCAATCGGGTTTAATTATTTGTTTGATACCGGGCTGTTGCACAAAATCTTCCCGCAAATGACCAGCCTTTACGGGGTTGATTATATTGATGGCAAAGGTCATAAAGATAATTTTTACCATACCCTGCAGGTGCTTGATAACATTTGTGAAACCACTACCGATCTTTGGTTACGCTGGGCCGCCATATTACATGATATAGCCAAACCTGCCACCAAACGCTTTGAGCCTGGTCACGGGTGGACTTTCCATGGGCATGAAGATAGGGGCGCGCGTATGGTGCCTAAAATATTTGCACAGTTAAAACTACCGCTTAACGAAAAAATGAAGCAGGTGCAAAAACTCGTTCAGCTGCATTTACGCCCAATTGTGTTATCGCAATCTATCGTAACAGATTCGGCGGTACGCAGGTTACTTTTTGAGGCAGGTGATGACATTGATGGCCTGATGTTGTTGTGTAAAGCAGACATTACCACAAAAAACGAATATAAGGTTAAAAAATACCGTAACAATTTTGAGCTTGTTCAGCAAAAATTAAAAGATGTTGAGGAGCGCGATAGCATAAGAAACTGGCAGCCACCGGTTACCGGGATAGATATTATGCAGCTTTTTGGTATAAAAGAGGGTCGTGAGGTAGGAATTATCAAAAATCAGATCCGCGAAGCCATATTAGAAGGTGAGATTCCGAATACGCGCGAAGCTGCCATTAACTACACAATTATCAAAGGTTTAGAAATTGGCTTAAAAGTTGTGGCAAGTTCAAAATTAAATTAAAACACTATTTTTGTCCCCACTAAAAATTTACTAAAATAATGGCACTATACAGGTTCAGGGTTACTTTCGAAGATTATGATGATGTGATGCGGGAGATTGATGTAAAATCGAATCAAACCTTCGAAGATTTACACCGCGCAATACATCAGTCAACCGGCTATAATCCCGAATTTCCTTCATCGTTTTATATTAGCAATGATCAGTGGATGAAAGGTGAAGAAATAACCTATCTGCCCAATCAAAAAAGGAAGGACCGTGGCGTATCGCTGATGAGTAATGTAAAGCTGTTAAGCTTTATCGATGATCCGCACCAAAAATTTTACTACACTTTCAATTTTGATCGTCCGTTTGATTTTCACGTAGAATTAATGAAGATCATTCTTAATGATACACCGGGCACTACTTATCCGGCCGTAATTAAATCAGTTGGTGAAGCACCTAAACAGTTTGGTAACGTATTTACGCCCACGGTAGCTGCTGCCGCTGACGAAGACTTCGACTTTTTAAATGAGATGGCATTTAATCCTGAGGATACCGAAGACTTCTCGGAAGTTACAGATGTTGATGCAGACCTGCCCGAAGAAAAAGCCGAAGAGGAAGAAGATGACGGATTCGGCGGTGAATTTGGAGATGATGAGGGCTTTGAAGATGATGACAAACCACACCGCGATGGTGATGATTATTAATATAAGTTAATAAGATATTTATACCCGTCAGTGCGGTGAATGCTTCGTTCCGCCCCATGACAAGTTGTAAAACCCCAGACTTACGAAGTTTTAAAAACTTCGTAAGTCTTTCGCCGATTTGTCACCCCCTCCTTTAGAGTCTCGGTATCTTAACTCGTAATGACATTTTTTTTACCGCATAATTACCCATGCCCCATTCCACTCCCAAAACACTCATTGTAGTTGCCGGCCCTACAGCTGTAGGTAAAACAGCAGCTGCAATTGAGCTGGCAATGTATTATGATACCGTTGTGGTATCGGCTGATTCAAGGCAGTTTTTTAGGGAGATGAGTATTGGTACGGCAAAACCCAGTGCGGCAGAGTTAGCCCAGGTTAAACATTATTTTATAGATTCACATTCTGTAAACGAGGCGTTTTCGGTTGGCGACTTTGAAAAGCAAGGGCTTGCTTTACTTGATGAACTTTTTAAAACGCATGATCATGTTATTTTGGCAGGCGGCTCCGGCCTTTATATCAAAGCCATTTGTGAAGGTTTTGACGATCTGCCAACCGCCGATCCACATACAAGGGAAAAGCTAAACCTCGAACTGGAAGAAAAAGGAATAGGCTATCTGCAGGAAAAATTAAAATCAGCTGATCCGGTTTATTATAAAGAGGTCGACTTAAGTAACCCTCAACGTATCATCAGGGCATTGGAAGTTTTTGAAAGTTCGGGCAATCCCATATCCTTTTACAGGCAATCCACAGTTAATAAACGCCCGTTCAATATAATAAAGCTGGCTTTAAACCTCCCCCGCGAAATATTGTATAAACGTATTAACGATCGCGTAGATATCATGATGCAACAAGGTTTATTGGCAGAAGTAACAGATTTAATCCCACATCGTCATTTAAACGCATTAAACACAGTAGGGTACTCCGAGATCTTTGATTACCTTGATGGCAAATCAACCCAGGAAAAAGCCATTGAAATGATTAAGCAAAATACCAGGCGCTTTGCCAAAAGGCAGCTCACCTGGTTTAGGAAAGATAAATCATTTATTTGGTTTAATGCCGGAGAGCCGGATGTAATCCATAAAATGATCGAAACCGTTAAAACCGGATCCTGAGTTTAAGGCAGCAAACTTTGCAGATAAGCGCCATAGCCACTCTTCAAATATTTTTGCACCAGCACTTTCAACTGATCATCGTTAATAAAACCACGACGATAAGCCACCTCCTCAATACAACCAATTTTGGTCGACTGACGTTTTTCTATCACCCGCACATACTCTGTAGCATCACTCAACGAATCAAAAGTACCTGTATCCAGCCACGCGGTACCTTTATCCATTACGCCAACATGCAGAGTACCCTGGTCCAGGTAAAATCTGTTTACATCCGTAATTTCGTACTCGCCGCGCGGCGACGGTTCCAGATCTTTCGCTATCTGGATCACGCTGTTATCATAAAAATACAATCCGGGTACTGCGAATTTTGATTTAGGGTTAACCGGCTTTTCTTCAATAGATAAGGCTTTAAAATCTTCATCAAACTCTACAACGCCGTATCTTTCAGGATCGGCCACGTGATAAGCAAAAATAGCTGCTCCATCAACATCATTAAAGCTGCGTATTAGTTCATTAAAACCGGTGCCATAGAATATATTATCTCCCAAAATAAGGGCGACCTTGTCGTTGCCGATAAATTTCTCACCAATTACAAAAGCCTGGGCAAGCCCGTTTGGTTTTTCTTGTATGGCGTATTCAAATTTGCATCCCAATTCAGTCCCGTCTCCCAAAAGACGCTTAAAACCGTGATTATCCTCGGCGGTTGTTATGATGAGTATTTCCCGGATATCAGCCTGCATTAAAACGCACAACGGGTAATAAATCATCGGCTTATCATATATAGGCATTAATTGTTTACTTATTGCCCTCGTAATTGGATAAAGCCTTGTACCCGATCCGCCTGCTAAAATGATCCCTTTCATAAATTCAAATGTATGTATATACTGATTTTTTAAAAGTAATTATTTTTCATTATAACTTGTAATATTATGGTATAATGTATACATCGTAATAAACTACTACACTTTTAAACGATTGGTGGATATATAACGTTGATACTTATGCGGCTATTAATAATTGCTCATAATTTATCCAACGGAGCATATTCTGTATCAGCTTAATTTTTGAGGTTAAATTCTACTTAATAGCCTTAACATTAGCATAAAAATTGCTAATATTGCAGTTTTATTGCTAAACCCTACTATTTAGGTAGATTTAGCGGATTTAAGGTTACCATGCATAAATATTATCTTACTCATCTGCAGGAATTAGAATCGGAGGCCATTTACGTGATAAGGGAAGTGGTTGCACAGTTTGATCGTCCTGCTATACTGTTCTCGGGCGGTAAAGACTCCATCGTTGTTACTCACCTGGCCCAAAAAGCATTTTGGCCGGCTAAAATACCTATGCCGCTTATCCACATTGATACGGGGCATAATTTTCCGGAAACTATGGAGTTTCGGGATAAACTGGTTGAAAAACTTGGTGTACAACTAATAGTAGGCTCGGTACAGGAAGCTATAAATAAAGGTCGTGCGGTTGAGGAAAGCGGTATTAATGCAAGCCGAAATGAGCTGCAAATAGTATCCTTATTAGATACCATTGAACATAATAAAATTGATGCTGCCATTGGGGGCGCCCGCAGGGATGAAGAAAAAGCCCGTTCAAAAGAGCGCTTCTTTTCGCATCGGGATGAGTTTGGCCAGTGGGACCCAAAGAACCAACGCCCCGAATTGTGGAATATTTTTAATGGCCGCAAACGTATGGGCGAACATTTCAGGGTTTTCCCGATAAGTAACTGGACCGAGATGGATATCTGGAACTACATTCTGCAAGAGAATATAGATATCCCTTCTTTATACTTTGCGCATAACCGCAACGCAGTTTACCGTGATGGTACATGGCTGCCTGCATCAGAGTTTTTGTCGCTGCGTGATGGCGAGTTTATAGAGAATAAGCTAATGCGCTTCCGTACACTTGGAGATATTACTATTACAGGTGGTATTGAATCTGAGGCGGATACTTTAGAGAAAATTGTAGCCGAAGTATCAGCCACCCGCAGCACCGAGCGTGGTAATCGCAGCGACGATAAACGCTCAGATACCTCAATGGAGGACAGGAAAAAACAAGGTTATTTTTAAATTGATCAATCAGCTTTTTAGCTAAAATATAGCGTGGGGTGCCTAAAGGCGACACACATTGAATTATGGAACTATTACGTTTTACAACAGCCGGCAGTGTAGATGACGGAAAAAGCACACTTATAGGACGATTGCTTTACGACTCCAAATCCATTTTTGAGGATCAGATGGAAGCCGTAAAACAGTCGAGCGAAAGAAAAGGGTTACAGCATATCGATCTTTCATTGCTTACCGATGGTTTGAGATCAGAAAGAGAACAAGGTATCACCATTGATGTAGCCTACCGTTATTTTGCTACACCAAAACGTAAATTTATTATAGCAGATACCCCCGGGCACATTCAATATACCCGTAATATGGTTACCGGTGCATCAACCGCCAACCTGGCTTTGGTATTGATAGATGCCCGCAAAGGCGTGGTTGAACAAACCTGCAGACACTCGTTCATCGCTTCGCTATTAAAAATTCCTCATATCATCGTCTGCATTAATAAAATGGACCTGGTTGATTATTCGGAAGAAGCATACAATAAGGTGGTTGAGCAGTACAATGCATTTGCCGGCAAAATTGATGTTACCGATATCCGTTATGTGCCCATCAGCGCACTGGAAGGCGATAACGTAGTTAACGACTCGGTGAATATGCCATGGTATAAAGGCGAAAGCTTATTGCACACATTAGAAACAATTCATATTGGCAGTGATGAAAACCATACCGATGCACGTTTCCCGGTACAAACGGTGATTCGCCCGCATGCTGCAGAATATCACGATTACCGGGGCTATGCAGGCCGTATAGCCGGTGGTATTTTTAAACCGGGCGATAAGATAACCGTTCTGCCTTCGGGCTTAACCTCGGCAATTAAAACTATCGATACCTATTCAGGTCCGGTTGAGGAAGCTTTTGCACCCATGTCGGTTTCAATTACTTTGGAGGATGATATTGATGTAAGCCGTGGCGATATGATAATAAAAGATGACAGCGAACCACAGGTAAGCCAGGACCTTGAAGTTATGCTATGCTGGATGGGCACCCGCGGGCCACGCCCGGGTGCTAAGTATCACCTTAAAAATACTACCCGCGAAGTAATGGCCATTATAAAAGAGGTTTATTACAAATTGGATATCAATACAATGGAAAAGCTGGAAAATGCCGGAGATATCAAAATGAACGAAATGGCCCGTGTACGCCTGCGTACCACGCAGCCCCTTGTTTTTGATGAGTATCGCAAAAACCGCATTACAGGATCGCTGATATTGGTTGATGAAGCCACAAATGAAACTGTTGCCGCAGGAACCATACTTTTATAGTATCTTCTCAGCTCCTGATAAAAGATAAAGCCCGGCTATTTTCAAGTCGGGCTTTATCTTTTTATCGCTGTATAAATTACAGGTTTTCTTTAGTAGGCTATTGACTTAGGTTTTCCAGGCAAGCCGCCAAACTATCTCTCCAGTAGGGGATTTCGATATTAAAAGTAGTTTTGATCTTAGTTTTATCCATTACAGAAAATGCGGGACGTTGTGCTTTGGTTGGATACTCTGAAGTGCGAATGGGTAATACTTTTACCTGTGTTTCTGAAATATCAAATATTGCTTTGGCAAAATCATACCACGAGGTGACACCCTCATTGCTGTAATGATAAACACCGTAGCTTTCATTGCCTGATGCTGCAATATCAAGTATACAACCAGCTAAATCAATAGCATAGGTTGGTGTACCTACCTGATCTGCAATAATTTTCAGCAAATCCCGCTCGGCACCCAATTTTAACATGGTTTTGGTGAAATTGTTGCCATACTCAGAATATAACCAGCTGGTACGAATGGTATAATATTTTTTTAAAATTGCTGCTATAGCCTGTTCACCTTCCAATTTGGTAAGGCCGTATACACTTATAGGTTCAGCAATATCATCTTCTTTTAAAGGATAAGGTGTATCACCCTTAAAAACAAAGTCTGTTGAGATCTGGATCAGTGTCGAGTCGTATGCATTGCATTGCTTTGCCAGGTTAGCTGCTCCGGTATTATTGATACTTCGGGCCAAATCTACCTCATCTTCGGCTTTATCAACGGCTGTATACGCGGCGCAATTTATGGCAAATGTTGGTTTGTATTTTTCAAATACGTTAACCAAAAGGTCTTCTCTAAGTATATTTGCTTCATCTTCGGGCAGGAAATGAATGTGATCTGCTCCCCTATCAATTGCAATCTTTTTTAGGCAATTCCCTAACTGCCCCGATGCTCCAAATACTATAATATTATTTTGCATGATCATGTTTTACTTAAAAACCCAGGTCGCCTATATCTTTCAGAAAAGGCAGTTCCTGATCCTTTTCTGATACATTCAACTCATCGGAGCTCATTTGCCAATCGATGTTCAGTGTCGGGTCGGCATAATGTAAGCCGGCCTCGGCCTGTTTATTATAGTAATTATCACATTTATACTGAAAAATAGCGGTATTGCTAAACACAATAAATCCGTGAGCAAAGCCCCTGGGGATAAAAAGCTGATGATTGTTTTCGGCAGTGAGCAAAACGCTTTGGCACTGGCCATATGTTGCAGATCCTTTACGCAAATCTACAGCCACATCAAGAACTTCGCCCTGTGTTACCCTAACCAGTTTAGCCTGTGAGTGCTCGCCCTTTTGCAGGTGTAAACCCCGCAATACTCCCTTTGTTGAAAACGATTGATTATCCTGAACAAAATTAACTGTGTAACCCGCTACCTTGTTAAAGGTATCAGCATTAAACGATTCAAAAAAATAACCTCTGTCATCGTTAAAAACTCGTGGCGTTAAAATTATAAGCCCCTCAATGGAGGTTTCTGTAATAGTCATATATTGTTTTTATCCCGCTTTTTGGTGCAGGCATTTAGCAAAGCTATTAAATTTTAGCGAGTAGATTGATTGAAAGAGCGCTTTAGTTATTAAGATTAAATAGATCAACTACTTACTAAAAACCTAAATATACTTTGCCCCAAATTTGCTTTTCACATCAGCTACAACCTGTTTTACATTCTGCTCCTGGTCGCGGGGGCAAATGAGCAGGGTGTTGTTGGATTCTACTACGATGAAGTCATGCAATCCCTTCAGTATCACCAGCTTTTCGCCAGGTACGTTTACCATACAGTTGGATGAGTCATACATGATCACCTTCTCTGATGGGATAACAGCGTTGCCTACATAATCCTTTTCGGCAAGGTCATAAATAGAGGCCCAGGTACCTAAGTCGCTCCAGCCAAACTCCGATGGCAGCACATAAACATTATTGGCTTTCTCCATCACCCCATAATCTATCGAGATGTTAATGCAATGCTGGTAAGCTTTATGAACGTACGATTTTTCGTTGTCCGTATTATAGTACGGTTTGGCATCTGTAAATATCTCATGCATCTCGGGCAAATAGGT
>NZ_JBFUKZ010000015.1:0-155869 GCF_056400585.1 Mucilaginibacter sp. P5_A6 | reverse complement strand
GTTTCACGGGCCGCACTGGTTATTGAAGGGTTTTTAAACAGTTGACCAATATTAAGTGTTATAGCCAGCTGGTAGCCCTTAAATATGGTGGGTCGTGCCTGGTTAACTAAATTTTGCGGACTATAAATGTAAGAGGCAGTTAATCCATCCAGCCATGCAAATTTGGTTGCATTATAATTACTGTGGGCGGCGTTTACCTGGCTTTGCTTCGCTTTTACTTCCGGATAGTTCTTTTTAGCGATAGCTACCAGCTTATCAAGATATGGCATGTTAACCGTATTAATAAATGTTTCCTGGGCATATAATTGTTTAGAAAACAGGGTGATAGTTAATAAAAAGCAAAAAACTGTTATAGGTTTATTCATTATTTATACTTTTTCTTTTTGAAAGAGAGCTGGCACAGTTCCCGCAATAATTCGYAAATCTAACCAAATAGAGTACTTTTGAGCATAAAAGTTATCCAGTTTTTTTCTTTCCCTTTCAGACATATCTTCTTTTCCCCGTTTGCTTATCTGCCATAACCCGGTTAAACCAGCAGGGCCCAGGAACCTCATCGACCATTCGTTTGAGGTTAACATTTCGGCCTCGTAAACAGGTAATGGCCTGTTGCCAACTACAGACATATCGCCAACTAATATGTTAAAAAGTTGCGGCAGTTCGTCTAAGCTCGAATTACGTAAAAAGTTGCCAAGTTTTGTTATACGCGGATCGTTTTTAATTTTTACAAACGCTGCTTTGTTGGCTCCCCCCTCGGTTGCGTATTGATTGTTCTCTGTTGACAATTGAGCTAACAATTGATCTGCATCGGTTCGCATCGATCTGAATTTGTAAAAATCAAACACTTTGTAACCTGTACCAACACGCTTACTTTTATAAAGTACCGGCCCCTTTGAATCAAGCTTTATAGCTATAGCGATAAGCAGGTAAAGCGGCGACAGGAAAAATAACATTGCCCCCGAGATGCCAAGGTCAATAATGCGCTTTCCAAAAGGCATTTTGTAAGTTGTATCAACCTCTTTTGAAAGTTCAAGCAGCTTTGGTTTTATCAGCTTAAAGGTTACCAGGAAGTTTAGCCTTTCGCGCAGGTCATCGATAGCAAAAGGCTGGCTATAAAAATCATGTACTTTAAGTTGAATAGCCCTTTTTTTAAGTGATTTGTCGTTTTGAGTGGATAACAAAACAATAATTGATCCATTAAGTAAAAAGCTCTTTTTAATTTCTTCAACAAGTGCAAAGCATTTTCCATGAGCATCTACCTCCATCAGGATAATGTCTGGTACGGTTAAAATAGACTGCTCTTTAAGGTAATTGTCAAGCTCGGCGAGGGAATCGTTAAGATGGATATTAAAATTGCTAAGGCCGGTTAATATCAGTTTTTTAAACTCCACCCCGGCATAAGCAATCTTGATGTGCGAACCTGAGTTTTCGTTCCAATCAGACGTTTTGTGATTCATAAACTTGTAAGAGTTTGTTAATTGCCGATTTTAGCTCAGTAGGTTTAAATGGTTTGTACATGTGTCCATCTATTTTGAAAGGCATTTTGCTTACCTGCTCATCCAGATCGTGGGCTGCGGATAGTAATAAAACCGGAATATCGCGATAAAACCCACTTATTTTAACATTTTTAGCAAATGACTGGCCATCAAAATAAGGCATTTCAAGATCAGAAAGGATCAGATCGGGCATGTTGCCATCTTCCAACCAGCCAAATGCATCAATGCCGTTGTTTTTAACCACAACATCATAGTCTTTTGAAAGAATAAAATTAAGTAATTTCAATATGCTTAAATCATCATCAACAATTAGTAAAGTTCTCTTCATATGTCTGGTTTGGCGTAATCTGCGTTAAAAGGTAATTAAAAACACGTAAAGTAACGATTAATAAGTAGATTAGGTTTTGAACACCTTGCAAATAAATTATAATAGTAAAGTATCAGGTGTACGTTAAAATAATACTAAGAGTTTGTTTTTTTACAAATATTCGTAAAATACCCAACTTTAATATTGATAAATGCAAGTAAACATTTATTGTACCGAAAATACGCATAAAATGTGTATAATAAATTGCATGTCATAGTTTTTTTGCAAACTAACCTTACTTATCAGTGGTAAAGTAAAAAAAAAGGTTCTAACACCCATTGTTTGATTTTGGATAGTTCCATTTAAGGTAAGCCTGTGGCCTGGAAGGTTTTATCCGGCTATTATTTTAAAGGCAGATGGGGTGTCCTTTAATGGAAGAGTAAAAGCCAAATGGGGGGATGGACGCCATATTTCACATCACCTGCAGTAATTTTACGGTATACACAAAAGCCCTTAAGTAGAATCTACCTAAGGGCTTTTGCTATTATAACAAAAGCTCGGCTAACCCTTTTGTTCAATAACAGATAATATATTCCCTGCCGGGTCATTAAACCAGGCGATAACAGGCCCACCAGCAGTGAAGATTCCTTTCTCGTTGGTTTTAAAGTTTTCTTCGTTATAAACAATGAATTTAACCCCACGTTTGGTAAGTTCATCAACCGCCGCCTCCACATCCTGAACCGGGAAGTTGAGGATTGTAAAGGTTGCAGGCTCATGATTGGGTTTGGGATAGATAATGATATTATTACCACCAGAAATTTTGAGGTGTAAAATGCCCGGCATTTCAATGTCATCTTCAACCTCAAGTCCTAATGTGTGGCCATAAAACTCTTTGGCTTTTGGTATATCATTTACCGAAAAACCGCTGAATGCTTTGCTGTTTTTTAACATAGTACCTCCTTTTAGTTATTACAATTACCAGGGTTGGTTTTTGTTTTAAATGATTGGTATTAGTCCGTAAGTACCTCTGCGTGGTAACCAAAATCTCTCAGGAACAGTATCAACGCTTTGGACCTGATTGTGCCATTGTTACATTGCACACGCAATATGTTATCGCAGTCATCCAGATCGAAATTGGCGTTATAGCCCGAGAACGTTTTATGGATGTGTTGCAATAAAACTTTGGCGTATTTACGCTTGTTTACATTGGTTTTAAAAACTTCTACCGTCATAACAGTTCATTTTTTAATCCGTGTATAGGTTGTTTATTTCCAGGTGAACAATGGCGCGTATTTATCACGCTGTGTGTATGCCAGGAATAGGATGCCAATTAGTAACGCAATTACAATAGGTAACTGCGCCGGTCCTAAAAACGCATGATAAAAAACAATATTTACCATAATAGGAAACAACACTATTAAAGCCAGCGCAACACATCTGCCTATAAGCAGTAATATAGAACAAATCAGCTCGAGCGCCTTAATCAGCGGCATTAAATAAATGGCAGCCATTAAGCCTTCATTAAAAGTTTTAGCATTGCCTGTCATCACCGGCGTAGGGTAAAGTTTTAAAAAATATGCTGCTGATGCCCACAGGAACATCAGGCCAACAAGGGTGCGAACAATGATTACAGCGATTTTCATGATTTAAGGTTTAAACAGTACAAGCAAAACTGTCAATATCCAATAAGTGATCTTAGTTGTTTTGGCACTCATAATTGTAAAATTTACTGCGGGCGGTTAGGTGAATAGCTTACCATCCATGAAATACCAAACTTATCAGAAAACCACCCGAAAAAGTCGCCCCATGATGCTGGTGCAAGTGGTACCATTACATGGCCCCCGGCAGATAGCGCATTGAACAGCGTGTTTGCTTCTTCTTCGCTTTCTGTAGTTAAAGAAAGTTGGAAATTGTTGCCTGGCTTATACCCCATACCCATTTGGCCAACGGCATCTGTGGCCATCAATATATTGCCTTTACCAATTGGCAGGGCTATATGCATCAGTTTTTCTTTGTCTTCTTCGGCTATATTCCCAGCCTCCTGGGAGTCTTTAAAACGCATTACAGTTAAAAAATCGCCGCCAAAAACCGATTTGTAAAAATTGAAAGCTTCCTCTGTATTACCAGGGAAATTTAAATACGGATTAATTGTTACCATTTTAATTGAAGTTTAGTTGATAATTTGGTTATTGTTTACAGAAGTAAATTTAGGTTGAATAAAGATAACCAAAGCGGGCAGAATACGACAATTATGGGGCTAAATTATGACAGAAATTATCGTTCGGATATAAATCTGTACAAATAGGGGGCTTTATGTGCACCGCCGGTCCATTTTTTGGCGGTACGCTCCAATATCCCCAGGCTCAGTATCTTACGCTGAAATGCCGCCCGGATAAGTTTCTTATTTAAAATAGTTTCATAAAGGCTTTGCAGATCGCCCATGGTAAAGTCCTCTGTTAATAAATTAAAGCCGATAAGTTTTTGATCAAGATTGGCCCGCAGGGTTTCCAAAGCTTTTTGAATAATGAGTTTATGATCCTGCATCAGTTCGGGCAAATTATCCAAACCAAACCAGTCGCAACTGTCTGATATACTATCGGGAGTGGGGATAGCCTTTGTAAAATCAACCAGGGCATAATAGCCAACAGATATAAAGCGTTTCAGCAGCCAATGATCGTCGGGTGGAGCAACACCCCTTGTTGCTGTCATGATAGCCTTTAGCGGTGCGGTATCATGCCGGCTTTTATCGCCAAAAACATAAAACTGATCCAAAAAAATATTGGTTAAGCCGGTACGATCAAACAAAACCCGGCGGGCGGCTTCGTTTACATCCTCGGTATCGCGTATGAAACCACCGGGCAACGCAAACAGACCCGTGTTTTTATAGGTGAGCAGTAATACTTTTAACTGATTATCATGAAAGCCAAAAATAACGGCATCAATAGCCAAACCAGGCAAATAACCATCTCCGCCGGCATTAATTTCCTGTTTCCTGGATTCGTTACTCATGCTTTATAAATAAAAATTATAGCAAGTAACAAAAAAAAATTGTTACCCGGATAAAATTAATTTATTATTGTAACAAAATGATACAATAGATATCTTATCTTCGTGTTAAACCAACTAAACTAATTATAGCCATATGATAAAACCATTTTTAGCAGTATTGATGCTGGTGCAAATTGCTACCGTAGAAGTAATTGCACAAACAAACCAGGTAACCGTTGAAAACGGGAAACTGGAAGGCGTAAAAGAGGCAGGTTCGCCGGTAACTATCTTTAAGGGGATTCCTTTTGCCCAGCCACCTGTTGGCGATCTGCGGTGGAAAGAACCACAGCCAACAAAAAACTGGGATGGCGTACGCAAGGCCGATCATTTTGGAAACAAGCCGATGCAACTACCAATTTTTGGCGATATGGGATTCCGCTCAGCCGGTATGAGTGAAGATTGCCTGTACCTGAACGTGTGGACCCCCGCAAAAACCATGAAGGAAAAATTACCTGTACTGGTTTATTTTTACGGAGGAGGTCTTGCCGCAGGCGATGGCTCTGAGCCACGTTATGATGGTGAAAGCATGGCAAAAAAAGGCATCGTGGTACTTACGGTGAATTACAGGCTGGGCGTTTTCGGCTTTTTTTCTCACCCCGATTTAACCAAAGAGTCGCCTAATCATTCATCGGGTAACTATGGCTACCTTGATCAAAATGCGGCCTTACTATGGGTTCAAAAAAACGTGGCTAAATTTGGTGGCGATCCTAAACATGTAACTATAGCAGGCGAGTCAGCAGGTTCAATATCTGTATCGGTGCAGATGGCATCGCCATTATCAAAAGACCTCATTATAGGCGCAATCGGGGAAAGTGGCGCGGGTATAAAACCAACGTTAAACTCAATACCACTGGCCGATGCCGAAAAAAATGGAGTGACGTTTGCCACACATGTAAAAGCCGGTTCACTGGCCGAACTAAGGGCGATACCTGCAGCCGAGCTGCTGGATGCTGTTTTTAAACCAGGTTCGACGCCAATGACGCCTACTATTGATGGCTATTTATTGCCAAAATCTTTACCTGCAATTTTTGAGGCCGGCGAACAAGCTAAAATACCAATCCTGGTAGGATGGAACTCGGCCGAGGTACCCTACCAGTTTTTAATGCGTGCTGATGCACCAACATTGGAGAACTATAAAAAAACACTCGCTACTATATATGGTGATAAGGCCGATGAGGCTTTGAAACTATACCCTGCATCAACAGATGAGGAAGTTATTAAATCGGCCACGGCCCTATCAAGCGATAGGTTTATAGTGTACAGCACCTGGAAATGGGCCGATCTGCAAATTCAAACCGGTGGCAAACCTGTTTACCGTTATTGCTTTTCGCGCATCCGCCCGGCTATGACTGCGCAAATGGGTAATGCCACGGCGGGTCTTGCAGGAGGAGTTGTTAAAGGAGATGCCGCTAAACCTGCGGCCAAAGCACCTGCAGCTGTAGGTGCCTCACATGCATCGGAAATTGAGTATGCCATGGGTAACCTGGCCAGTAATAAAGTTTATGCATGGACACCTGATGATTACAAGGTATCAGAAACCATGGAAAACTACTTTGCCAACTTTATAAAAACCGGCAATCCCAATGGATCAGGCTTGCCAAAATGGGACGCCAACACAGGTAAAAGCCCGGTTAAGTTTATGGATATCGACGTAAAAAGCGAGCAAAAAACTGAAAATGACAGGGCACGGTATGTGTTTCTTGATAAGGAGTATATGAAATAAAAATTTTGTACAGGGGGTGATTATCCCGGTCGCTGTGGGGGCGCCGGGATTTTTTTTGATATTATCTTTTTGTGAATGCAATTTTAACACCCATTAGCACAAAAACTATAGCCGAGAATTTATTTAGCCAAACGCCAAATAAAGGCCGTTGTTTTAACCGGATTGAAAGGGAACCTGCAAAAAATGTTAATATCATAAACCATACTAAACTCGTCAGTCCGTAAGTAACCCCAAGTAATATAAAAGGCAATGCATTATGGATGTGGGCAGGCTGTATAAACTGCGGAAAGAAAGCCAGGAAGAAGATTGCCACCTTGGGATTGAGTGCATTGGTAAGCACCGCAGATAAATAAGTTTTCCTTACAGACTCAATTATAGCAGGCGCATCTTTTTTTACAACTGTATCCTTTGAAAAGAATTTGCTAATACCAAGACATACCAAATAAGCGGCACCAGCATATTTAACAAAACTAAATGCCGTTGCCGATTGAGAAAGGATAAGCGATAATCCAAAGGCTGCCAGGGTAGTATGTACAAGCACACCTGTAGTAATGCCCAAAGTTGAGTAAACACCGGCTTTTTTTCCCTGGGCAATAGATTTATTAAGCACAAAAATAGTATCGATACCCGGCGAAATGATAAACAGAAAAGACGTTACCAAAAAAGTAGTAAAATTGATGATCCCCATAATGTAAAGGTAATTATATGATGATTTAAAGAAAGCTTTTTACTTTAAGCCTTCGGCTTTTTGCTGATTTTTGATAGGTTAGCGCTTAATATGAACACATTTGCCGATAGGATAATCGATTTTAATAAACAATTGGCGTATACAGGCACTCTGCCACCGGGAATCAGCATCATGAACCCATTTAGGGATAATGATTTTGCGTTTGATGTTTCATCACAATTTTACAGCAAATATTATAGCGATAATCACCGGCGGCATTTGATCCTCGGCATAAATCCCGGCAGGTTTGGATCGGGGATGACGGGCGTTTCTTTTACCGATCCTAAACGGATGATTGATCAATGCCAGATCCCGTATACCGGCCCTATGACTCATGAGCCATCATCAGCATATGTATATGATATGATTAACGCCTTCGGAGGAATAGCGGCGTTTTACCAGCAATTTTATATTCATTCGGTTTGCCCCCTGGGTTTTACCATAACCGGCCCAAAAGGTAAGGAGGTGAATTATAATTACTACGATACCCCTGAGCTAACCAAAGCTGTATATCCCTTTATTATTGAAAACATCCAAAAACAGATAGATCTTGGCTTTGAAACAGATACTTGCTTTTGCTTCGGCACAGGTAAAAACGAGGCATTTTTGAGAAAACTAAATGAAGAAAAGAAATTCTTTAAGCAGATAATCGCGTTGGAACATCCTCGTTTTATAATGCAATATAAATCAAAAACGAAGCAGGATTATATTGCCAAATATCTTAAGGTTTTTAACCAGGCTGTTATTTAACCCATTTATTTTGTACTGATATCGCGCTGGTGGTCATCAAACTCTTTACCGGTAGCATGGTAATCCCTGATGAATTGCGCTAATTGTTTCAATTCAAAATCCGTAAGCTCGGTACTGCCGGAATATTGGTAACCGGGATCAACGTCATCTAAAAATATGGCGCCTAAATACCCTTTATCAAATGTTTTGGGGCTGTCTATTTCCCTGTACAATTTATAGATCCCAGCATTATTGCTTTCAACTTTGTTGATATCTGCCGGATCTATAGCTATGTTGATATGTGTTCCGTCTTCCTTAGTTATGCCGAATGTTACGCCGCTGATTATCATAATAATTACTTTTTTTAAGTAAACACACTAATTACACGAATGTTACAAACGGGCATGAAATAATATGGAATGAACTGTGCGATTATATAGATTCACTAATGTTTAATATTGTTCACCGTACACAAGTAACAATTTAGAGGCTTTTGAAATAAAATTAAAAAGTTTTAATATGTTTATAAAATTATTCTTCAAATTATATAAACCGTGTAAAAAGCAACATGTTTTATTTTAATTTTGTTGGGTTGGTTACACCTATGATCATAATTTCGTCTTTTTAACTTTATCAATAATCCTAACTGCTGATGATGGCTTTCGTTAAAAAAATCTCTTTATTTAAGTTAATGGTTATGATGATGTCAACCTGTTTTGCTGCAAATGCACAGGAAGTATCAAAGTTTCCTTTGATCCCGTATCCAAGTGAGTTGGTAGCAGGCACCGGCTCTTTTGTAATAACAGCTCAAACAAGCATTATAGCTGCAAAAGAATTTACCAACGAAGCTGCCGAGCTTAATAAGCTGCTGCAAAAGGGTTTGGGCAGATCACTAAAACTAAATAAAACCGACAAGCCACGCGCTATAAAACTGGTTTATGATGCCGGCATTACCGCACCCGAAGCATATAGGTTAAGTATAACCACTAAACAATTGGTTATCAGGGCTAAGGATCCGGCTGGTGTATTCCACGCCATAGAAACTATCCGGCAGTTATTGCCCGTTTCTATTGAAACCGGCGCAATTCATAAGCAATTAACTTTACCTGTAGTATCGATAGAAGATAAGCCGGCGTATGACTGGCGGGGGATGCACCTTGACGTATCACGGCACTTTTTCTCTGTAAGCTATCTCAGGAAGTTTATCGACAGGATGGCGCTTTATAAGATGAATAAGCTGCACCTCCACTTAACCGACGACCAGGGCTGGCGCATCGAAATAAAAAAATACCCAAAACTAACCGAGGATGGCGCCTGGCGTACATTTAACAACCAGGATTCATCATGCATGAAACGCTCAAAAGATAACCCGGACTTTATTATTGATAAAGAGCACATCATACAGCGCGAAGGTAAAACACTATACGGCGGCTTTTATACGCAGCAGGAAATGAAGGGGGTAGTAGCTTATGCAACTGCAAGGCACATTGATATTATCCCCGAGATTGATATGCCTGGTCACATGATGGCAGCAATTAACTCGTACCCATTTTTAACCTGCAACGGCGAAAATAAATGGGGTGCGCTGTTTACCAAACCTATTTGCCCATGCAACGAAACTACTTTTGAGTTTGCGCAAAATGTATTCAGCGAGATCATGGATATCTTTCCGTCTAAATATATCCACATAGGCGGTGATGAGGTTGACCGTACCGATTGGGGTAAATCTGAAGCCTGCAAAGCTTTGATGGAGAAGGAAGGCATTAAAGACCTGCCAGCGCTGCAAAGTTATTTTATCAACCGGATGGAGAAATTCTTTAACTCAAAAGGCCGTAAACTGATAGGATGGGATGAGATCATTGAAGGCGGCATCAGCCCGACAGCTATAGTGATGTATTGGCGCACCTGGGTGCCGCAAGCACCGGTTAAAGCAGTAAAAAACGGTAATACCGTGATCATGACACCCGGTGAACCGCTCTATTTTGATAACCAGGCCGACCAGTATTCTATCTATAGAGTATATCATTTTAACCCGATTCCCAAAGTATTAGATACCGAAGAAGCCAAATCCATCATTGGTGCGCAGGCAAACATCTGGACAGAGCAGATCCCTTCCGAAAGGCGCGCCGACTATATGTATATGCCGAGGATGACTGCATTGGCAGAATTACTTTGGACAAACCAACCGGATAAATACGATTCTTATTTACAGCGCCTGGTACAGGAATATAGCAGGATGGATGCTTTGAAGATCAATTACCGCTTGCCAGATCTGCCTGATCTTTTAAATGAATACGTATTTACCGATGAAGGCAAATTAAACATAGCTTCACCATCAAAAAGTTTAACTATCCGTTATACTGCGGATGGTACTTTGCCCGATGTTAAATCACCAATATTGCCATCACCATTAATTATAAAAAAATCCGAATTAGTAAGGGTTGCTGCCTTTACCTCAACCGGCACCCGTGGCGATGTTTATAATTTACATTATACCCAACAACAAATGCTTGGACCGGTAAAAATAGCACCGCCAAAACCTGGATTGGCCTGTACCTATTATAAAGCTTATTTTAAGGAAACGGCATTGATGCAGGCTGCAAAAATAGACAGTACTTTCACAACTGATAAAATTGAAGTGCCTGCTACAGTACAAGCACCGTCATTTGGTATTACTTATAAGGGATACATTGATGTTCCGGCTGATGGTATTTACAGCTTTTATTTAACATGCGATGATGGCGGAGTATTAAGCATAGGCCCCAATGTAGTTGTAAATAACGATGGTAATCACTCGGCCCAGGAACGCAGCGGGCAAATAGCTTTAAAAATGGGGGCACACCCTTTTAAACTTGATTTTATTGAAGGTGGTGGCGGTTTCACCTTGAAATTGAAATATAGTGTTAACGGATCTGCACCACAGGATGTGCCGGCAGATTGGTTTAAAAATTAAAGATCTTTTATGAGGAAGTTTACAGGCATTGCTTTATTGTTATTTATCATCAGCCTAAAAGGATTTAGCCAGGCTACGCCTAAGCCTTATGGTGTGCTGCCAACTAAAGGTCAGTTAAATTGGCAGCAGATGGAGATGTACTGCATTATTCATTATGGTGTTGATGTTTATACCAACAAGGAGTGGGGATATGGAGACGAAGATCCAAAACTGATCAATCCTTCGCAGTTTAGCGCTATGCAAATAGTTGCGGCGGCTAAAGCCGGTGGTTTTAAGGGTGTAGTAGTTGTGGCTAAGCACCATGACGGATTTTGCATTTGGCCCACAAAAACTACCGAACATAATATATCAAAAAGTCCATACAAGAACGGCAAAGGCGATATGATGAGGGAATACCGGGAGGCCTGCGATAAATTAGGCATGCAGTTGGGCGTTTATTGCTCGCCATGGGATAGAAACAACCCTAACTACGGAACTGCCGAATATATAAACATCTATCGCGCGCAGTTAAAGGAATTGTATACCAATTATGGTCCCCTGTTTATATCATGGCACGATGGCGCCAATGGTGGTGATGGTTATTATGGCGGCAAGCGCGAAATAAGAAAGATAGACCGGTCTACTTATTATGGCTGGGATACTACCTGGGCAATCACCCGTAAGCTGCAACCCAACGCGGTTATATTTGGCGATGTGGGGCCTGATGTGCGCTGGGTTGGCAACGAAGAGGGCCACGCCGGCGAAACCTGCTGGGCTACTTATACGCCGCACGCCCCCGAAGAAGGCAAGAAACCAGGCAACGGCTTTGTAAAAGATTACGAAGGAACAGAAGGTACCCGCAACGGCGATTACTGGATGCCGGCAGAGTGCGATGTTTCATTACGGCCGGGCTGGTTTTACCATAAAACGCAGGATGATGGCGTGAAATCGCCATACACACTGCTCGATCTTTATTATAAAAGCGTAGGGCGCGGGGCGGCGCTTGACCTGGGCTTATCTCCTGATCCGCGGGGAATAGTAAACGAGATAGATGTTAAATCGCTCACCGCATTTGGTAATTTGCTTAAACAAACCTTTGCTGTTAACCTGGCAAAAGGTGCAACAATAATAGCCAGCAATGTGCGTGGCGGCAACAAAATCAAGTATGGCCCCCAGTTTTTGATTGATAACGACCGTTACAGTTATTGGGCTACTGATGATAAGATCACCACGCCCGAAGTGACCATTGATCTGCATACCCCTAAAACTTTTAATGTGATCCGCCTGCGCGAGAATATTAAACTTGGCCAGCGTATTGAAGCTTTGGAGGTAGATGCCTATATAAACGGTAAATGGCAGCAAATAGGCGCTGCCACAAGCATAGGCGGAAACAGGCTGATCCGTTTAACACAGAATATTACTTCGGGTAAAATAAGAGTAAGAATAACCAAATCACCTGTTTCTGTTGCGTTAAGCGATTTTGGATTATATAAAGAACCCGTACACCTCACAGCTCCAAAGATTGTTAGGAATAAAAAAGGTGAAGTTAGCATCACTACCGAAGCCCCAGTGGGTGCTATCCGTTATACTTTAAACGGGCAGGAGCCTACACTAAGCTCCCCATTATATACAAAACCATTTACGGTAATGGATGATGGTGTGGTTAAAGCAAGAAGTTTTGAAGGCACCACGAAAAAAAGCGATGTAACTTTTGTTTCATTAGGTTATGCTAAAGCCTATTGGAAAGTTTTGGATGCCGCAACTGCAAACAATAATGGCGCCGAAAATGCGATTGATGAGCATTCCGGTACACTGTACAGTACGTTGCAAAAGGATGCTGCAACCTATCCGCAGCAAATTACTATTGATATGGGTAGCGCTCATGATATCAAAGCCTTTGGTTATTTACCGCGGCAGGATAAGCAACCTGAAGGAATAGTAGATAGCTATGTGTTTTACACAAGTAACGATGGTAAGGAATGGACTAAAGCTGCATCTGGCGAGTTTTCAAATATTAAATCGAACCCGATTGAGCAGCCGGTGGTTTTAAGTAAACCCGTAAACGCCAGATATTTTAAATTTGAAGCCACGCGGGTAATTGCCGGTAATGGTATTACCGTTGCCGAATTAAGCGTTTATTAATAAACTATTATGTGCCGTGGTTTAGGTTTGAAAAATATGATGAACCACTGCACTATCATCCTATAAATAAAATGAAAAAACAGATCTGTTTAGCCGGAATGCTGGCACTTTTAGCTTTAAATTCATTTAGCCAATCGCATAAAAAGGCGGTGGCTGTAAAAACACCCGGTCTTACAAAATATGTTGATCCTTACATAGGTACAGGCTTTCATGGGCATGTATTTGTTGGTGCCAATGTTCCTTTTGGCGCGGTACAGTTGGGGCCAACCAATTTATCCGAGGGCTGGGACTGGTGTTCCGGCTACCATATTTCCGATTCTACCATCGTTGGTTTTCAGCATACTCACTTAAGCGGTACAGGTATAGGCGATTTGGGTGATATTTCCTTTATGCCAACAACCGGCCCGATAAAAACGATTAAAGGTACGCTTAAAGACATGCAAAGCGGCTATGTATCGCTGTTTAGCCACAAGGATGAGGTAGTTAAACCAGGTTATTACAAAGTAAAACTTAAACGCTATGATATTGGTGTTGAACTTACGGCCAGTACCAGGGTAGGGATGCATAAGTACACTTTCCCGGCATCCAAAGATGCGCATATCGTTATCGACCTGAAGGAAGGTATAGGCTGGGACCGGCCTGTGGAAACGTACATTAAGCAAGTGGATGGTCATACCATCTGCGGTTACCGTTTTTCAAATGGCTGGGCTGTTGATCAGCGTATTTACTTCACGGCAGTTTTCTCAAAACCTATAAAAACATTTACTGTGTACGATAGTACAGCCAAAGCAGCAGGATCGCAATTAAAAGGTATAAAAGTTAAAGGTGTTATAAGTTTTACAACCACCAAGGACGAAGTAGTTTATGCTAAAGTAGGTATCTCGCCGGTAAGTGCCGAAAATGCCATGTTAAATATCAAAGCCGAAATACCGGGCTGGGATTTTAGCAAAGTTGTTGCTAATGCTGATAAAGCATGGAATACGCAATTTCAGAAGATCAGCATCAAGGCAGATTCAATTTCGCAGCTTAAAAAATTCTATACCGCTTTTTATCATTCCATGGTAGCGCCATCTGTTTTTAATGATGTGAATGGCGAATATTGGGGTACTGATAAAAAAGTACATAAAAATATAGGCTTTAATAATGTGACCACGTTCTCGCTTTGGGATACGTACAGGTCAAATAACCCATTGTCAACCATTATACATCCCGAACATACAAACGATATGATTAACTCTATGCTGGCCATTTACCAGCAGCAAGGGAGCTTACCTGTTTGGCATTTAATTGCTAATGAAACTAATTGTATGGTAGGATACAGCGGGGTTCCGGTAGTTGCCGATGCTTTACTAAAAGGTTATAAAGGCTTTGATGCAAACCTGGCTTATGAGGCCATGAAAACCACAGCAATGCAGGACGCCCGAGGTATTAAGTTTGTTAAGAAATTTGGTTATATACCTGCTGATAGTACTGCCGAATCTGTTTCCATGGGGTTGGAATATGCAATTGATGATTGGTGCCTTGCTCAGGTTGCTAAAAAGTTGGGTAAAACAGCTGATTATGAATATTTCAGCAAGCGTGGGCAATATTATAAAAACTATTACGACCCCAAAGCCGGTTTTATGCGTGGCCGTCTGTCAGAAAATGCATGGCGTACACCCTACAGCCCGTTTATCTCTATTCATGAGCATGGAGATTTTACCGAGGGCAACGGCTGGGAATATACCTTTCTGGTGCCCCAGGACGTGGAGGGTTTGATCAGCCTTTTGGGTGGTAAAGATAAATTTAATATCAAACTTGATTCATTGTTTATTGCTAAAGGCGATATGGGCAAATTAGCATCCAATGATATCTCGGGTTTAATAGGTCAATATGCGCACGGTAACGAGCCAAGCCACCCAATGACATATTACTATGCCTACTCTGGCCAGCCATGGAAAACAGCCGAAAAGGTGCGTTACATTTTAGATGATTTTTATACCGATAAAACCGATGGCATTATCGGTAATGAAGATGTTGGCCAGATGTCGGCCTGGTATGTTTTATCGGCCCTGGGCTTTTACCCGGTTAACCCGGCAAACGGATTGTATGTATTCGGCAGCCCGGTTATTAATGAGGCCACACTGAAATTACAGGGCAATAAAACGTTTCATATTGTGGTGAAAAATAATGGTCCTAAAAATAAGTATATCAACTCAATGAGCCTTAATGGCGCTAACTATACCAAAACTTATTTCGCCCATAAGGATTTAATGAACGGCGGCGAACTGGTGATTACCATGGGGGATAAGCCAGGAACAGTTTGGGGAATTGGTGATGCTAATAAAGCGGTATCAGTGTTGAAGTAGGCAGACAATAAGAATAAAAGCGTCATGCCGAATTTTTCGGCATGACGCTTTAGATATATATCAATACTTTCCACTCCCTGATAATATCATGGACGCTAACTGCTCATCCCTGTTGTAAATATCTTTACGGAAGTTAAGCTTGTTGCCCCTATCAGTAAATGCCGTGAAATAAGCTATAAATACCGGTACTTTTTGTTTCAGTGTAACCTGCTTTTCTATACCGGAGTTCATTGCCAGGCTGATCTTTTCAGCGGTCCAGGTAGTATCGCTTTTTAGTAAAAATGCCGCAAGTTTTGCAGGCTCGCCCACCCGGATGCAACCGTGACTAAACGCCCGTGATGATTCGCCGAATAATGATTTTGAAGGTGTATCGTGTAAATAAATACTATAACTATTGGGGAAAAGAAATTTTACCAAGCCCAACGAATTTGCCGGACCGGGTTTTTGTTTAATCACCGGCAAGCCATTCAACTGCCCGGTGATGATCATATCATGTTCATTTATATAATTGGGGTTCCTACGCTGAGCAGGTAAAACCTCGTTGCGGATAATACTCTCTGGCAGGTTCCAGTACGGGCTGAATACTACGTACTGCATTTGCCCATAAAAAATAACGGTTTGGTGCACCTTTTGGCCAACTACCACATTACAGCTCCAAAGCAAACTATCGGCATGGTAAACATGCAGTTTAAATTCGGGTATGTTTACAGCCAGGTAATTGGTATTTAAGCTAACCGGCAGCCAGCGGCATCGTTCCATATTAACAATAATCTGGCGGATACGGGTTTCCAGGGGAACATTCATTTCGGCAATAGTTTCGGGGCCTGGTAAGCCGTCATTGGTTAAGCCATGCCTTAACTGAAACTGTTTTATGCCATCTTTTATTTCTTCATCAAATATGTTACTAAGTGTATCTCCTTTAAAATCCTCCAGTTTATAAAGCCGTGTTTTAATTTGCGATATAACTACAGATGAATCGCCCGGCTTTATTCCCTTAGCCGAAGGGATGGCAAGCCATTTTTCTTTGGCATCTAAAGCACGATATTTGCTTAGAAAAGCTTTTAGGAGGTCATATTGCCTGTAAACAGGTTCAGATAAAGTACTGCCGACTTTACCCTTTTGTTTCAGCAGGGTATCCAGGTAATCATCATACGCGATTTTTTTTCGGGGTAGATACCAGTTTACGGCCTTGCTTGTTGCATTGCTCATTCCCTGGAATACCAGCTTCGAAAACACAAAATATTGGGCGGTAAGCATTAGCTCGGTGGAAACATTGGGTTTAAAGGTTTTATCTTTGGGATGAACCTCAAATACCAGCGAATCTAAAGATTTTGGGTAGGGGATGGCTTTATAAATACCTTCATTTTGCAGGTTTGTCAACCTGTCTGATAAGTTTCCGGACTGTTCTATCAGCTGACCGTTGGCGTACCATGCATAGGCAAATTTACGCTTGCTATAAAACATGTTAATATCTTTAGCATAGGGTTCAAAAGCGGGGTACTTTTTAAGAAAGGCAATAACCTCCGCGCTGTCAAAAACAAGCTTGGTTTGGTCGCTGAAACTACCGGGAATAGTTTTATTCCATTCTTTAACAATTTCCTTTTTTAATGTGTCGGCTTTTGAATGCTTGTGTTTGATAACCTGTTTGCAGCTAAATGTATTGAAAATGAATAGGATAAGCAGTATCGGCAAATGTTTATAAACTCCTTTTAGCATAGCTTTTTTATTAGTAAGATAGAGAATGGAAAAAAATAATTAAAATATCAAATAAAGTATACTAAATATATAGACATTATAGTATATTTGTCTTGTTAATTCAAAATCATGCAAAGTAAAGTGCAAAAATACCATACAAATAGCTTTTTAAGTCATAACGATCTTAAGGATATAGCCTGTATGTGTTGTTGTTGAATTCCTCTCCCCGTAAAACCCCTCAACAAATAAAAAGTTTACTGACCTCGTTATTTAATATATTTTATGAACGCTTATCTGATTAGTCAAATGAATATGCCAACCGATGGTGTGTTACATTACAGCAGGGTAATATATGGATTATGCCGTTGTTGAACGTGATGTATTATCCCGTAACCCCAACAAAAAATAATTTATATACCCATTATATATACCCATTATTCTATTACAAATGTTAACCTCAAATAGTAAATACCCGTTTTTTGATCTTTCGGAAATTGTTCAAGATAATGATATTCCGTTTAAACCTTACCAGCCTTTAAAACCTGTAAAAGCAGGTAACTATATTCCTGATCTGAAATTTTTGAGTGATTACAGCCGCTGGCAGTCGTTTTTTAACGGGGCTCAAACGCATGGACCAATTTCATTAAGGCAGTTGTTAAATAAACCTTTGGTGATTGCTTTTTATTCGCGCCACTGGGGGCAGCAAGGTTTTGAGCTGCTGAAGAAGCTGAACAATATTCAACAGGAAATAAAAGCCAACGGGGGTAATTTATTGATCATCAGCGATGAGCGTACCGAAGAACTGGGAAAGAGAGCCTGGGAAAACAGCTTAACCCTTAACTTTTATCACGACGAAGAAAAAAATATAGCTAATATATTCAGGATCTATTCTGACAATGACCCGGTTTGGAACAGATTTTCGGGAATTGATGTAAATGTACCCTTGTTGGCTACTTATATTATTGATGCCAATAAACAGGTTATCTATAACCATATCGACCTGGACTTTTTGGGAACCTTTTTTGGCGAGGATATTATTTCTTCGGTTTATGAGGCCTCATTGATAGCTAACAGCAGGAGATCTGCCTGATATTTATTCACGTAAAATTAAAACTATGTCAATCACGATAGATGAGCTTCAGAAAGTGAAGACCAAAGTGCATCGGCAGGTACTTTCAGCCAACAGTGAATATGTGAAACACTTTGGCAACAAGGGCGAACTTACCATACCACCCAAACGTCAGTTTGCTATTTTAACCTGTATGGATGCCCGCCTTGATCCGGCGAAATATGCAGGTTTGGCCGAAGGTGATGCGCATGTGATCCGCAATGCGGGCGGGCGTGCAAGCGACGATGCCATCAGGTCGCTGGTTATTTCGCATAAATTATTGGGTACTAGAGAGTGGTTTGTAATTCACCATACCGATTGTGGTATGGGTTTATTTACCGATGATATAATCCGTAACCTGCTGGCTACAAGTTTAAAAACAGCTGCGATTGATGAAAATGGCTGGCATAATATCGACGAAAGCGGTGGATCTGATGAGGCGGCCCATATTGCGTTCCTTACTTTTAAAAACCTGGAAGCCAGTGTTACCGAAGATGTGGAGCGCATCAGGAACCATCCTTTAGTTGCCGGGCATATCCCCATTTACGGTTACGTGTATGATGTGCGGTCGGGCAAATTGATCGAGGTGCCCGAAGCCAGCCATGCCGGCGAAGTTTTTAATTAAACTATATAAGCGCGAAGCTGTTAATTTGGATATCTTAGGGGTACAAAACCTCTGAAAAATATAGATGAAGCTTGAAAAGCGCGATTACGATGCCATAATAGTTGGGTCGGGCCCAAACGGCCTGGCAGCAGCAATATTATTGCAGCAAAACGGCCTGTCTGTATTGTTGCTGGAGGGGAAAAAAGAAATAGGAGGGGGCCTGCGTACAGCAGAACTTACTTTACCAGGTTTCAAGCATGATATCTGCTCGGCTGTTCATCCTCTTGCGGTAGCATCGCCATTTTTTGAAACACTGCCTCTTGCACAGCATGGCCTGGAATATATTTTTCCGGAAACGGCAGCCGCCCATCCATTTGATGATGGTACGGCTGCTGTTTTACTAAAATCGGTTGATGAAACAGCAAAGCAGCTTGGCGCCGATGAACAGGCTTACCTAAACCTTATGAAGCCGATAGTAAAAAACTGGCCCCTTGTTGCAGCCGATGTATTAGGCCCGCTGCATTTTCCAAAGCATCCTTTGTTAATGGCCCGGTTTGGTTTGCCGGCGCTTACACCGGCAACCTGGTTGGCTAAAACATTTAAAACCCAAAAAGCAAAAGGCCTGTTCGGGGGAATGGCAGCCCACGCTATACAGCCGCTGAGCAATATAGCTACCTCGGCTATTGCACTTGTATTAATGGCCCATGGACACTTAAAAGGCTGGCCGGTTCCAAAGGGCGGTTCGCAGCAAATAGCGAATGCTTTGGCATCCTATTTTATATCTATAGGCGGAAAGATTGAAACGGATTGCTATGTTCAGTCATTAGATCAACTGCCATCTGCCCATGCGGTTTTGTTTGATATTACACCAAAGCAACTATTAAAAATAGCCGGTCATAAATTTTCATCTTTATACAAATGGCAGCTGGAACGCTATCGTTATGGTGCCGGTGTATTTAAGGTCGACTGGGCATTAGGCGCGCCAATACCTTTTAAAGCCGAAGCGGTAAAGCAAGCCGGAACTGTACACATTGGTAATACCTTCGAAGAAATTGCCGAAGGGGAGAAAGAGATATGGAAGGGCAGGCATCCCGATAAGCCTTATGTGTTGTTGGCACAACAAAGCACGTTTGATAAATCCCGCGCACCCAGGGGTAAGCATACCGCCTGGGCCTATTGCCATGTACCCAATGGGTCTGGTAAAGATATGACTGATATTATTGAGCAGCAGGTGGAACGTTTCGCACCGGGTTTCAGGGATACTATTTTAGCTAAGCATACTTTCAATACCGCACAGTTAGAGGAATATAATCCCAACTATATAGGTGGGGATATTAATGGCGGTGTAATTGATATTGGTCAGCTATTTATCCGGCCGGTGTTGCGTTCATCGCCATATAAAACATCAGCAAAAGGACTTTATATCTGCTCATCCTCCACGCCACCTGGTGGCGGGGTGCATGGCATGTGCGGTTATCATGCAGCTAAGAAAGCTTTGAGCGATGTTTGGGGCATAAAAGTAAAGCCGCTGTAGGCTCTACCCGAGAGGATGTATCATAAATAAAATTTATGCCCCGAATAAATCCAAAGAAAAAAGAGGCTGATCATTTTATGATACAGCCTCTTTAAGAAGATTTTTTAAGTCTCCCCTTTAGGGGAGATTTAGAGGGGTTTTAATTCAGTTCTAATGTCACTACAGATTTTGCAGGCAGTGTTACTACCAGTTTATCACCATCTTTTTTGGCACCTGTAAAACTTGCAAGGTGCAATTTGTTAGGATTTTTAAAAGTGTTGATATCTGTGATTTTAGCCGAAGTTAATACCTGGCCGCCAACGGTACTCCATTTAACATCTTTCAGATCGGTAGTAATGGTTATGGCATTATGCAAATCAAGGTTAACCAATGAAATGTGCACCTTCCCGGCAGCATCCTGCGAAGCTGAAGCATTTACAGCCTCTATCTTTTTACCGTCAACCTCGTAATTAGGTACGTTTAGTTTAATTGGCAGGTATTTAGCATCCTGGTGAACCTTGTACATGTCAAAAATATGGTAAGTAGGGGTGAGCACCATTTTTTCCTTGTCGGTTAAAATAAGCGCCTGCAATACGTTTACAGTTTGCGCCAATGCGGCCATTCTTACCCTGTCGCTATGGTTATTAAAAATATTCAGCGTTGTACCGGCTATAAGGGCATCACGCAGGCTGTTTTGCTGGAATAAAACACCATGGTCGGGACCCGGTTCAGGATCCGTCCAAACACCCCATTCGTCCACAACTAAAGCAACTTTCTTTTCAGGATCATATTTATCCATAATGGCAGAGTGTTTGTTAACCAGTTCCTCCATTTTAAGGCAGTTAACCATAGTGCTAAAATATTCTTTTTCACTAAACTCAGTAGCCGATCCTTTTTTACCCCAGTCTCCTGTCGGAATTGTGTAATAATGCAACGATAAGCCCGACATCAGCGAATTTGAGATGTTCTTCATGCAAACTTCTGTCCAGTTATAATCATCAGCGTTTGGTCCGCTGGCTATTTTTTGAAGCTTTGCGCCTGGGTAATCCTTGGCAAAAGCAGCGTAACGTTTAAACAGGTCTGCATAATATTCGGCTTTCATATTACCTCCACAGCCCCAGCTTTCGTTACCAACACCCCAAAAAGTCACCTTATAAGGTGCAGGGTGGCCATTTTTAGCGCGCATTTGGGCAACTGTACTGCTACTGTTTGAATTTAGATATTCAATCCATTTCGACATTTCCTCTACCGTGCCGCTGCCAACATTGCCGGCAACATAGGGCTCGCATTTTAATAAGTCGCAAAGCTCCAGAAATTCATGTGTGCCAAAGCTGTTATCTTCGGTGGTACCACCCCAGTTGGTATTTACCATACGTGGGCGTTGTGCTGCGGGGCCAATGCCATCGCGCCAGTGATATTCATCTGCAAAGCAGCCCCCAGGCCAGCGCAGGTTAGGGATTTTGATTTTTTTTAGGGCATCAACCACATCCAAACGGATGCGATCCTGCTTTTTAACCGGCAGGTTTTTATCAACCCAAAAACCACCATATACACCACGGCCCAGATGCTCGGCAAATTGCCCGTAAATGTGCTTGCTGATGGTTGTTTTTGAATCAGTGCTGATGCTGAGAGTACCGGTTTGGCTGTAGCCGGTTGCCGAAATTAAACATAACACGGCAATGCCAAATGAGGAGAGCAAATTTCTTTTCATTGAAAAACAGGTTTATGCCGTAAAGAAAAGAAAAATTATTAATAAGTGTGAAAATAACAATAAAAAAAATTGAGAGCCTCAGCCAAATTCTCCAAAGGAGGGTCTTGGCTGAGGCCTCTAATTCGTTTCCTCTTCTAAAAACTCCTTAAACTTATCTCCGCTGTAATCAACCGCGCCCGAATGCTTGTATTTCAGGCTTCCATCCTTGCCAAATATAAGCGTAGTAGGTATGGTGCCGCCTAATAATGTATCTGGCAGCTGGTTAAGGGATGTATATAATGGCAGGTTATAGCTGTGTTTCTGCAGGAAGATACTGGCCCTGGCCGGGTCATTATCCACATCAACCATTATAAAAACTATTTTGGGATTGTTTTTTAGTTTTTCATACAGTTTATTGATCGATGGCATTTCGGCAAGGCAGGGTGGGCACCAGGTTGCCCAGTAATTTACAAATACTACTTTTTGTTTTAAGCCCGATAAAGAGATGATATTACCGGTTGAATCCTTATATCTATAATCGGGCAGATTTGCAAATACTTCATGATGACGGGCATACCCCGCCGGATCTGGCTTAAAAAATCCTACAGCCATTAATCCACGGATCAAATAGCTTTTGGCTGCAGGATTTATCAATGTAATTAAAGCCGCTGTCATAAGTACTATAAACAGGATGTTTGATTTGGAGATATGTTTTCTTTGTATCATGTTCAATGGTTTGCGCCAGTAAAACTCAATGCGGCAATTTGTTGCGCAGTAATCCATAAACCCAGGTACCTGCAATTGCGCTTAATAAGGTTACAGCAGTCACCAAAAAGCCGCTCCCAATTTGTGCAAACAGCGGGCCCGGGCAGGCGCCGGTTATGGCCCAGCCTAAACCAAATATCAATCCGCCGTAAACATTACCCCAGCTGAATTTTTTTGGTTGGATGATAACGTCTTCGCCAAGCAGGGTTTTAATCCTGAATCGTTTAATGATTAAAATTGATAGCATACCAACAACAATAGCGCTGCCAATAATACCATACATATGAAAAGCCTGCAACCTGAACATTTCCTGGATCCTGAACCAGGAGATCACCTGTGATTTTACAAGTACCACCCCAAACAGTAAACCTATAAAGAGGTATTTTATATTTTTCATGTTAGAGTTGCATAAGGTAAGGTAAAATAAACCAGGTCATTACAAAGCCGCCTATCATAAAGCAGCATGTTGCTATCATAGATGGCCATTGGAGGTTAGAAATGCCCATAATAGCATGACCCGACGTACAACCATCGGCATACCTGGTGCCAAAACCCACTAAAAAACCGCCTAAAACCATAAAAACAAAGCCGCGTAAAGTAAGCAATTGCTTAAAGCTAAAAATATCCCGGGGTAATAAACCAATAAAATCCTTTACACCTTGTTGCCTGAGCAGGGCAGTAGTTTTGGGATTAATATCAACCGCCTGGTTCCCGGCTAAGTATTGTGTGGCAACTAATCCGCCTAAAATAATACCGGCTACAAAAAACAGGTTCCAGCTTTCTTCTTTCCAGTCGTATTTAAAAAAGGAGATATTAGCCGGCAAACAGGCCGCGCAAATATGCCTGAGTGATGATGATATGCCAAACGCTTTATTGCCAATAAGCAAAAGGGCCGGAACAAAAAGGCCTATAACCGGGCCGGCGATATACCATGGCCAGGGCTGCTTTAAAAAATCCATAGATTTAAAGGTGTTATGTCGCAAATATATTTAATGTAAGCAGCAAATCTGTTTTTTAACGCGTGTGAATAACAGTCATTCCTACAATTTTACTTTTTATTTGCTTTAGTAGTATTGTAACAATATATTTACCAGTAATTATATAAGGCTACAATATATTCTGAATGGTGAAAAGGTTTATTGCGATACTATTATTAAATGTGCATCTGTTCAATTTGGGCGGATACAATTTAGTAGCCCAGTATTTCATTCACCAGTCTGAAGTGCAGATAGTAAAAGAGATCTACGAAAATAAGATCGATGCTACCAAGCTTGTCGAGATCAAAATACCGGTACATCTGCCCGGAATCCACAAATGGAAAGATTATGTGCGCGTTAACGGCCAACTGCAATTAAAGGGCGTTTATTATAATTACCTGAGATACAAAATGGCACCCGATACGATGTCGTTCATTTGTATAGCCAATAGCGTTAAAACCAGGCTGGTATCTGCCAACCTGATCATAGCCAAAGAAATCAACGATGTGCCTTTGAGCAAGAAAGGACACGATTCATCGTTGAAAAAAGGAAGTACCAATAACGATTATAGTTTTACGGCGATGAATTACCAGTTCGCTGCATTTTCTACACCGCTGAAAGTTAATATCAGCCCTATAATTTACCATTTAAATTTTCCCTACATCGAGTCTCCCGGCAAACCGCCAAACTTTACCTGCTAATTATAGCTTATAAATTATGATGTTGAATTGTTCTTTTAAAAAAAAGCGCAGTTTGATTTAATTATTGATCGATACCAATTGTTGCTTTAATGTGCAATAAGTGTTTATTGAACAATTGACATCGTTATTATATGCTTACCAACTTTAATGCTGCATAATTATTTAATGGCCTTTATTTAATGGCGTAAATGATTTTTTCTTTAACCTGTTTATTGTTAACTTATTACTAAAAACCTTACTTAAATCGAATGAAACATTCATTGCTGTATTTTTACAGATGCTGTATTGTTATGGCATGTTGCCTCACTTTTTCAGAATACGCGCAGGCGCAAACAGATGCTGATGCCTTAATGATACCCAAAAACTACGTTTGTGCTGCGGGTGTTTATACCCACAGTCAGTGGGATAACTATTGGGAAGGTACTTTTAAACGGGATGCCCCAAACCTGGGTACCGTAAGCTCAAATTCATATATGCTGGGTTTTGTTTATGGTCTTACAAATAAGATCAATGTATCAATAGCACTTCCTTATGTAACCACAAATGCAAGTGCCGGTACCTTAAGGGGTGAGCGTAATTTTCAGGATATAAGCGCATATGTAAAATGGCTGGCTGTTAAGCAAGAGATAGGTAAAGGTGTACTTAGCTTTCATGCTATTTTATCGGGATCAATTCCTGCAACTAATTATGAGGCCGATTTTTTGCCTTTATCTATTGGTTTGCACAGTAAAAATATTGCTTTACGTGGTTTATTCAATTACCAGGTTAACCGCTTCTTTGTAGCCGGCGCGGCACAGTACATTCGCAGGAGCAATATCACTATCGACAGGAATTCATACTATACTACCGAGATGCATTATACCAATGAAGTGAAGATGCCCGATGTTTCTAACTTTTTTGTGAGCGCCGGTTTCAGGAGTTTACAATTTAATGCCGAGGCGGTGCTTACTAAGGTTACAACATTGGGTGGTTTTGATATCAGGAAAAATGATATGCCTTTTCCAAGTAACAAAATGAATTCAACACTTGCCGGTGTCATCTTCAAATACAGCTTTCAAAAGATAGCCGGGTTAGAGCTAACCGCCGGTGGTAACTATGTATTAAAAGGCAGAAATGTGGGGCAGGCAAGAACCATGTATGGCGGTGTTTATTATGTTTTTAACACCAGGAAAGAGAAATAATTTTGATAATACTTAATAATAATCTGATGAAAAGATCATTACTTTATATAATTCCTACAGTACTTTTAGGTGTAGCCGTTTTTAGCTCATCGTGCAATAAAGATATTGTAGACCGTACTTCGTTATACCCTGCATTAACGCCGGCAAAGCTCGATCTGAATGCTGATACCTGGACTCCCGTATTGGTTAAAGATTTTAGTGTGCTTACCGTTGCCGCACCTGATGCAGTTACCTCACCTGCCTATCTGGCGGATATTAATGAGATTAAAGCGGCACAACGGAATTTAACTGATGACCAAAAGGCATCTATAAAATACTGGAGCGCGGGTGCTGTATTAAGGTGGAACGAGATTATGCGCCAACTGGTGGCAAAGCACAATATTCCACCATATCAAAATGGCGACGGCACTTACCCGGCGCCAAGTTCGGCCAATCCGTTTAACTACCCGGAGTTTCCGTTCTCGAACCCACCGTTTGCTGCCCGCGCTTATGCTTATGTAAGTGCTGCGCAATATGATGCCCTCATTGCTGCATGGCATTTCAAAAACACTTACAAACGCACGGCTCCTTATAAAAACGATGCAGCCATACAGGCACTGGTTCCGGTATCCGAACTGCCATCTTACCCAAGTGAAGATGCTGTTGTTGCGAGTACTACGGTTGAAATGATGAAGCTGTTGTTCCCTACAGAGCTGGCTTACATTAATGAAAAGGCACAGGAAGAAAAATTATACCGTATAATGGCTGGCGCCAATACAAGAGGCGAAATTACCGCAGGCGAATCATTAGGTAAGCAGGTTGCCGCGTTGTTTGCAGCACGTGCCCGTGGTGACCGGGCCGGCAAGGCTATTGGCGATGCCAATGTATGGGCAAAGCTTCAAACAACTGCGTTTGAACCAGGTAAATTTTGGCTGAGTTTAGAAACGCCTAAAAGGCCGCCAATGTTACCTTTGTTTTCAAAAGTGCTTCCGTTTTTGTTTGATACGTTAACTGTTGTTTCATTGCGCCCGGCTGCACCTTATTTATCCAGCTCGGCCGAGTATAAAAAAGAGGTTGATGAGGTATTGTCAATGAGTAAAAACCATAGCCGCCAGCATGAAGAGCAGGTTGCTTTTTGGGCAGATGGTATTGCCACTTATACCCCAACCGGCCATTGGAACGCTATTGCTGCCGATGAGTTTGTAAAGCAAAATTATAGCGAAGTGCGCTGGGCACGTAACTTTGCCTTGTTGAACATGGCCGAAATGGATGCCGCAATTGTTTGTTGGGATACCAAATATTTTTACTTTAATCAGCGTCCGTCGCAAGTTGACCCTTTGATTAAAACGCTCACAGGAGTGCCAAATTTCCCGGCTTATACATCGGGCCACTCTAATTTTAGCGGTGCCGCAGCAACCGTATTAACTTATTTATTGCCGGATAGGGGTACTAAGTTTACAGATTTGGCACACGATGCTGCCATGTCAAGGTTGTATGGTGGTATCCACTTCCGCAGCGATTGTGAAGTTGGTTTGGTAACCGGCAATAAGGTAGGGCAATACGCAGTTAACAGGGGGAAAGCCGACGGAGCCGGGCTGTAATAAGTACTATCAAATAAGCTATAAAAATGTCACGTTTAATTACCGGTCAAAAAATATATTACACGCTTCGCTTTGCCTGTGCCATGTGTTTTATAGGGCATGGCGCGTTTGGAATAATAACCAAGCAAATATGGTGCAATTACTTTGCGGTTGTGGGGATAGGTCATGATATGTCATATACACTAATGCCTTATGTGGGTACGGTTGACATATTGTTTGGATTATCCCTGTTGGTTTACCCGATACGTGCAGTAGCCGGATGGCTGGTGGTATGGGGTTTAATAACTGCATCTATGCGCCCGTTATCTGGCGAACCATTTGCCGAATTAATTGAACGCGCGGGCAATTTTGGTGCCCCGTTTGTGCTGCTGCTTTTTCAGGGTGGCTTTAAAATGCCTTTGAAGAAATGGTTTAGCCGTATGGACGATCATGTAAGCCTGGATGCATCTACTTTAAAAACAGTAATAAATTGTTTAAGGTTATTCGCGTTCCTGCTGCTGCTTGGTCATGGTTGGCTAAACCTGACCCAGAAAGCTGGACTCATCAATCAATATCATTCTTTAGGATTTAATGACCCTGGTAAAACAGCACAAATGGTAGGCTTATTTGAAATTGTAGCAGCCTTTTCGGTACTCATCAGCCCTTTTGCCAACATTCTTTTGGTATTGGTCGCCTGGAAAATAGCAAGCGAGCTTTTTTATCCCAAATATGAAATGTTTGAGTGGATAGAACGTGGTGGCAGTTATGGAGTACTGCTATCCCTGTGGTTCGCGGTAAAAAAAGCACCTTCCGGTTTATTGGCATGGCCTTTTAAAAACAAATCTCATCTAAATATAAATTAATCAACATAAAAATCCTGTAAAAACAGGTTTAAGCAGGGTTTAAGCACCCGGCTTTGTCCTTTTATTATTTAAACATTGTAAACACTTTAAAATTCTATGAACCTATTTTTAAAATCTATTTGCGCAATTGCGTTTCTTGTACTTATTAATTACACCAATGTAAATGCACAAGGCTGCGTAGCCATCAGGAGCACAGGCGGTTTATGTACTATGGACGAACACCCCGATAGCGCCAGTGCAGCCGAAGGAAGCTGGCTGCTGAACAGTAATAGCCGCTACTTCCGGTCGTACAAACATTTTGTGGGTACTAAAGAGCAAAAACAACGTATTGCGTTGGGTACAAACGTTATTAATCATTCTTATACGCAAGACCTAACCCTTACCCGCGTCTTTAACAATCGTTGGTCGTTCGCAGTGGATGTTCCCGTTGTTGATAACAGCCGTTCCTCTTTATATGAGCACGGTGGTAAAGAGCGCTTAAGCACGCATTCATTTGGCTTAGGCGATATACGTTTAACTGCATATGCGTGGTTACTAAACCCGGCAAAAGCCCGTAGGGGAAATATACAGGTAGGTTTGGGTTTAAAACTGGCTACAGGCACCTATAACTACCAGGATTATTTTTACCACCAGGGAGGTACAGCCGATACGAAGGTGCTTGGCCCTGTTGATCAATCTATCCAATTGGGAGATGGCGGTACAGGCATAACTACCGAAGTTAATACCTATTACAACTTTACCAACAAGCTTGGTGTATATGGTGGTTTTTATTACCTGATTAGCCCAAGAGAACAAAATGGTGTTTCATCTGCACGTGGCGGTACCCCAAGCGCTAAAGCGGTTGCCAATGGCAGCGACGTAATGAGCGTGCCCGACCAGATAATGCTAAGAGCCGGTGCCAGCTATGGCTTAGGCAAATTTAATTTTTCGGCTGGTGCGCGTTATGAGTGCTTACCGGTGAAAGATCTTGTAGGTGGTAGCAATGGTTTCAGAAGAACAGGTTACATTATATCTGCCGAACCAGGCGTTACCTATCGTTTAAAATCGTTTTCAATTTATGCATTTGTACCAGTTGCTTTAAAACGCGACCGTACACAAAGTGTTCCTGATAAAATTTCAACAAGACTTACAGGAACTTATACACAAGGCGATGCGGCCTTTGCCGATTACGCTGTAAACGTTGGATTAACATACAGATTTAAATAGAGAGTTGATTTTATGATTTAAGGAGAAGCCGGGCGTGAGATACCCGGCTTTTTTGTTTTTTGTAATACTATTTTGTTAAAAAACTATAGTTTTACGGTATGAACACTCCCGAAGAAAACTTTGCGGCACTGGGTTTAAACCTGCCGCCGGCACCAAAACCTCTTGGTGTTTACAAACCTTGTTTAGTTGATGGTAAATACCTTTACCTGTCTGGTCATGGAACGGTACAGGATGATGGAACGCTAATTATTGGCCGTATTGGTGATACCATTAATATGGAAGATGGTAAGCTGGCCGCACGTCAGGTAGGTTTAGCTATGCTGGCCACTATAAAAGCCAATATTGGTAGCCTGGATAAAGTTAAAAGAGTGATAAAAGTATTGGGTATGGTTAACTGCACACCCGATTTTGAAAAACACCCATTCATCATAAACGGAGCAAGCGAGCTTTTTGCCAAAATATGGGGCGAAGAGAACGGTATAGGCGTTCGCAGCGCGGTAGGGATGGGGTCGTTACCTGATAATATTCCCGTTGAAATTGAAGCCTTGTTTGAGCTGGCTTAGTGAGTGGTGAGTGGTGAGTGGTGAGTGGTGAGTGGTGAGTGGTGAGTGGTGAGTGGTGAGTGGTGAGTGGTGAGTGGTGAGTAAAATTGCCATACAAGTTATTCAAAATTCTTTAATTCGTTTAATTCCGGTTCAGACAAATTCGATGGCTCAAAACTGGTTCACGATAGATAATATCGACAAGCTTGATACGCCGGCGCTGGTGGTTTATCCGGATAGGGTAAAGGCAAACATTGATCTGCTTAAAACCATGATCGACGATGTTACCCGTTTGCGTCCACATGTAAAAACTTACAAAAACAAAGAGGTTACCCGGCTATTGCTGGCTGCCGGGATTAAAAAGTTCAAATGCGCCACCATAGCCGAGGCCGAACTATTGGCATTATCTAATGCCCCTGATGTATTGCTTGCCTATCAGCCGGTGGGGCCTAAACTTGATAGGTTCATTAAGCTGATACACCATTATCCGCAAACAAAATTTTCATGCCTGGTTGATAATGATCTTGCTGCGGGCGAGATTTCTGAGGCCGCTAAACAACATGATCTGACGATCGATGTTTATATCGATCTGAATATTGGGATGAACCGTACGGGCATTGCCCCTGGATTTGAAGCATTGCAGCTATATATGGATTGTAGTGTACTGCATGGGCTAAACCCTGTTGGCTTGCATGCTTATGATGGTCATATCCACGATATTGATCTCGCTAAAAGAAAAGAACGTTGTGATGCTGGTTTTAACCCGGTTTTAAAACTGCAGCAAGACCTTAAAGCAAAGGATTATCCAGAACCGGTTATTGTGGCAGGAGGTTCGCCTACATTCACTATTCATTCCAAAAGAGACCTTGTAGAATGTAGCCCCGGAACTTTTGTTTATTGGGATAGAGGTTATGAAATTGGAATTCCCGATCAGCCATTTTTACCGGCTGTGCTGGTAATTGCAAGAGTGGTTTCCCTGCCCGATACTACTAAGCTTTGCCTGGATGTTGGCCATAAATCCGTATCGGCCGAAAATGAGTTGGGAAAACGGATCTACTTTTTAAACGCTGCCGAATTGGTGCCAACCGGCCAGAGTGAAGAGCATTTGGTAGTTGATGCCGGTAAAGATCACCACTATAAAATAGGGGATGTGCTTTATGGTATCCCGCACCATGTTTGCCCAACTGTGGCTTTATATGAGCGTGCTTATACAATTGAAAATAATACACTTACCGGTGAGTGGTTAAATGCTGCCCGCGACCGGAAGATCACTATCTGATAGAATAAATTATGTTTGTAATTGATGCCCATTTAGACCTCAGCATGAATGCGCTGGAGTGGAACCGCGACCTTACCCGCCCGCTTGCCGAACTTAACCAGCGCGAAGTAGGCTTGACAGATAAACCAGATAGGGCTAAAGCAGTAATAACTTTACCTGAATTGCGTAAAGGCAACATTGGTTTGGTAGTAGCCACACAGATAGGGCGTTATGTTGCGCCTGGCAATCCCTTGCCCGGCTGGCACTCACCAGAACAGGCCTGGGCGCAAACACAGGGACAGGTGGCCTGGTATAAAGCTATGGAAGATGCCGGTGAAATGGTGCAGGTGAATGACCTGGCATCGTTAGAAAAACATTTGTCTTTTTGGAATGATGGCCGGTCAACAGAAAATAAAGCAATAGGCTATATCCTGAGTTTGGAAGGGGCTGATTCTATAGTAACGATACAACACCTGGAACGTGCTTATAATTATGGTTTGCGTGCTGTAGGTCCGGCTCATTACGGTCCGGGCAGGTATGCACAGGGTACCGATGCCACTGGCTACATGGGGCCCAAAGGGCATGAGCTTTTAAGGGAAATGGAACGGCTAAACATTATACTTGATGCTACCCATTTATGTGATGATAGCTTTTGGGAAGCGCTTGATCATTTTAACGGCCACGTTTGGGCCAGTCATAATAATTGCAGGGCGCTGGTGAACCATAACCGCCAGTACAGTGATGAGATGATAAAGGCGCTGGTAGACCGGGGGGCGGTTATCGGTGCAGCTTTGGATGCCTGGATGATGGTGCCGGGATGGGTAAGGGGAATATCCACTCCAAAAGGAATGAACTGTAACATGGAAGTAATGGTTGATCATATCGACCATATTTGCCAGGTAGCCGGAAATGCACTGCACGTAGGCATGGGTACCGATTTGGATGGAGCCTTTGGCCGGGAGCAATGCCCTTATGACCTGGAAACTATTGCCGATCTTCAAAAAGTACCGCATCTTCTGAAAAAACGTGGTTATACAGATGCGGATATTGAGAATATGATGCACGGTAACTGGTTAAGATTTTTAAGAACGGCCTGGGCGTAAATAACAAAAAAATTAGTTTACGATAAAGTGCTGATAGCCAGCTGGAAAGGTGTTCCACCGCAATTTATTTTAACAGCTGTACGACAAGTTGTGTCGTACATAATTGGTTTTTAATCATTGATAACTATTTGATAGTTAGTTTGTTATGGTGTTTTTTTGGAAAATTCTGAAAAATAACTGCTTGTAGTGCCTTTTAAAACGGAACACTTTGAACCATTAGCTATTAACTGTGTTTTCTTCACCCTTGTGTAAAACATCTCCTGCGATTCTGTTAATTATTGTAAATAAGCCAACTTTGCGCCAATGAACGCAGAACAAGCAAGGTTAAAGGATACAAGCTGGAAAAAATGGGGGCCTTACGTAAGTGATCGCCAATGGGGAACAGTACGGGAGGATTACAGCGCCAACGGTGACGCCTGGAATTATATAACCCATGATATGGCCCGCAGTAAAGCCTATCGCTGGGGCGAAGAGGGCATTGCCGGAATCTGCGACAGGCAACAAAACCTGTGTTTTGCCATCGCGCTCTGGAATAAAAAAGACCCGATCATTAAAGAACGTTACTTCGGCCTCAGTAATCCCGAAGGTAACCATGGAGAGGATGTAAAGGAACTGTATTATTACCTGGATAGTACACCTACACATTCGTACATGAAAACGCTGTACAAGTATCCGCAAAATGAATTCCCGTATGCATTGCTGGTTAATGAAAATAAACGCCGTACCCGTAACGATCCTGAATTTGAATTGATTGATACCGGTATTTTTGATAAGGACGAATACTTTGATGTTTTTACTGAATATGCCAAAAACGCCCAGGACGATATCCTGATCAGGATCACTGTACATAACCGGGGAGCTGCCGATGCCGTACTTAATGTAATGCCCTCCTTGTGGTTCCGCAATACCTGGAGCTGGGGTTATGATGACTACAAGCCGTACATTACCGCACACGGCAAGGGCGTAACCGAAATTTTTCATAAAGACCTTGGGCAGCTTTGGCTGCATACAGAAGGTAATCCCGAAGTTTTGTTCTGCGAAAATGAAACCAATATGGGGCGCCTGCATAAGTTTGATAGCGGACATAAATACCATAAAGATGGCATTAACGATCATATTGTACATAATGCTGATACCATTAATCTTAAAAATACAGGCACAAAGGCGGCTGTAAATTACGATATCAGCGTTGCCGCCAGGCAAAGTGTAACTATCAGGCTAAGGCTATCGCCGGATGCCAATTATAGCTTTGAGGATTTCGACCAGGTTTTTAATACCCGTAAAACGGAGGCCGATCAGTTCTATAATGATATTTACAGCAATAAAAAGGATGCCGATAGATGCCTCATTCAGCGCCAGGCGTTTGCCGGCATGCTTTGGAACAAACAATTCTATTACTCGGATATCCGCCAATGGCTAAATGGCGATCCTTCACAGCCCGAACCTCCTGTCAACAGGGAAAATGCCCGTAACCATAAGTGGAAACACCTTAATACCAAAGATGTAATATCCATGCCCGATAAATGGGAATATCCCTGGTTTGCAGCCTGGGATCTTGCCTTTCATTGTTTGCCTTTGGCTACAATTGATATGGCTTTTGCAAAGAACCAGCTTGTTTTACTTACCCGCGACTGGTATATGCATCCAAACGGACAGTTACCAGCCTATGAATGGGATTTTGGTGATGTGAACCCGCCGGTACATGCTATGGCAACCTGGAAAATATATACAACCGATAAATTAGCCAACAATGGCAAAGGTGATACGTATTTCCTGGAGAGGATCTTCCATAAGCTGATGCTCAATTTTACGTGGTGGGTAAACCGTAAGGATGTCTCTGGTAATAATATTTTTGAGGGCGGTTTTTTGGGGATGGATAATATTGGCGTGTTTGATAGGAATACGCAACTGCCGTCTGGCCAGCACCTGGAGCAGGCAGATGGTACCAGTTGGATGGCCATGTACTCGCTTAATTTGCTGCGCATAGCTACCGAACTCGCAGAAACCGATAGGGCATATGAAGATATCGCCTCTAAGTTTTTTGAGCATTTTATCTATATAGTTGAGGCGATGTCAAACCTCGGCGAAAACAACGAAGGCCTTTGGGATGACGACGATGGCTTTTTTTACGATCAGATCCGGTTCCCGGATGATGGATCGATCAAAATGAAGGTTAGAAGCATAGTGGGGCTGATCCCGCTATTCGCAACCGAGGTTTTGGAGGAAGCCGATATTACTGATAGCCCTATATTTAAAGAGCGCCTGAGATGGTTTGCCGAAAAGCGACCAGACCTTGCATCACTGGTTTCCCGCTGGAACGAAAAAAACCGCGAAGGCAGGCACCTTATTAGTTTGCTGCGTGGTTATCGTATGAAATCATTGCTGAAGTATATGCTTGATGAAAACGAATTTTTAAGTGATTACGGCATTCGCTCATTGTCAAAATACCACCAGGAACATCCATTTAAAGTGGCAGTTAACGGAGTTGACTTTGGTATTGATTATACTCCTGCCGAAAGTGATAGTGGTCTTTTTGGCGGCAACAGCAACTGGCGTGGCCCTATCTGGATGCCCATAAACTATTTAATCATTGATAGCCTGCATCGCTTTCATCAGTATTACGGCGACGATTTTAAAGTAGAGTGCCCAACCGGATCCGGTAATTTCATGAACCTTGCCGAGGTTGCTAATGAACTATACCTGCGGGTATCCAAATTGTTTTTACGTGATGAAAAGGGCAATCGTCCACTGTTTGGTACCAATCAAAAAATGCAAACAGATCCTAACTTTAAAGATTACATACTTTTCTATGAGTTTTTTGATGGCGACAATGGCCGTGGCGCGGGTGCATCCCACCAAACCGGGTGGACGGGTTTAATTGCCAATTGTTTGCAGAGTAGTAGTACATAAGCAAGTTCAGGATGACCATGTATGTTTGAAAACTCTTCATCATGCTTAATTGTGTAAAAAAGACACAATAAGTTTTAATTTGCTGATTTTTATTATTTAGATTTACTGTACCACATTAAAACTAAAATTATCAGCATGAATTACAACAGGAGAAAATTTATTCAAAGCACTGGTGCATTGGTGCTTGGCGGCATGGCCTTATCAGGAAAAGCAGCTACTTTATTAAGTAATATGGCAAGCCCGCATGCGGTAGGCTTGCAGCTATACACATTCTTTGGCGTTATAGACGAAGATGTAAAAGGCACTCTTACAAAAATAGCAGCTCTCGACTTTAAAGACATGGAATCGGCATTCAGCAAAAAAGGCGGTTACTATGGTATGAGTCCAAAGGAATTTAAGGCTATGGTGAATGACCTGGGTATGAACTGGACCTCGCACCATGTGTTAGGCGCGCCGTTCAAACTTCCGCCCGGAGCAAAAATGCCTGCAGGTGCCGATGGTAAACCAATGGTTATTCCTCCAATGAAAAACCTCCACGATAATATGCAGGAGCTGGTTGACGATGCTGCTGCAGGGGGTATCAAATACCTGGTATGTGCCAATTCGCCAACAGCTACGCTGGAAGAGATCAAATCTACCATTGAAGTGTTAAATAAAACAGGGGAGGCTGCCAAAAAGGTAGGGATTCAATTCGCGTACCATAACCACGATATGGAGTTTCATCCGGTTGACGGTAAAGTACCATATGACCTGTTACTCAGTGAAACCGACCCGCAAAATGTAAAAATGGAGCTCGACCTGGCATGGGCAATTAAAGGGGGTAAAAATCCGGTCGAAATGTTTAACCAGCACCCTGGTCGTTTCCCGCTTTGGCATGTAAAAGATCTGGATGCCGCTCGTGAAAATGTATTGCCCGTAGGTAGTGGCACTATAGATTTTAAACCCATTTTTGCCGCTGCAAAATCTGCAGGTATGCAGCACTTTTTTGTTGAACACGATATGCCAAAAGACGCTTTGGCCAGTATCACCAGCAGTATTGGATATTTGAAGAATACTTTGAAGGTGTAAGGGCCCCATCCAACCCTCCCCGGATGGGGAGGGTCTTTTTTGATTTTTAGCGCAGATTTACTACTTAACAATTCTATAACGTACGCACATTTTGATTTAACCTGACCTTTAAGTATCTTAAGGCGGCAAATCAAAACATTAAAAAGCGTATGGCAACAACCCCGACAGATCACTTAAAAAGAGTTTTAAAACCCGTTCACCTTTGGGCAATTGCTGTTGGCCTGGTAATTTCAGGCGAATATTTTGGCTGGAACCTGGGCTGGGCTGTATCGGGTACTGTTGGGCTTTTGATAGCTACTTTGGTTATCACAGTAATGTATATCACCTTCATTTTCAGCTATACAGAGCTTACAACTTCAATTCCTCACGCGGGCGGAGCTTTTGCCTACGCATACAGAGCTATGGGGCCATTCGGCGGATTAATTGCCGGTTACGCAACTCTCGTCGATTTTTTGGTAGCCACACCGGCAATAGCAGTGGCACTTGGCACATATCTGCATTTCCTGAATAATGATATTCCGGTTTTGCATACGGCTATGTTCTTTAATGTTATTTTTATTATTCTCAATGCCTATGGAGTAAAGGAATCAGCCACTTTTTCCATCTTCATTACCCTGTTGGCAGTTGCAGAACTGCTGCTCTATATGGGAGTTGTTACTCCGCATTTTAAAATGGCTACTTACCTAACTGATCCTATGCCTTTTGGGTGGAGCGGTGTTTTTGCTGCTTTACCCTTCGCTGTTTGGTTTTATTTGGCCATTGAGGGTGTGGCTATGGTGGCCGAAGAAGTTAAAGACCCCAAAAAGAATATTCCAAGAGGTTATATTTCGGCAATAGCTACTTTAGTGTTTTTAGCATTGGGAGTTATGATCCTTACAGGAGGTGTAACGGACTGGCACAAACTACAAAACCTCGATTATCCCTTACCAGAAGCCATAGGAATTGTACTGGGCAAAGGAAACGGATTGACCAAAATATTTGCAAGTATTGGTTTGTTTGGCCTTATTGCCTCTCTGCATGGTATCATCCTTGCCTCATCAAGGCAGATATTTGCTATGGCGAGAAGTGGTTATTTGCCTCGCGGGCTGGCAAGTATTAATCATCGTTTTAAAACGCCGCATTGGGCCCTTGTTGTTGGCGGGATAGTAAGTTCCATTTTTATCTATAAGTTTAAAACAGATCAAATCATTATGCTATCGGTACTTGGGGCGGTAGTAATGTATATGATGAGCATGATAAGCCTTTTTATTTTGCGAAAAAAGGAACCTAACCTGGAAAGGCCTTTTGCGGCGCCTTATTATCCTGTTTTCCCGGCCATTGCACTTGTTATTTGCGTAATATGTTTGTTTGCTACCATTTATTTTAATGGGGAGATGAGCCTTATATTTTTTGCCGGCTTAGCCATGGTAATTTTAGTTTTTATGCTGATGGGAAAACATAAAGTTGCCCTTACAGATGAAATGATGACCGCTCCTGTATTTACCGAAGCAGGGTAGGGTCAATTCATTGGCAATACAATGAATTAATCAAACAATTGAACTAATGAACCAATAAATGCCCTATCGACACACTATACGTAACAAAGTTTATAAGTTTCACGATCTGAAAACTTTGCTGGGCAAAGCTTCGCCATACAGATCGGGAGATGAGCTGGCAGGAGTATGCGCAGGTAGTTATGAGGAACGGGTAGCTGCTCAGATCACGTTGGCTGATGTACCTTTGAAAGCTTTTTTGAATGAAGTGGTTGTGCCTTACGAACTGGATGAGGTAACACGCCTGATTATTGACAGCCATAGTGCTATAGCTTTTAATCAAATAAGTCATTTAACTGTTGGTGAACTTCGCGACTGGCTTCTTAGTGATGAAACTGATACAACAACGCTAAATGATATATCAACCGGCCTTACACCCGAAATGGTGGCTGCCGTATCTAAACTGATGCGTAACCAGGATTTGATCGCGATAGCAAAAAAATGCGAGGTGGTTACCCGCTTTCGTAATACCATCGGGTTAAAAGGACATTTCAGTACACGTTTGCAACCTAATCATCCAACTGATGATCCTAAAGGAGTTGCTGCCAGTATTATCGACGGCTTACTATATGGCAGCGGTGATGCAACTATTGGCATTAATCCGGCTACTGATAGTCCGGCAGCCGTGAATAATTTGTTAAAGTTGATGGATAATATCAGGCACCAGTTTGAGATTCCCACACAAACATGCGTACTAAGCCATATTACTACTACTTTGCAATTGATAAATGAAGGAGCGCCGGTTGATCTCTGTTTTCAATCTATAGCCGGTACCGAAAAGGCTAATGCCAGCTTTGGTATCAACCTGGGATTGATAGAAGAAGCCTACCAGGCTACACTATCCCTCAATCGTGGAACTATTGGCAATAACGTAATGTACTTTGAAACGGGGCAGGGTAGCGCATTATCTGCGAATGCTAATTTCGGGGTAGATCAGCAAACCTGCGAGGTAAGGGCTTATGCCGTAGCCCGCAAGTTTAAACCATTGTTGGTGAATACAGTAGTGGGCTTTATTGGCCCCGAATATTTATATGATGGCAAGCAGATTATCCGGGCCGCTTTAGAAGATCATTTTTGCGGAAAGTTGCTTGGTTTACCTATGGGTTGTGATGTTTGCTACACCAACCATGCTGAGGCCGATCAGGATGATATGGACAACCTGCTTACGCTGTTGGGTGTGGCTGGTTGTAACTTTGTTATGGGCATACCGGGTGCTGATGATATTATGCTTAACTATCAATCAACATCATTTCATGATGCACTGTACCTGCGTAAAGTACTGGGACTTAAACCGGCTCCCGAGTTTGATCAATGGTTAATAAAACAAGGTATTGTTGATAATAAAGGCAATATGCTGCCGGTAAATTCATCTCATGGCTTGCTTGGCGCAATGGTTTAGTAGTAAGTGAAAGGATAAGGCAAAGAGTGATTGTGTCCTGGAAATTAGAAAATGAAAAGAAACCTCCCRCACGAAATAGAACCATTAAAGGCGTTGCAGGAATTTACTGCTGCACGGATAGCTATCGGGCGGGTGGGTACAAGCATTCCGTTAAAGCAATCACTTGATTTTAAACTGGCCCATGCGCATGCACGGGATGCAGTATATTCTGAATTGGATATCAATCAATTAAGTGAATCACTTAAGCAGTTTGAATCACCTGTTATCTGCCTGCACAGTCAGGTTACTGACCGGCGCCAATACTTACAGCGGCCTGACCTGGGCCGTAGGCTTAACGATGCTTCATCGGATCAGTTAACGGATTGTTTTGTTGATACCGATATAGCTATCATAATAGCTGATGGCCTTTCGGCGACTGCAATAAATGAAAATGCTATTGGTTTGTTAAAAGAACTCATACCCTTGCTATCTCAGAGCGCTTTTAAACTGGCGCCCATAAGCCTGGTAGAACAGGGCCGGGTTGCCATAGGCGATGATATTGGCTATAACCTGAACGCCCAATTATCGCTTGTGCTGATAGGCGAACGTCCGGGCCTAAGCTCGGCGGATAGTTTGGGAGCATATCTTACCTACAAACCCAAACCCGGCCTCACCGATGAAGCCCGCAATTGTGTATCAAACATCCGCCCCAAAGGATTAACCTATAAAAAAGCCGCCCGAAAGATCTTTTACCTCATCAGCGAAGCATTTAAACGGAAGCTATCCGGAGTGGAATTGAAAGATAATGCGGGGTTGATAGGCTAAAGCCGAAAGCTCAAGGCTGTAGGCCCATTACATTAATATAAGGTAAAGCTTCCTGCTTTAGGCTTTCCACTTTCGGCTCATTTCTTCACCGGCCTTTTCTCAATGGTACCGTTAAATGAGATAGGTTCGCGGTTACTGCTAATCACCTGTAGCGAGGCATAACCATCTTCGCTTATTGTAAGGTACATTGATTGAACATCCCGCCAATCACTGATGTTTTTATTTGTTGGTTTAATGGTTATAGCCCAGCCGCTTTTTTTTCCTGGTTTCATCGCATAGGTGAAATGCGTGTTGGTGAATTTGATGCCACCCTCGATAGATCCGTATGGAGGGGCTGTATAAGCACGGCCAAAATAGGGCAGATAAGCTATTATGGTATCCTTAGTAACTGTAAGATCATATTCTGAGGTTAATGACCGGCCACTTCCCCTTGAAGGGTTTACAAAGTTGGCATCAAAAACAAAGTTTTGAGATTCTATAAGGCCTTTTATTTCGGCAACGTGCGCAGCTTTTCTATCCTTGCGTGTATTTTGGGCACTAACCATATTGATGCCAATAAAAACAAAGGCAAGCAGTATAGCTATTTTCTTTAGCGTTTTCATAATGAACGATTTAAGGTTAGACGGTAAAGGCTTATTCAGGTTTAATTTACATCAAATTTAAGTATTCTTTTAAACAAAAAAGCCACCCGTTTTGTGCGGATGGCTTTGAATTATTTTGCTTTGAAATTATATCAGGTTAACGCTGCGGTTCACAAACTCGGTAAGTTCGGCGCCGGTTAATAAGCCCTGTGAAAGCAAGGCAAGATCAAATGCCTGTTTTGACAATTGGGCCTGTACTTCCTCGTTTTCTTCCTGTAATATCCGGCTGATCAGTTTATGGTTACCGTTTACAATTACCTTGTAATTATCGGGCATGTTGCCATAAAAGCCCATGCCGCCACCCATTGCAGCCATATCTTTCATGCGGCGCATAAACTCGTCCATGGTTACAGTAACAGGTAATTCTTCTGGGTTAAGGCTCTCTAAATGAACGTTATATGCAGGTTTATTAATGGATTTGTTGAAGATATCCTTTACCTTAGTTGACTGCTCTTCGCTTAGAACAGACTCCGGTGTTTCATCTTTTTTAATCAGTTTATCGGCAACGTCGGCATCAACACGTTTTAATGATGTTTTGTCTAATTTCTGCTCTAATTGACTGATAAAGTGGTTATCGATAGGCGAGTTCATCACCAACACATCATAATCCTTTTTATTGGCCGATTGGATAAATGAATCCTGTTTTGCCGGATCGTTGGTGTAAATGTAAACCAACTGCCCGTCTTTATCAGTTTGAAAAGCCTCAACTTTCTCTTTGTATTCGGGTAATGTGAAGTTCTCTTTTTTAGTGTTTGTCACCAAAACAAAGTCTTTAGCCTTATCGTAGAACTTGTCTTCGCTTACCATACCGTATTTTACAAACAGGYCAATGTCGGTCCATTTTTCTTCGTAGGCTTTGCGGTCGGCTTTAAACAGTTCTGCTAATTTGTCAGCCACTTTTTTGGTAACGTAGCTGTTAATTTTTTTAACGTTACTGTCGGCTTGTAAAAAGCTTCTTGAAACGTTCAGCGGGATATCCGGTGAATCGATTACACCATGTAAAAGCATCAGAAATTCGGGAACAATGTCTTTTACCTCGTCGGTAATAAATACCTGGCGGCTAAATAATTTGATCTTGTTTTTTGAGATCTCGAAATCGTTTTTCAACTTAGGGAAGTACAATACGCCGGTAAGATTAAACGGATAATCAACATTAAGGTGGATCCAGAATAATGGATCTTCGCTAAACGGATAAAGCTGTTTGTAAAAGTTAAGGTAATCCTCGTCTTTTAACTCAGATGGTGCTTTAGTCCAAATAGGGTTGGTATCATTGATGATGTTATCTGCCTCAACGTCAATGTATTTTGGTTTGCCTTCTTCATCAACGCCATCTTCAACAGATTCGGTTTTAGTGCCAAATTTAATAGGCACAGGTAAAAACTTACAGTATTTGTCAAGTATCTCCTGCAATTTGTATTTGCTCAGGAACTCTTCCGATTCGCTGTTGATATACAGGGTGATCTCGGTACCCCGTTCAGCCAATACACCTTCGCCAATCTCAAACTCGGTGCTGCCATCGCAAACCCAGTATGCGGGCTCGGCACCTTCCTGGTATGACAGGGTTTGAATTTCAACCTTATCTGCAACCATAAAGGCCGAGTAAAAACCTAAACCAAAGCGACCGATGATCTCATTGGCATCTTTGGCTTCCTTAAATTTCTCCACAAACTCAGTAGCGCCCGAAAATGCTATCTGGTTAATGTATTTTTTGATCTCTTCGGCGGTCATACCCAAACCATTGTCGGATATAGTGATGGTTTTTTTTACCTCGTCAAATGCAATTTCAACGCGCAGGTCGCCAAGTTCGCCGTTGTATTGGCCTAAAGAGGCCAGGCGTTTAATTTTTTGGGTAGCATCTACAGCGTTTGATACCAGCTCGCGCAAAAATATCTCATTATCTGAGTAAAGAAATTTCTTAATTATCGGAAAAATGTTTTCGGTGTGGATTGAAATGCTGCCTTTCTCTTGCATAATATTGATATATGAATGGATTAATATTAATTTCTACCTGCAACCATCAATGCATGTTCCAAAGACGCCGAAGTTGTCAAATTGGCAGAAAGAATTGGCTCGCTTTTAAAACCTTACAGGTAATTTGGATATAAAAATTATATAAAAAATATAAGTTTATGTAGAAAAGTCAACATTTATCGAGAAAAATAAGGGAAATCTTAACAAATATTTTAACAAACGCGCAACCTCCTCCTGGCGGGCGAAATTGACAGAGATCATAAAAATTTTAAACGTGATTTACCCTGTTCAAAAACACTTTTAAAACTTCATCCAACTTTTTTCTCAGATCCTCGTCGGCTACCTTATCCCCATCCATTTTCGACCTGATAAAAGAGATCACCAAATTTGCATCATCAATAACCCTGGCCGATAATGCACCTAAAGTAAGTCGTAACGATGCATGCGCATGCTCGCCGCCTAACGACGCAGTTATCAATGCCACCGGCTTGTCTACAAGTGAACCACTCGATACCATCCAGTCCAGCATATTTTTAAGCTGACCAGGCACGCCAAAAGCATATTCCGGTGTGCAAATGATAATGCCATCGGCCAGCTTTAATAACTCTCTTAATTCAAAAACGGGTTCGGGCGGATAGTAGTCATCATTGCCAGGGTCAAAAGGAGGGATGAGGGCCAAATTGGTATAAATGCTGTATTCAACATCCGATGGTACCAAACCACCCAAATGTTTCAGGATATTATGATTTGTTGAACCCGAACGTAAGCTGCCCGGGATGGCAAGGATGGCCCCCCGGCCCCCTGAAGGAGGAGCAAAAGCGCCTGGCTGAATTTGTTTTTCCATTATTAACAAAGGCAATATCAAACTTCGTATGTTTCAAAAAACATACCAATCAAAAACTTCCCCTTTAAGGGCCCGGGGCCTTACGGCACAAACTGCAATATAAATGACGATCCTTTACCCTCTGTAGATTGTACCTGGATATTCCCTTTATGCAATAACATGATCTGCTTACACAGGCTTAGCCCAATACCACTGCCGGTTTTTTTGGTGCTGAAGAATGGAATAAAGATCTTATCTAATAGTTCGGGGGGCATGCCGAGGCCATTATCTGTAATTTTAACCAGTGTTTTGTTATTGTTTTGTACTTCGGCAGATAGGGTGATCCGGGGTTCTTCGCGGTCTTTTACGGCTTCGATGGCATTCACCAGCAGGTTGATCATAACTTGCTCAAGCAGGTTAATATCTGCTTCAATGGCAAGTGCAGGGTCGCGCATAATAATTACCAGCTCAATGTTTTTCTTCTCCAGGGTAGGCCGCATCAGACTGTTCAGGTTCTCGAACAGGTTACGTACCAGGATCTTTTCGCGATCGAGTTTGGTGATCTTGTTTAGGCTGCGGTAGCTTTCTGTAAACTTCAGCAAGCCCTCGCTGCGGCGTTTAATGGTATCTATACCCAACTCCAGGTCTTCCAGCTCGCTGCTTTCTATACTATTGGCAATCTCGGGGCTTTGCAGGCGGTTCTTCAGGGTATCGGCCAGCGAAGAGATAGGCGCCACCGAGTTCATGATCTCGTGGGTCATTACATTCAGTAATTTCGACCAGGCTTTTGATTCCGTTTCATCCAGCGCTTCGCTCACATTCTGAAACGCTATCAGCTTGTAAAGCTTATCATCGCTGCGCATCAGGCTGGCCGTTATCAGTATTTTAACTAACTGCTGGTTGCGGCTGATGGTGATGATATTGCTTTCGCCGGGCTTTAATCTAATCAATTCGTTATAAAGCGCGGGCTCCCGTTTTTCGAGCGATTGAATGGTTTTTAAATAAGGGATACCCAGCAGTTTTTTAAAAGCCTCATTGATCCAGCTGATGCTGCCTGTTTCTTCTTCGTAAGATAAAATCCCGGTATCCACCAGCTCCAGGATCTTTTGCAGGTAATGATATTGCGTTTCGCGTTCGCGGCTGATAAGCTTAAAGGTGGTGTTGATATCATTAAAGCCTTTGCGCAATGGTTTCAGTTCGTTTGGCGCCCGGCGTACATCAAAATGGCGCGAGAAATCCCGGTAATGGATAGATTCTACAAACTGGTTAACCTCATCCTGTGCCTTTTTCTGGAAACGGATCATTTCTATTACCGCGTAAACTACCAAAGGGATAAATATAACCAGGTATAACGGCTGGCCTGTAACCGTAACGTACGCTGCCGCGGCTAAGGCAATAAACATTAAAAATACACGCAGCAAAAGCCGCCACTCATAACGGTTAAATATCATATTTGCTTAATCTGCGGTATAAGGCTGTACGGGTTAATCCCAGTTCTTTGGCGGCCCGGGTAATGTTGCCATTATGTTTCTCTATCACCTTTAAAATGGCGTTTTTTTCCAGGGTGCTTAGCTGTATATTGTCATCGTTGATACTGCTGTCTGTTGATGTTTCCAGTATAGAAAATATCAGGTCGTCTGGCCTGAGTGTTTGTTCATCAGCCATAATAACAGCACGTTCAATGGTGTATTGCAGTTCGCGTACGTTGCCGGGATAATTATATGATTTAAGCTTTAGCAAAGCTGCGGCATCAAAATCCACGGCAGGTTTCAGATACTTGCTGGCATATTGTTTGGCAAAGTGCCTGGCCAGTATCACAATATCCTCACTGCGGCGGCGCAAAGGGGGCATATTAATTTCCACCGTATTTATCCGGTAAATTAAATCTTTACGGAAACGGCTTTCGTTAGCCAGCTCGTGCATGGGCACATTGGTAGCGCAAATCAGCCTGATATCAATATCAATGGCCTTATTGGTTCCTAACCGGGTTACCTGCCTGTTTTGCAGTATAGTTAACAGTTTGGCCTGTTGCTGCAGGCTTATGTTGCCTATCTCATCCAAAAACAAGGTGCCGCCCTGGGCATCTTCAAATCTGCCGGTGCGGTCTTCCCTGGCGTCTGTAAACGCGCCTTTTTTATGCCCAAACAGTTCGCTCTCAAACAGGGTATCGGTTAAGGCGCCCACATCCACTTTTATAAATGGTTTATCGGCCCGTAACGAACGCTCATGAATGGCCTTAGCCATCAGGTCTTTACCTGTACCGTTTTCTCCTAACAGTAAAATATTGGCATCAGTTGGAGCTATTTTGTTCACCTTGTAAAAAATATCCTGCATCACGTCCGATTCGCCCAGTATAGAGGTGTCTCCCGCGGTGCTTTTTACGGCTGCTTTAGTGGTTTTTACACCTCCTTCTTTCTTATCTAAAAGCTCTTTTATGGTAGCTATCAGTTTCTCGTTATGCCATGGTTTTACCACAAAATCATCAGCGCCTTCTTTTAATGAACGTACGGCCAGGTCAATATCGCCATAGGCTGTAATCATTATAACACATACATCCGGCTTCCAATCTTTCACTTTACGCAGCCAGTACAAACCTTCGTTGCCGGTGTTTATGGCGCTGTTAAAGTTCATATCCAGCAAAACCAGGTCTACCTCGTTGCGTTGCAGCAGCCAGTTCAGGTTCTCAGGGTTCTTCTCGGTTATCACTTCATTAGCCTGAGTTTTCAGCAGCAGCTTTACAGCGGTAAGTACATCCGGGTCATCATCAACAATAAGAATAGTAGCTTTTTTAAGTATCATTTGGTATAGTTCATAGTTAATGGTTCATTGATAGTGCCGATAGTTTTTTGATGATGATTTATAGCAGACGCGTGGTATTCAACAATTGTTACTAATTATACCGGTAACAAACGCTATACCATGAAGCATCATCTATGAACCACCAACCAAAGAAAACTTTGTGCAAATTAATAATTGAATGCTTAAAATTCACAGTATTATATAAATACAACTATTAAGGAGCTACCAGTTAAAAAAAGTAGTAATTTTAATTGTAACTAATATACGCGTTATGGGATATCCGCGCACTATTTTACTGTATCATTACCGTACACTTGATGTAACAGAAGCGTACGCCTTAAATCTGCAATAGGTATTTAATGTATTGAAATACAGTATTTTAATTTGTGGCATATCTTTTTGTAACCATAAATCAAAATATCATAATAACAGTGGACAGAAAAATTGAGAAAAAGACCTGGAACAGCAAACGAATACTAACTATAGCTGGTATTACAGGCATTATTTTATTAGTTGGGGGCAGTATTTATTTTACATCGGGTAAAAGCAAATTGGATGTTGATACCGAACGCATAACTGTAAGTACTATTACTAAAGGTCCATTTCAGGAGTTTATCCCGGTTAATGGTACAGTAATGCCATTAACCACTATTTTTCTTGATGCTACAGAAGGTGGTTTAGTGGAAGAGAAATATGTAGAAGACGGGGCGATGCTTAAAAAAGGTGATCCTATTTTAAAATTAAGCAATGTTGATGAAGAATTAAACCTGGCCACCCAGGAGTCGCAGGTGTTTGCCGAGCAAACCCAAATGCAGATTTCGCATAACAATGCATCACAAGCCACCATTACCAAACTTAATACCATGGCCGATGTAGACAATGCTTTTAAAGAAGCCGAGCGGCTTTATAAATTAGACAAAAACCTTTATGAGCAAAAAGCAATTGGTTTACAGGAATATCAATCGGCTAAAAACATGTATGATTACCAGTTTAACCGCCGGAAGTTAGCTATACAAATATTAAAGCAGGATACCTCGCTTGTTAAACAGCAGGATCAGCAGGCCCAGGAACACTATACCCAAATGAAGGCTGCCCTGGCCCTTATGCGTAAAAAAGTTGCAGGCCTTACTTTAAGGGCTCCTATTGATGGCCAGTTAACCTCCATGGATGCCGAAGTTGGCCAAAGCAAAAATAAAGGCGAACACCTGGGGCAGATCGACGTACAATCGGGCTTTAAAGTGAGGGTTGACATTGATGAGCATTACCTGTCGCGCGTGTTTACAGGCCTGAAAGGCGATTTTCAATTTGCCGATAAAACATATAACCTGGTTATAAAAAAGGTATTTACGCAAGTAAAAACAACAGGTAGTTTCCAGGTTGATATGCAATTTGTAGGCACTGTGCCTAAAGGCATCCGTAAAGGGCAAACGCTGCAGGTTAGGTTAGCACTTAGCGACGAAACTACAGCTGTATTGGTACCTAAAGGTGGCTTTTACCAGCAAACAGGCGGTAACTGGATATTTAAAGTGAGCGAAGACGGCAAGCGTGCCTACAAGGTTAACATACAGCTTGGACGCCAAAGCCCCGATTATTACGTGGTAACCGAAGGTTTAAATCCTGGCGATAAGGTAATTACCTCGAGCTATGAAACCTATGGCGATATCCAGGAACTGATATTGAAGAAATAAGCAGCCCCACCCAAACCCTCCCCGGTAGGGAGGGCTTCAAAAAGTCTCCCCAACCGGGGGAGATTTAGAGGGGGCTGGCACGATAAACAAGAAATAATTAATTTTATAAACAGAGTATAAACAAAATCAAAAAATCAAATCATCTAAACGAAAGGCGGATGATTTAGGAGGGGCAAATGATAAAAATTACTAATCTCGAAAAATTTTACCGCACAGAAGAGGTAGAGACCATAGCTTTAAATAAGCTATCAATTGAAATTGCGACCGGCGAGTTTGTGGCCATCATGGGGCCGTCTGGTTGTGGTAAGTCAACGTTGCTCAATATTTTAGGGATGCTTGATGATCCGGATGATGGCAGCTATGTTTTTAACGACATTGAAGTTGCGCATTTCACCGAGCGTAAACGTGCCGACCTGCGTAAGCACAACATCGGTTTCGTTTTCCAGAGCTTTAACCTTATTGATGAGCTAACCGTATTTGAAAATGTTGAATTACCGCTCATCTACACTGGTGTTCCTGCGGCTGAGCGTGTAAAAAGGGTAGAAGAGGTGTTAGATAAGATGCAGATCATGCACCGTCGTAACCATTATCCGCAGCAATTATCGGGTGGTCAGCAACAACGTGTGGCAATTGCGCGCGCCGTGGTTAACAAACCCAAACTGATCCTTGCGGATGAGCCTACAGGTAACTTAGATAGTACCAACGGTAACGATGTGATGGAACTGTTAACTGATTTGAACGAACAAGGTACAACCATCATCATGGTTACGCACTCCGAGCATGATGCCCGTTACAGCCACCGCATTATCAGGTTGCTTGACGGACAGTCGGTTGTGGAGAATATAATGGTTTAAACAGCATATCATCTACCCCGGAAGATAGTTTATATAAGTTAATTTTTTGTGCACGGCTCACCTCTCCGCAAGGGAGGGGTAAGCTTGTTTTATGCCTTCTTTTCGCTTCGCGGATTAAGGATTTTCGGACAAAAGACAAAGGACGAAAAGTGTAATCTGTGTGAATCCCCTCCCGAGCGGGGCGGAAAAGTGTTTTTCGCTACGCGGATTAAGGATTTTCGGACAAAAGACAAAGGACTAAAAGTGTAATCTGTGTGAATCCTCTCCTGAGCGGGGCGGAAAAGTGTTTTATTGAATGTCGCCTTTTAACCATTGGGTTTAAACTAATAAACAAGTAAAACCAACGCCATGATAAAGAACTATTTCAAGATCGCCTGGAGAAACCTGGTCAGGAATAAGGGGTTCTCATTAACCAATATCCTGGGATTGACTATTGGTATGACCTGTTCTATCTTTATATTTTTATGGGTGAAGGATGAAGTCGCGTTTGATAAGTTTCACGCCAGCCATGACAATATTTATAAAATAATGGCCAACCGCGACTTTAAGAACAGCATATTCACAGATGAGAATATGGCTTTCCCATTGGCCAAGGCGCTAGAAACGGGTAATCCGCAGATAAAATACGCCGTGATGACCAGTCACCAGGAAACCCACATGGCGCAGTATGGTAATACCAAAATGATCAAAAAGGGTTACCAGGTAAGCGATCAGTTTTTTAAAATGTTTTCATGGAAGTTTATTAAAGGCGATTCCAAAACGCCTATTAGTGACCCTAAATCCATGGTGATAACCGAATCGGCTGCCAAAGCATTTTTCGGGAACGGTGACCCCATTAATAAAGTAATCAAAATTGATAACCAGCTAAACTTTAAAGTAAGTGCAGTAATTGCCGACCCTCCAGGTAACTCCACCTTTCAGTTTGATTTTATAGCCCCGTTTGAATATACATCTGCAGATAGCAAGGCCCGGATGCAACAGTGGTCAAATTCATCAGATTTTGTTTTTATACAAGCTACCCCCGGCGCATCCCCCCAGGCGTTGGATAAGTATGTAAACGATGTTAAGCATAAGAATGATAGCCACGATGAAATAAGCTCCTATTATACCTTCGCCATGAATAAGTGGCACCTGTATGGCGAGTTTAAAGATGGTAAAAATATTGGCGGCATGATTGAATATGTAAAATTGTTCACCGTAATAGCAATTATTATTCTCCTGATTGCTTGTGTAAATTTCATGAACCTATCTACCGCCCGGTCTGAGAAACGCGCTAAAGAAGTAGGCATCCGTAAAACCTTAGGATCTGATAAAAAACAATTAATCATCCAGTTCTTTTTTGAGTCAATCATCCTCACCTGCATCGCCTTTGTATTTGCTATTGCATGTGTGTACATATTTATGCCGTTGTTTAATACATTGGTGAGCAAAAATCTTCACCTGGCTATTATTGATCCGTTCTTTTTAACAGGTACGGTGGTTATCATCCTGTTTACGGGAATAGTAGCGGGCAGCTATCCTGCCCTATACCTGTCGTCATTTAACCCGGTTAAGGTACTGAAGGGGACTTTTGCTGCCGGTAAAAGCGCGGTATTGCCAAGGCGCATCCTGGTAGTGGGGCAGTTTGTAATGTCGATATTACTCATCTCGGCTACCATTATCGTATACCAGCAAATTCAGCATATTAAAAACCGCAGCGTAGGGTACAATCCCAATAACCTGCTGATGGTGCCATCATCAGAGGCTGTAGATAAAAACTACGTAGCTATTAAGCAGGAGTTATTTAATACCAATTTGGTTGGTGCTGTTACCCGCACATCGGCACCCATAACCGATGTTTGGTGGAAATCACCATCTCCCGATTATGATGGTAAGCCCGCCGGTAGTATTATATTCACTGGTTTAAGTACCGACGTTGATTTTACCAAAACTATGGGCACCAAAGTGTTGATGGGGCGCGATTTTACTGCTATGCCCGCCGACTCGGGGGTAATGCTGCTCAACAAGGCTGCTATTGAGGCCATGAACATCAAAAATCCCATTGGCATGCAAATGCGTTACGGGCCCCGTAAATATACCGTAGCCGGGGTGATAGAAAACATTGTGATGGAATCGCCATACAAGCCTGTGGAGCCTTTGATGGTTTATTATGATCCCAAAAGCTCAAACCGGGTAAGTGTTCGTTTAAAAGATGGGGTGCAGCCGCAAAAGGCTATCCAGGCTATCCAGGTCATCTTCAAAAAATACAACCCCGAAAATATATTTGAATACCAGTTTGTTGACCAGGAATTTGGTAAGAAATTTATTACCGAAGAGCTGATCAGCCGCATCACCAACATATTTGCAGGTTTGGCCATTTTTATCTGCTGTATCGGCTTAGCTGGTCTGGCATCATTTACTATCGAAAAACGTTTCAGGGAAATAGGGGTACGTAAAGTATTGGGTGCTACCGTGCAACAATTACTAATGCTAATATCAACCGAGTTTTTAAAGCTGGTAATGGTGGCCTTTGTAATTGCTGTACCATTAACGTGGTGGTTTATGAGCAACTGGCTTCAAAAATACACCTACCACATCAGTATAAGTATCTGGTTGTTTGCAGTGGTCGGCGTAATTATACTGCTGCTAACATTAGCGGTGGTAAGCCTTAACACCCTGCGGGCAGCGTTGGCAAACCCGGTAAAAAGTTTAAGGAGTGAGTAGTTTATTGGTTCATTAGTTCACTGGTTCATTAGTGGAAAGCGGTGAGCTTGCGCAGTTGATCTGATTATTGCTATGCGACGAGCTTATCGACCATAAAAGACCAATGAACTGATGAACGAATGAACCAATGAACAAAAAATGAACCAAAGAGATGATCAGGAATTACATAAAAACCGCCATTCGTAGCCTTACAAAAAATAAGGCTTACAGTTTTCTGAATATTTTTGGTTTGTCCATAGGGATTGCCTGTGCCGCGCTTATTTTTTTATGGGTTGAGGACGAGCTGAATTTCGATAATGTATATGCTAAAAAGGATAACCTTTACGAGGTTCGTGAAAACCAGAAGTATGACACATATGTTTTTACAGAAAGCTCAACACCTGGTTTAATGGGCCCGGCAATGAAAGCCGAAATACCCGGTGTTGCCAATACCTGCCGTACCAATGAAGGTACCACATCTTTATTATTTGCAAAAGGCGACAGATCTGTTTTTGCAGATGGCAAATATGTTGAACCCTCCTTTTTTAGCATGTTTAGCACATCGTTTGTGCAGGGAAATGCCGCTTCGGCTTTTAATGATCCGCATTCGGTAGTTATTACCGAGAAGGCAGCAAAGAAATTTTTTGGTAACCAAAAAAATGTACTTGGCCAGTATGTTAAGGTTGATAACAAGCAAAATTATGTGGTGTCGGGCGTAATTAAAGATTTGCCTGCCAATGCATCCATACAATTTGAATGGCTGATGCCTTTCCAGCTTTATTTTGATCAAAGTCCCTGGCTAAGCAACTGGGGAAACCAGTCGCTATCTACCTTTGTTGAGTTAAAACCCGGTGCCAGCCCGGCCCAGGTTAATAAAATACTTTACAGTTATATACAAAAGCGTTCGCCCAAATCTTTAGGTCATGCCTTTTTGTTTTGTATGAACCAGTGGCACCTTTACGATGATTTTAACGAGGGCAGGCAAACAGGCGGCGGCCGGATAGCATATGTGCATCTGTTTACAGTTATTGCCTGGATCATCCTTTTTATAGCCTGTATCAATTTCATGAACCTGGCAACGGCCCGCAGCGAAAAACGTGCCCGCGAGGTTGGCGTACGCAAAGTACTTGGCGCCGGTAAAAGTTCGCTCGCCCTGCAGTTTATTGCCGAGGCCATTTTTATGTCGGTGATTGCCGCTGTTTTTGCGGTATTTATTGTATCTGTAGCTTTGCCGGCATTCAATACATTAGTTCAAAAGCAGCTTACACCAGGGTTTGATAAACCCGTGCATATCATTGCCTTGTTGTTTATTACTGCTGTTTGCGGCCTGGTAGCCGGCAGTTATCCATCATTATACCTTTCGTCTTTTAATCCTGTATCTGTATTAAAAGGTGCAAAACTAAAAGACAGCGGTGCCTCGTTTATTCGCAAGGGACTGGTTGTACTTCAGTTTACCGCGTCGGTTGTGCTCATTATCAGCACAATTATTGTTTATCAGCAAATACAGCACATTAAAAGCAGGCAACTGGGTTTCAATAAAAATAACCTTATCGAAATAGGACTGCAAGGGCAGATGGCTCAAAATTTTGATGCTGTGAAATATGATCTGTTAAGTTCTGGCCACGTTGATAATGTAGCCCTTTCTGATCATGCCATCATCTATGGCGGCAATAATACGTCGGGACTTACCTGGGATGGCAAACCACCTGCTTCAGAAGTATTGATATCTCAGCGCTACATAACCCCTGAATTTTTTGAAACAGCCGGTATGACCCTGGTTGAAGGAAGAAACCTTACGGTAGCAGATACGGGCAGGCCCTTACGCATGGTAATTACCAATTCGCTGGCAAAGCTTATGGGAAAAGGAAGCGCTATCGGTAAAAGAATACATGGCCAGGGCGATACTACGTCGGCTACTGTAGTAGGCGTGGTTAACGATTATGTGTATGGCAATATGTACGGCAAGCCCGATCCTGTTATGTTTTTTAGCTCCGATCCTAAAAATACAACGGTGATGTATGTACGCATAAATCAGCATAAGCCTATCGAAGCATCATTAGCCACAATTCGTAATGTGCTTAAAAAGAATAACCCGGCATATCCATTTGATTATCGTTTTGTTGATGATCAGTTTAACCAGATGTTTTTAAGCGAAATGCTGGTAAGTAAATTATCAAGGGTATTCGCCATGTTGGCTATTATCATTTCGTGCCTTGGCTTGTTTGGCTTGGCCGCTTACACTGCCGAGCGCCGTACAAAAGAGATCGGGATCAGGAAAGTACTTGGCGCAAGCGTGTTAAGTATTACCAGGCTGTTATCGGCCGATTTTTTAAGGCTGGTGATTATATCATGCAGCATAGCTTTCCCTGCAGCTTACTGGATAATGCAAAACTGGCTCAAAACATATCAATACCATATTAACATAAATCTTTGGGTATTTGCGGCAGCAGGACTAATGGCTGTTATTATAGCGCTTGCAACAATCAGTTTTCAATCAATAAAGGCAGCTATTGCAAATCCGGTGGATAGCTTGAAGAACGAATAATAACGTTCATTGGTTTATTAGTTCATTGGTTCATTGGTGGAGAGCGGTGAGCTTGCAGAGTTGATCTGGTTATTGCCTGCGACGAGCTTATCAACCATAAAAGACCAATGAACTAATAAACCAGTGAACTAGTGAACGAAAAGTGAACTAATGAACTAAAGAGATGATTAGGAATTACATAAAGACCGCCTTCCGTACATTAAGGAAAAATGTAGGATTTACTGCCATAAACATTTTAGGCCTTGCCCTTGGCCTGGCTACTTGTTTGATGATTGTACTTTACGTAGCCGATGAACTAAGTTATGACAGGTATAATGCTAAAGCCAGCCGTACGTTTCGTATTAATGAAGATCTGAAACTGGGCAACAACAATGTTTTGTACGCTGTATGCATGGCGCCATTGGCCCAAACCCTTAAAACTGATTTCCCTGAAGTGGAAGAAGCCTCAAGGATAAAGCCGACTAATGGTTTCCATATAAAAAAAGGAAACGAAAGTGTCCTGGAGTACAGTTCCGTATTTGCTGATCCTTCAATTTTTAATGTTTTTACCTTACCCATGATCAATGGCAACCCCGCCACTGCTTTAAATGAACCCAATAGTGTTGTACTTACCGAAAGTACCGCAAAAAAATATTTCAACAGTACCAATATAGTAGGTAAAACACTAACCATAGAAAATAACCAGCTGTTTAAAATTACCGGGGTAATTAAAGATATCCCAAAGCAATCGCATTTCAATTTTAACTTTTTCATGTCGATGTCGAGTTTTCCCGATAGCAAGTCGACTGAATGGCTCAGGAGCGATTTTAACACCTATGTAGTGCTCAAAAAGGGAGCCGACAGTAAAGCATTTGAGAAAAAATTACCCGCTTTTTTAAAAAAATACAGCGATGCCGAAATGCAGGCCGGTTTACACATGAATATGGATGCCTTTGAAAAAAGCGGAAGCTATTTCAGGCTCAACCTTACGCCGCTTACTGATATTCACCTGCACTCCAGTCGTGCAGGCGAATTGGGTACCAATGGCACCATGCAATATGTTTACATATTTTCGGCCATTGCTATATTTATATTGCTGATAGCCTGCATTAATTTCATGAACCTGTCAACCGCGCGTTCATCAAACCGCGCCCGCGAGGTTGGCGTTCGTAAGGTTTTAGGTTCACCCCGCAAATACATTATTTTCCAGTTTTTAACCGAATCGTTGCTGGTTACGCTTGCAGGGGCTATAATAGCCTTGTTTGCAACCCTGCTGCTATTACCGTTATTTAACCATATATCGGGCAAGGAACTGGTAGTGGGTTCGCAAACTTTGGCCTGGCTTATTCCTGCATTACTGGTTATTGTGGTGGTGGTTGGTTTTGCCGCCGGTTCATATCCTGCGTTTTTCCTTTCGGCTTTTCAGCCCATAAATGTATTGAGCGGTAGGGTATCGGGTGGTTTTAAAGGCAGCAGGCTACGTAGCGTACTGGTTGTGTTTCAGTTTAGTATTTCCATATTCCTTATCATAGGCACCATAGTTATTTATAATCAACTTAATTATATCCAAACCAAAAATCTGGGTTATAGCCGCAACCAGGTGCTAATCATCAATAAAACTTTTGAGTTGGGCAGCCATGCCAAAACCTTTAAACAGGAAATTAAACAGCTTCCCGGTGTAGTAAATGCCACACTAACCAGTTATTTGCCCACAGCGCATGTGCGTGCTACATCTATATTTTATAAGGATGCTACGCTCGATCAAAAAAGATCCATTTTCCCTCAAAGCTGGAATGTTGATGCAGATTACATTGGCACACTGGATATGAAAATAACAGCCGGCCGGAATTTTTCGGAACAAATGCCGACCGATTCAACAGGTTTGGTGATCAATGAAGCGGCCGCTAAATTTTTAGGCTACAGCGATCCGGTAAATAAGATCCTGTACCGCAATATGGATGGCAACCGCGATCATATGAAGCCGTATCATATAATCGGCGTTGTTAAGGATTTCAATTTCAACTCCCTGCACGAAACCATTAGCCCGGTTATCCTGTTGCTGAATGATGATACCGGCGACCTGAGCATCAAAGTGAGCACAGCAAATTTACCAGCCCTTATAGCCCAGATAAAAAATAAATGGGATGCACTTACCCAAAGCCATTTTGAATACTCATTTATGGAGCAGAATTTTGATGCCAATTACCGGACCGAGCAGCGTACCGGTACCATATCTATCATATTTACTGTTTTAGCTATAATAGTAGCTTGTCTGGGTTTATTTGGCTTAGCCGCCTATGCAGCAGAGCAACGCACAAAAGAAATAGGGATCCGTAAAGTGCTTGGCGCGAGCGTATCGGTTATAGTAGGTATCCTTTCTAAAGATTTTATCAAACTGATATTTATATCCATTGCAATTACTACACCTATAGCCTGGTATTTAATGAACAAGTGGCTGCAGGATTTTGCCTACCGCATCAGCATCCAATGGTGGGTGCTTGTGGTGGCCGGAGCAGCAGCATTATTTATAGCTGTAATAACGGTGAGCTTTCAATCTATTAAAGCGGCAGTGGCTAATCCGGTGGATAGTTTGAAGAATGAATAGGAGAGGTGAATGGTGAATGGTGATTTGAAATGGGGCGCCAATTTAGGATTTAGAGATTAGAATTTAGGGTTTAGAATTTAAAGTATAAAATCATGATCAAAAGCTATGTAACTATCGCCTTTAGGAATATTCGCCGTAACCTGAGTTATGCTTTCCTGAACGTTTTTGGGCTTACTTTGGGTGTAGCCGCATGTTTGGTGATCTTCCTTATTGTGAGGAATGAGCTGGGCTTTGACAGTTACAACAGCAAAGCCGACCGCACTTACCGGGTAACTTTAAACGCGATTGATTTTAACTCGAACGTATCTATGGCTATAATCCCGGCCATGCGGATTGATTTTCCCGAACTGGAGCAAACCACACAACTATTTTACCAGTCAGAAGCTATGATCAAGATTGGCGAGAACCGTTTCAGAGAAAAAAATATAGTTTTTGGCGATGATCAGACAGCTAAAGTTTTTGACTACCAATGGCTGGCCGGTGACCCTAAAACCGCGCTTTCGCAACCCAATAGCGTGGTACTTACAGAAACTATTGCCAAAAAATATTTTGGCAAAGCCAATGCTATGGGGCAGACAGTCAATTTTGAAAACCAGCTGAACGCCAAAGTAACAGGTATCATTAAAGATTTGCCTGCTAATTCCAGTACACCGACCGCGTTCCTGGTATCATTGAAAAGCATCGAGCAGTATTTGAAAGGTGGCATGAGTAATTTCTGGTCTATCCCGGGCGGTAGCTACGCCTATATTGTGCTTCCCCCAAATTATTCTGTGCAACAATTGAAAAGCAAAATACCTGCTTTTATTAAAAAAAACTGGGGCGCCGATATTGCCAAAAGCGCTCATTTGCCCCTGCAACCATTGAAAGATATTCACTTCGATCAGCGGTATATCAATAACATCATCACACCTACATCAAAAGATACTTATTACGCGCTCATTGGCGTGGCTTTACTTATCATCATTACAGCTTGTATCAATTTTATTAACCTGGCTACGGCGCAGGCCATCAGGCGTGCAAAAGAAGTTGGTGTACGTAAAGTATTGGGTGCAACCCGGTCACAGTTGGTAAAGCAATTCATGGGCGAAACTACGGTACTGGTGCTGATTTCAGTGATATTTGGTGTTTGTTTATCCGCATTATTCCTGTCAGAAGCCGGTAAATGGATGTCGATCAGCATAGATTCCTCGCAGTTATTGCAACCTGTAGTAATGGGCTGGATAGCCGCTATTACCCTGGTGGTTATTTTGCTTGCGGGTTTATATCCGTCGTTTGTACAATCAGCCTTTCAGCCGGTTGAATCTTTGAAAAATACGGCAGGCATGTCTTCCGGTGGCTTAACCTTACGTAAAGGTTTGGTAATAGCCCAGTTTGCTATTTCGCAGATATTGATAGTAGGCACCCTGATAGTAGCTCACCAGATGGATTTCTTTAAAAACCAGGACCTCGGTTTTAATAAAGAGGCAGTGATTTCTGTCGACTTGCCCAATAAGGAAAAACGCGAGGTGTTTAAGCAGCAACTGGCAACCTATCCGGGGATAAAGGACCTGAGCTTTTCAAACGGCGGACCGGTTTATAATAACAACTTCACCAGCTTCCAGTCGCCCGAACTTGGGCTAACCAAGGATGATGTTACCGAGGTGAAATACATTGATGAAAAGTACACAGATATGTTTCAGCTGCACATGCTGGCCGGGCAAAAGATCTGGAAAAAGAATGATAAAGATACCCTGCACAGCGTAGTGATCAACGAAACCATGATGCACAAACTGGGCATCCAGGACCCACAGCTGGCCTTGAATAAACAGGTAAAACTTAATGGCGACCAACAATCAACTATTGTGGGCGTGGTACAGGATTTTCAAAGCGAATCAAAACATAAAAACCGCAGGGCCTGCGTGCTGGAATACAATCCGCGGGGCTTCTTTATGGCCAGCATCAGGATTCAGCCTGCTGCTATGAATAAAACCATTGCATATATTGGCAAACAATGGTCAAAAATTTACCCGGATAATGTTTTTGAGTATGAGTTTATAGATGAGCATATTGCCAATTTTTACAGGCAGGAGCAAAAAGTTTATACCGCTTTCCAGTTATTCTCATACATAGCCATACTCATAGGTTGCTTAGGCTTATACGGATTGATCGCTTTCGCAGCCTCTCAACGTACTAAAGAGGTAGGCATCCGCAAGGTTTTGGGCGCGCCTGTATATAGTATTGTAGCCCTGTTTGGTAAAGAATTTATACTCCTGATAGGGATAGCATTTTTAGTAGCCGCCCCGCTGGGTTACTACGTAATGCACAACTGGCTGCAAAACTTTGCTTATCACATTAACATAGGGCCGGAAATATTCATCATAGCCATAGCATCATCATTTATAATCGCCGCTATTACTATTGCATACCAGGCTATTAAAGCCGCCTTGGTTAATCCGGTGAAGAGTTTAAGGAGCGAATAGAGGTTCATTGGTTCATTAGTTCACTGGTTGATTAGTGGAAGGCGGTAAACCTTAGTTTGATCTGCTGACCGCGCAACCAAAAAGTTAATGAACCATACAAGACCAATGAACTAATGAACCAGTGAACAAATGAACAAATAAAACTAATATCATGATAAAAAACTACATCAAAATAGCTTTCCGGAACCTTTGGCGTTACAAGGGGTTTTCGGTTATCAATATTATAGGTTTGGCCGTGGGGATGACCGCCGGGTTCCTGATTTATATGTATGTAAAGTTTGAGCTGAGCTACGATCATTTTAATGCGAATTATGATAACATTTACCGGGTAGCCTCAGACATTAAAACACCTACCGAAACGCTGCACTGGCCGTCAACCACCGCCCCTGTTGGCCCGGCCATACAAGGTGATTATCCCGAGGTTGAGGCTTATACCCGCTTGTTTGGCGCAGGTTACCTGGTGCAGTACCAGGATGCCAAATTCCAGGAAAATAATGTTCAGTTTGCCGAGCCTTCGCTTTTTAAGGTGTTCTCGTTCCAATTGGTAAAAGGGGATAAGAATAAAGCCCTTGAAGCGCCTTACAGCGTGGTAATGAGTCAAACCATGGCCAAAAAATACTTTGGCAGCGCCGATCCTATAGGTAAGCCGTTATTACTTGACGGTAAATACCCTGCCGCTGTTACCGGCGTCATGCAGGATGTTCCTCATAATTCGCACATTAAATTTGATATGCTCGTATCGGTATCCACCCTCGCAAAATTGTATAAAGGGTATTTAACCCAATGGGGCAATTATAATAACTTTACCTACCTGTTGCTCAAAAAAGGATATGATCCGGCTAAATTGCAGGCACGCTTACCGGCATTCGCCAAAAAGCATATCAGCGAGGCCGACCGTAAAAGCGGGATGGATTACGCCTATTATCTTGAACCACTTAGAGATGTATACATGGTTTCAAAAAGGGGAGGCGGAACCGAAAATGGCAGTGTTACCAATGTTTACATCTTTTCGGTAATCGCGGCGTTTATTTTGCTGATTGCCTGTATCAATTTTATTAACCTTACCACCGCCCGTGCCACCGAAAGGGCCAAAGAGGTGGGCATCCGCAAGGTGATAGGGGCGGTGCGCAAACAATTAACTATCCAGTTTTTAAGCGAATCGGTTATTATTTGTTTAATCTCTTTTGTGTTTTCGGCCTTGTTCAGTTACTTGTTGCTGCCTTTGTTTAACCAGTTATCGGGCAAAGTGGTTAGCGAAAGTATCTTTAACAGTGGTTACCTGGTACAACTTTTTGTTATTGCCAGTGCAATTGGCCTTGTTGCGGGCATTTACCCGGCCATGGTGCTGTCGGGATTTAAACCGGTCACTATTTTAAAGGGCAGGTTCAGCACTACCAGTAAGGGCATCATTTTGCGCAAAGGTTTAGTAATTACACAATTCACCATCTCTATTGTGCTTATTATTGGCACGCTGATAGTTTACAACCAGCTCAGTTTTATGCGCAGCCAGAACCTCGGCTTTAAAAAAGAACAGATGCTCACCATTGATTTTGCAGGCGACAGCGCTGTTCAGGCCCGTTTCCAGCTGATAAAAAATGAACTGGCAAAAATCCCCAACGTATCGGCTGTTACGGCATCGGGCAGTATCCCCGGTTTTGGCAACAGTGTGGCCTATTCAAAAATAGAGACCAAAACCGGCGCCATGCAGGAAATGAATATGAACATGTACGATGTGGACTATGATTTTATCCACCAGTTTGAAATGAAGGTTTTAGCCGGTCGCACTTTTTCTCAATCATTTGGAACGGATACCACCAAAGCCATTGTCATTAACGAGGCGGCTTCAAAAATGCTGGGCTACCTGAAACCCGGGGATGCTGTTGGACACAATTTCAATCAATGGGGGCGAACAGGTAAAATAATTGGCGTGGTAAAAGATTTTCATTTTCAAGGTTTACAAACCCAGGTGAAACCATTGAACATGCGTATTAACCAACGTGGATTAAATGTATTTACTTTAAAAATAGGGGTAAATGACATTCCAGTCACCATAAAAGCTATCCAGGATAAATGGAAATCGCTTGTACCCGAGCGGCCGTTCAATTATGTTTTTGTTGATGCAACCTTTGATAAGCTTTACGCGTCTGATAATAGGTTTGGCACCCTGTTCTTATATTTCGCGATACTCGCCATATTTATTTCGTGCTTGGGTTTGCTTGGCCTGGCATCGTACAGTACCATCCAGCGCACCCGCGAAATCGGGATCCGCAAGGTATTAGGCGCATCGGTATTCGGTATAGTGAATATGCTATCGCTGGAGTTTGTGATACTGGTAGGTATTTCGGCATTGATTGCTTTTCCGCTTGCTTATTATGGCATGCATAGCTGGTTAAAGGATTTTGCTTATCGAATCAGCATCAGCTGGTGGGAGTTTGCCCTGGCAGGCATAATAGCCCTTATGATAGCGCTTACCACGGTAAGCTTCCAGGCTATTAAAGCGGCGCTCACAAACCCGGTTAAGAGTTTGCGGAGCGAGTAGGCGTTTATTGGTTCATTAGTTCACTGGTTCATTGGTGGAAGGCGGTAAACCTTAGTTTGATCCGCTGACCGCGCAACCAAAAAGCTAGTGAACCATACAAGACTAATGAACAAATGAACCATTGAACAAATGAACCAAATACCATGTTTAAAAATTACTTAAAAATTGCCTGGCGGAGCCTGATAAAAAACAAGCTGTATTCTGCTATTAACATTGGCGGCCTTGGGGCGGGTATGGCAGTTAGTTTTATGCTGCTGTTATATGTATATAATGAGTTTACCTACGATAAATTTTATCAGAACAGCGATAGCATCTATAAAGTGATGCGTAATCAGCCGTCAGATGGCGAAATTCTTACCGGCGATGCCACACCTGTGCAGGTAGCCGGGGTACTGCAAAAAGAGTATCCAGATATTGCATACGCCGCCCGTACAAACTGGGCTTACGATCAGCTTTTTAATTATAACAACAAGCCGCTCAAATTTTCATTGATGGCTGCCGATGCTTCGTTCCTGGATATTTTTAAGCTTGATTTTGTTAAAGGCAATAAAACCGATGCGTTTAAAGATCTGAGCTCGGTTATTATATCAGAGTCGGCTGTTAAAGCACTGTTTGGTAAGCAGGATCCTATTGGTCAAACAGTAAAATTGAATGGTAGCACACTGGTAAAAATAAGCGGTGTTTTTAAAGACCTGCCCCAAAATTCCAGCTTTAGGTTTAAGGCTTTAATGTCGTGGAAATTGTTTGAATCAACCATGCCATGGGTTAAAAATTCTGGCTGGGGCAATTATTCATTCAAAACCTTTATCAAGTTAAAACCAGGTGTCGATGTGGCTAAGTTTAACCCTAAAATCACAAAGCTGATAGCTCATAATGATCCTTTTAATAAAGAAAATGAACTGTTTTTATACTCTTTTAATAAAATGCACCTGTACAGTGAATTTAAAAACGGTAAGGCCACAGGTGGCGGCAGTATTGAGTATGTAAGGCTGTTCCTGTTCCTGGCAATCGGGATCCTGGTGATAGCCTGTATCAATTTTATGAATCTTTCAACAGCACGTTCTGAAAAACGATCACGCGAGGTGGGGATCCGCAAGGTAGTAGGCGCCCGCAGGTTTGCCATTATCCAGCAGTTCATGGGCGAATCGATATTGACATCTTTCCTGGCTTTTATTTTTGCCGCATTATTAATGGGATCGCTGATGGGGCGTTTTCAGGAGATGATTGGTAAGCAACTCATTATACCGTTTAGTAACCCTTTAACCTGGGTAGCCATAATTGGCGTAACATTGCTTACAGGGATCCTTGCCGGTAGTTACCCGGCCTTGTTCCTTTCGTCGTTTAAACCAATAAAAGTTTTAAAAGGCCTTAGCAAAGCAGGCAAAACAACATTTTACTCCAGGCAGGTACTGGTTGTAATACAGTTTGTATTTGCTACATGCCTGATACTTTCAAGTATCCTGATTTATAAACAGATCAGCTATATAAAAAACAGGCCGGTTGGCTACTCACAAAATGGTTTGCTGGAGTTCTCTATTGAAGGCAGCATCCAAAAGGAGTTTGAAAACTTCAGGAGGGATGCCATTAATGCCGGAGCTATTACCGATGCAGCAATTACATCAAGTACTATTGCCAGTGCCAACAGCAGTAGCTGGGGCATTACCTGGCCCGGTCAATTGGCAGGTGAAGATAAAATTCCTATTGATCAGTTGGTTACCAGCTATCATTTTATCCCTACATATGGTCTGCAGCTTTTGGCAGGCCGCGATTTTTCAATAGATCACGTTGCTGATAGCTCGTCTGTTATGCTGAATGAAGCCGCGGTAAAAATGATGCGGCTAAAAGATCCGATAGGCCAGATAGTAAAGTGGCAGGATAGAAAATGTGCTGTTGTAGGAGTTGTAAAAAACTTTGTATGGGCCTCTCCATATGAACCAGTAAAGCCGGTGATCATCGGCTTTGATAAAAACTGGGCAGGGACTATCGGCATACGGTTAAATCCAAAAATATCGGTATCAAAAAGCCTGGCGACCATCGAGTCCCTCTACAAAAAATATAACCCCGAATACCCTTTTGAATACAAGTTTGTAGACGAAAATTTTAGCCGCAAGTTCCAGACAGAGAAATTGCTGGGTACGTTATCGAGCGCGTTCACGGTGCTGGCCATTATCATATCATGCCTTGGCTTGTTCGGCTTAGCTTCCTTCGCCGCCGAACAGCGTAAAAAGGAGATCGGTATCCGCAAAGTATTAGGGGCAACTGTAAGCAGCCTGTGGTTCAACCTGTCAAGGGAGTTTTTGCAATTGGTAATCATCTCCTTTGTTATCGGCTCTGCTATCAGCTATTATTACATGGATAAATGGTTATCCCAGTACACTTACCGCACTAATATCAGTGCGTGGGTATTTGTGGCTACTATAGCCATCAGCGTGGCCGTATGCCTTGCAACCGTTAGCTGGCAGGCTATTAAAGCAGCTTTGAGCAACCCGGTTAAAAGTTTGAGAAGCGAATAAAATTGTTCATTGGTTCACTGGTTCATTAGTTCATTGGTCTTATCTGTTGGCTAATTGGGTCGGTTATGTTGAATAATGGCTTGTGGCTGGCGAATTCAGACTGCAGGGTCTACGCTCCTCCACCAATGAACTAATGAACCAGTGAACTAATGAACTACGAATCATACAACACCAATGAACTAATAAACAATTGAACTAATGAACCAAATACCATGTTTAAAAATTTTATAAAAATCGCCTGGCGCAATTTATTGCGTAATAAATCATTTTCGTTAATCAACATATCGGGACTGGCCATAGGGATGGCAAGCGCGGCGCTTATCCTTTTCTGGATTCAGAACGAGTTGAGCTATGACCAGTTTCATCAAAATCGCGATAGACTATACCTGGCTTATAACCGGGCTGTTTTTGATGGCAAGCTTTGGTGCTGGGGAACTACACCGAAGATCATGTCGAAGACATTGAAGCAGGATTACCCCTCCGTTGAACAAAGCGCGCGTACAACATCAGCAAGTTTCTTGTTTAGCCTTGGCGATAAACACCTGAACCTGGATGGTAACTTTACCGATCCGGATTTTTTGACCATGTTTAATTTTCCGCTGGTGGCAGGAAATCCAAAAACGGCGCTTAATACTATCAATTCCATAGTTATTACGCAAAAGCTGTCAAAAAAGCTTTTTGGCGAACAAGATGCGATGGGTAAAGTGATACGTATTGACAGCGTTGACCATTTTACAGTGACAGGGGTAATGAAAGATTTGCCCAACAACACCCGTTTTGATTTTGAATACCTAATGCCCTGGAGTTATCTGAAAAAAACAGGTGGCGATGACGAGTACTGGGGTAACAACTCTGTGCAAACCTGGGTGCTTACTAAACCCAATGTTACCGAAGACCAGCTTAATAAGCAGGTGATCAACATTACCAAATCGCACTCCGATCAAAAAGACCAGGAAGTGTTTATGCACCCTGCAGCCAAATGGCATTTATATTCTAAATTTGAAAATGGCAAAATAACCGGCGGTAAAATTGAGTCGGTAAGGTTGTTTGCTGTTATCGCGGCATTTATTTTATTGATAGCCTGTATCAATTTCATGAACCTAAGCACTGCCCGGAGCGAAAAACGCGCCCGCGAAGTAGGTATCATGAAAGCGATAGGTGCAAAAAAAGGTTCGATCATCACACAATTTTTGGGTGAAAGCATCCTTATCGCTTTGATTGCAGGTATAATTGCCATTATCATTGTGCAGGTTAGTATGTCGGGCTTCAATCAGCTGACTGATAAACGGTTATTTGTACCTTATGGCAGTATTTATTTCTGGCTGGCCGGTTTAAGTTTTGTTTTATTTACGGGGATAATAGCCGGCAGTTACCCGGCTTTCTTCCTGTCGTCATTTAAGCCGGTTAGCGTTTTAAAAGGATCATTTAAAAAGGTAGATGCCGCAATTAGCCCGCGCAAAATATTGGTAGTAGTTCAATTTACTTTCGCTATTATCCTCATCATCTGTACCATCCTCATCCGCGACCAGATGCAATACGCCCAAAACAGGGATCTTGGATACAAAAAAGACAACCTGGCATATACCATGATGTCGGGCAGTATTGATAAAAACTTCAAGATGATCCGCAATGAACTGGTAAGCAGCGGGGCAGCAGTATCGGTTACTAAAACCAACTCGCCGGTTACCCAACGGTGGAGCGACAGCTGGGGTTTTGACTGGAAAGGAAAAGACCAAAGTCAGAAAATAGATTTTATCATGTACAACACCGATGGCGACTTTGTAAAAACCATGGGTTTAAAAATAGCTGCCGGCAGGGATATCGATATTAATACTTATCCTACGGACTCAACAGCCATATTACTGAACGAAGCCGCTGTAAAAGTAACCGGTTTTAAAGATCCCGTAGGACAGATCATCAAACGGGATAACCATAATTTGGTGGTGGTAGGTGTTATTAAAGATTTTATTATCGAATCGCCATACCAGCCTATTAAAGCCATGATTATCCAGGGGCCAAAATCATGGTTTAACGTGGTACATTATAAGCTTAACCCCAATAACACTACCGCCGAAAACCTGAAACGTGCAGAAGCCGTGTTTAAAAAATATAATCCGGAGTATCCGTTTGAATATCATTTTGTTGACGATGAATACGCGAAAAAATTCAACGACGAACAAAAAGTGGGCACCTTAGCCAGCCTGTTTGCCGGCCTAACCATATTTATATCATGCCTTGGGTTGTTTGGCCTTGCTGCCTATATGGCACAAAACCGTCAAAAGGAGATTAGTGTACGTAAGGTTTTAGGCGCATCGGTGTCAAACCTTACCGGCATGTTATCAAAAGAGTTTTTGATGCTTGTACTTATTTCCTTCGCAATAGCATCACCAATTGCCTGGTGGGGTATGCACAAATGGCTGGAAACATATACCTACCGCATCACCATCCAGATTTGGGTATTTGTAATGGCAGGGCTGGTAACCGTAATAGTTGCACTGGCGACCGTAAGTTTCCAATCTATTAAAGCAGCATTAGCCAATCCGATTAATAGTTTGCGGAACGAGTAGTTCCCTGGAACAAAGATTTTTGGACGAAGGACTTTTGGAGCAAGGAGTAAAGACTTTTGGACGAAGGTCCTTCAGACAAAAGATGTGTTTGTCTTCTTTTTGTCCTTTGTCCAAAAGTCTTTTGTCTGAAAGTCCAAAATCTTACTCCCCTGTTCGCCTATGCACAATGACCGTCCGCTATCGTACGGTTTTGTATTTTGGTTTTATTTTTAATTTACTGATATTTAGGTTTTTATGTAATTGGTACGGGTTTTAGTATTCTAATAGTATAACCATAAAACATTAGCCTTATGTTAAAGAATTATATTAAAGTAGCCTGGCGAAACCTTATCAAGCATAAAGTTTTCTCCATCATCAATGTAAGCGGTTTAGCCATTGGCGTGGCCGCTTTCTGGCTCATAAGTCTTTACGTGGCTGATGAATGGAGCTATGACCGATACAATAAAAAAGCCGACCGGATTTTCCGGGTTGCCCAGCATGGTGAATGGAACGGCGGTAAGTTTAATCTTGCAGTCACATCGGCACCTTTCGGCCCCACATTGAAAAATGATTACCCCGAAGTTGAAGAGTTTGCGCGTGTTGATGCCGAGGGTGGTGGTAAAATAACCTACGGCGATAAGCAGATGAACGAAGGAGGGATCCTTTTTACAGACAATGCCATCTTTAATGTATTTAGCTATCACTTTTTATCCGGCGAACCTGCATCTGCTTTAGCCAGGCCGCAAACCATAGTTTTAACCAAAACGCTTGCTGTTAAGCTTTTTGGCGATGCAGATAATGCGGTGAACAAAACGGTAATGATCAATGAGCAACCTAACGCGGTTACCGGTGTTATTGACGATGTACCCGCAAATTCGCACTTTTCATTTTCTGCACTGCGGTCGTTCCCTGCGGGTTATACCGATAGGTGGGGTAACTCTGGAATATATACCTACCTGCTGCTTAAAAATCAAACTGATTACAAAAAGATAGAAGCGGCCTCCCAAGGTTTTTTAAATAAATACTTAAAGGGTGATCTTGGCCCAATGAAGTACCGGATGGAGCTGCAGCCCCTAACCTCTATCCACCTTAAATCAAATTTAGATTATGAGATAGGTAATAACGGCAATATTACTTATGTGTATGTGTTCGGCATTGTAGCATTGCTGATACTGGCTATAGCGGTTATCAATTATGTGAATCTAACCACCGCGCGTTCATCTGTAAGGGTTAAGGAGATAGGGGTTCGCAAAGTTATAGGCTCCAGCAAAAACCAGTTAATGCTGATGTTTTTTGCTGAATCTATTTTGCTGACTGCCATTGCCACGATTTTGGCGGGGGCGGTCATCCAGTTTGTATTGCCGTATTTTAACCAGCTATCGGGCAAAACATTAATACTGTTGCAATTCGGGCTTACAAAAACCATCATTGCCTTTACAGTATTCTCATTTGTAACAGGCATGCTGAGCGGTTTGTACCCGGCTTTGTTCCTGTCGGGTTTCCGTACTATTTCTGCCATGAAAGGCCAAACAGGCAACCAGGTATCTACCGTATTATTCAGGAAATCGTTGGTGGTGTTCCAGTTTGTTATCACCATTGTAATGATAGCTGGCTCGTGTATCATTTACCAGCAATTGCATTTTGTAATGAACAAAGACCTTGGCTTTAACAAGGCGCAGGTACTTACTTTCCATATTAATGATAAATCGGCCCGAACTAAAATTGCTGCTATAAAAAGCCAGCTACTGCAAAATCCTGCTGTGGAAAGCGTGGGGATTGCCGGTAACCCGATAGGTAACAACAACATAGGCGGCGGCAGTTTTAACTTAGGTGCTGATGGAAAAGCAAACTCCGAATCGAAAATTGTAGAGAACCTGGTTGTTGATCAAGACTTTATCCCTACGCTGCAAATAAAAATGGACAAGGGGCGCAATTTTTTATCATCAATGGTTACCGATCAAAAGCAATCCATCATTGTTAACCAAACCCTGGTTAATGAAATGGGCTGGAAGGATGCCGTAGGTAAATCCGTTCGAACCGGGGTTGATGAAAAGGGCAACACGATATCGCAAACCATTATCGGCGTTGTAAAAGATTTTAATACCTACTCCCTTCAGCATAAGGTATCACCTATGGTGATGGTAATGCCAGCCAAAGCAAACGATCAGGATAATATGTATGTACGCATTGGTAAAAACAACATCCAGGCTACATTAGATTATATCAGTAAAGTGTATGGTCGCTTTGATATCGAAAGCAAAGTTGAGTTTCACTTTTTAGATCAGAATTTTTCCAAACAATACCAATCCGAACAAAAGCAGGGCAGTATCCTGTTCCTATTCACCATACTTGCCATTAGTATAGCCTGCCTGGGACTTTTCGGCCTGGTAACTTTTACCGCCGAACAAAGGGTAAAAGAGATAGGTATCCGTAAAGTATTAGGCGCCAGTATAGCAAACATTGTTACCCTGCTATCTCAGGATCTGATGAAACTGGTACTGGTGGCCACCGTAATTGCATCACCACTGGCCTGGTATGGCATGAGCAAATGGCTGCAAAGCTTTGCTTACCGTATTGATATCCAATGGTGGGTGTTTGCAATTGCCGGTATTACAGCTATTACCATAGCCTTTGTAACTGTTAGCGTACAATCTGTAAAGGCTGCCACTGCTAATCCGGCTAAGAGCCTTAAAAGTGAGTAGCTAGTTCATTGGTTCACTGGTTCATTAGTTTATTGGTATTGTCTGGTTGGATCACGCAAGGAGGCATTTTAGATAGGCAGTCGCTTGTCAGTCCACTATGCCCGCGTTAACCAATGAACCAATGAACCAATGAACCAATGAACCCCAAAAGTTTTGAGTGCAAGTGTAACCACAATCGTTAGCATGTTGTCAAAGGATTTATAATTGCCACCAATGAACCAGTGAACAAATGATTGATGAACTCTGCCACCAATGAACTAATGAACCAGTGAACTAATGAACTAACGAGATGATAAAAAACTACATTAAAACCGCTTTCCGTACGCTTAAGAAAAACTTAGGGTTTACGGCTATTAACGTTTTGGGGCTGGCCCTGGGACTGGCAACCTGTTTGCTTATTGTTTTTTATGTTGTTGATGAGTTAAGTTATGATGGATTTAACCTGAATGCCGATAGGATTTACCGCCTGAATAACGATATCAAATTTGGTGGTAACGATCAATCATATGCCAGTTCGCCTGCACCACTTGCGGGGGCCCTGGTAAGTGATTTTCCGGAAGTGGAAAAATCGACGAGGATGATTAACAGGGGGGGCTATAATGTAAAAAAAGGCAATCAGAATATTAAGGAAGATAGAATGATATTTGCCGATGCTTCCCTTTTTGATGTATTTACCTTACCCATGATAGCGGGCGACCCACACAAGGCCCTGATTGAGCCACACACAGCAGTAATCAACGAAACCACAGCCAGGCGCTATTTTAATAACCCTTTGCAGGCCGTTGGTAAAACCTTAACTTTTAATGACAGTATCTTATATAAAGTAACCGGGGTCATCAAGGATATTCCAAAGCAGTCGCACTTTAATTTCGGTTTCTTTTTATCAATGAGCACCCTTGCCGAAAGCAGGGAGAACGCCTGGTTCAGCAATAATTTTAATACCTATGTTTTATTAAAACCGGGGGCCGATCCGCAGAAGTTCAAAGCTAAATTACCCCAGCTGCTGCGTAAATATGCAGGCCCGCAATTGCAAAGTATATTGCACATCACCTTTGACGATTTTGAAAAGGCCGGTAACAAGTACCAGCTTAACTTAATCCCGCTGAAAGATATTCATCTTAAATCAAACAGTGTTTCGGAACTTTCACCTAATGGCAATATCCAGTATGTGTACATATTTACCGCGGTAGCCATTTTTATATTGCTGATAGCCTGCGTAAACTTCATGAACCTGTCTACCGCCCGCTCATCAAACCGTGCACGCGAGGTTGGGGTTCGTAAGGTGCTGGGTTCGCCTCGTAAATACCTTATTTTTCAATTCCTGTCCGAATCGGTAATGGTTACGTTTATAGCGGCTGTGTTGGCTGTAATCACGGCTTATTTATTTTTACCGGTATTTAATCATATGGCCGATAAAACTTTAGCGCTCAGTCTTAGCTCCCTAAGCTGGCTGATACCGGGCATGCTGATAGTGGTTTTAGTGATTGGTTGCCTGGCGGGCTTTTATCCGGCTTTCTTCCTGTCAGCTTTCCAACCCATTGAAGTATTAAAGGGTAAGCTGGCCAATGGCTTTAAAGGCAGCTGGTTAAGGAGTTTTTTGGTAGTATTCCAGTTTTCAATTTCTATTTTCCTCATCATAGGCACGCTGGTTATCTATAACCAGTTAAAATATATTCAGCATAAAGATCTTGGCTATAACCGCAACCAGGTATTGATCATACACGGCACATATGACCTGGGTAAACATGCAAAAACATTTAAAGAAGAGGTAAAGCGACTACCCGGCGTAATGAATGCCACCATGACCGGCTTTTTGCCCACCATGGATTACCGCAACAGCAGCAGCATGTTCCCCGATCGTAACCTCGATCAAAAACGGGCTATCCTTACGCAAACCTGGATGGTTGACGAAGATTACGTTAATACTCTGGGTTTAAAGATTACTAAAGGGCGTAATTTCTCTAAAGAGATGGCAACTGATACCGCATCGATGATCATCAATGAAACAGCCGCGAAACTGATGGATGTGCCCGATCCGATAAACAAAACATTATATCTTCCGCAGGATAATATGGCCAAAACCTTTAAGGGTTTTCATATTGTTGGCGTGATAAAAGATTTTAACTTCAGTTCGTTAAAAACCAATATCAGCCCTGTAGTATTGATGTACGGCGAGGATACCGGGGCAATGAGCTTAAAAGTGAATACCGCCAACATCACCTCGCTGATGGCGCTTATTAAAGACAGGTGGAAATCAATATCGCCCAACAGGGAGTTTAATTATTCTTTTATGGATGAAGATTTTGATGCCACGTACCGTGCCGAACAACGTATGGGCACCATATCAATAGTGTTTACCTCGCTGGCCATTATTATTGCCTGCCTGGGTCTGTTTGGTTTGGCTGCCTACGCCGCCGAGCAGCGCAGTAAAGAGATAGGCATCCGCAAAGTATTGGGAGCAGACGTAAGCACCATTGTTGCCATGCTCTCCAAAGATTTTATCAAACTGGTACTTATAGCTATAGTTTTTGCAACACCGGTAGCCTGGCTGTTTATGCACCATTGGCTGCAGGGATTTGCCTACAGGCAAAACATACAATGGTGGGTTATTGCTGTATCGTCATTCCTGGCTGTGTTCATTGCCTTTGCTACCATCAGTTTTCAGTCAATAAAAGCAGCGTTAAGCAATCCGGTGAAGAGTTTGAGGAGCGAGTAATCGTTCATTGGTTCACTGGTTCATTAGTTCATTGGTCAGGGTGTAGAGTGTAACGAAGAAGCGTTTAGAATTTTAAAATTAGAATTTAGGATTTATCATTTAGAGTTTAAATACATATGAATACCAAATTAGCGTGGCGTAATTTAAAAAAGAACAAGCTTTATGCTTTTATCAACATCCTTGGTTTAACGGTAGGTATTGCCAGTTGCCTGCTTATTGGCATCTATATCAGGCATGAATTGAGCTATGACCGTTTCCATTCAAACGCCGATAGGATTGTGCGGGCTACGATGGAGTATAATTCGTCCGACGTAACTAAAAATATTGCTTTAAGTGGTACAAAGGCGGGCCCGCAATTTAAAAGGACGTTTCCGGGTGTAAAGGAATATGTACGCACCTTTAAATATCCTATGGTAATAAGTTACCACAACCAGGTGTTTGAAGAAAAGGTATTTTATGCCGATGCCAATTTTTTCAGCGTGTTTTCGTTCCCCTTGCTCCTGGGCGATGCGCGGTCGGCTTTAAACGCGCCTGATAAAATAGTGATTACCCAAAACGCGGCTAAAAAGTATTTTGGTAACCAGGATGCCTTGGGCAAAGTTTTATCAGTTGGTTCAAAAAACTTTACGGTTGCGGCGGTTGCGGCAACCATTCCGTCAAACTCGCAAATTCAGTTTGATTTTGTTGTGCCTTTTAGTTTATACATTACCGATAACGGGCCCGAGCAATGGTGGTCGGCAAGTAACATGACTTATTTGCTGATTGATGATAAAGTTAATATCAAATCGCTTCAAGCTAAACTAACCGATTACATGGTAAACACGGTTAGCAAAAAAGAGCTTAAGATGGAGGGCAAACATTACCTTACTTACAACCTGCAACCACTAACAGCTATTCACCTCCACTCTGGCATACCATACGAATTTGAGCCTACCGGCAGTATCACTTACATTTATATCCTTTTGGCGGTAGCTATACTGATACTATTGATAGGCTGCGTAAATTATATAAACCTGGCCATAGCCCAATCGGCCGGACGCGGTGCCGAGATAGGCGTACGCAAAGTAATGGGCGCCGGTAATGGCGAATTATTTTGGCAGTTTATAGCTGAGTCGGTTTTTACAGCCGCAATAGCATCAGTATTTGCTATGATTTTGGCAGGTTTGGTATTGCCTTTATTTAACCAAATATCGGGCAAGCAATTAGAAATAATGGTGTTATTTAACCCGGCTGTAATTGGTGGTTTGGTGGCATTAAGTTTAGTGGTGGGTTTTGCGGCTGGGGCGTACCCGGCGTTATTGTTATCCAACGCAAAACTGGTGAAGATACTTAAATCGGGCTTCTCGTTTACTTCAGGTCAAAGTGTACGCAAATCGCTCATAGTATTCCAGTTCGTGATCTCTATTTTTCTGATCATCTCTACCATTGTGATATTGCAACAGTTGGCCTATATCCGCAATAAGGATGTTGGTTACAATAAAAGCAACGTAGTAGTTTTACCTGTAGATCATAAGATACGGCCACAACTCGAAGCCCTGAAAAAAGCAATGGCGGCCATTCCCGGTGTACAATCTGTAGCCGCTGCAAATGACGAGCCTATTAATGTAGGCTGGGGCGATGGTATCAGTACCAATGATGGCAAAAGTATTTCGGTGGCCGCCATACCGGTGGATATGGATTTTGTGAAAACTATGCAACTGAACTTAACCGCAGGCAGCGATTATACCCGTGCCGACTTGCTGCAAATGGATACCACCGATAAGTACAAAAACTACCACTATTCTTTTATCATGAATGAATCGGCTGTAAAAGCCTTAGGGTGGACACCGGAGCAGGCCATAGGCAAAACCATATCAAAAGGTAACCCCGGTGTTGTGAAAGGTGTTATTAAAGATTTTAATTTTAAAACGTTTCATGATCCTATTACCCCGCTCATCCTGTTTTTGGATAATGAGCAACTGCACAAGTTGTTTATTAGGATTAACGGCAATAACACACCTCAGATAATAACCGAGATTGGTAAGGTATGGAAAGACCGCGTTACGCACAGACCATATGATTACCATTTTCTGGACGATAATTACAACGCCCTATACCGCACCGAACAACGTACAGCAGGGGTATTCACCACTTTTTCAGCGCTGGCCATTATACTGGCCTGTTTAGGGTTGTTTGCTATAACAGCCTTTGCCGTAGTGCAGCGTACCAAAGAGATTGGTATTCGTAAAGTATTGGGTGCAGGCGTTATGAATATTATCCTGCTGATAGCAAAAGATTTTTTAGCACTGGTGATTATAGCCACCGTTATCGCATCGCCAATAGCCTGGTACATATCCAGCAAATGGCTGCAGGATTTCGCTTATCGTATTGATATACAATGGTGGGTGTTTATCATAACAGGTGCTGCCGCATTATTGGTAGCCGCCATTACGGTTAGTATACAATCAACCAAAGCGGCGTTGGCCAACCCGGTAAAAAGCTTGAAGAGTGAGTAGTGGTGAGTAGTGAGTGGGGTGACAAACTATTGCTCTCGATAAGTAATGATGAGGCTGTTTACAGTAACAAACCGTTTACCAGCGATAAGTACCAATGAACTAATGAACCAATGAACTAACATATGTTAAGTAATCACATCAAAATAGCTTTCAGGAGTTTGAGCAGGAATAAGGGTTTTACCTTTATCAATATCACGGGTTTGGCCGTGGGGCTTGCGGTTTGTATCATGATTATGCTGTATGTAACCCATGAAATGAGTTACGATAGTTTTCACAAAAACGGGAAGCGGATTTATAACCTCCGGGCATCAATAAAGGTGGGGGGAAATGTCATGAATATGGCCTACATGAGTTACGCTGCCGGGCCTATTATAAAGCAAAATAATCCTGTGGTGGAGGATTACATGCGTACGATGACTTATTTCAGGTCATTGGTGGTGAGCAATCCGAAATCACCCGAAAATAAGTTTGCAGAAAGTAAACTGATGTTTGCAGATGCGGGTTTCTTTGATTTTTATTCTTTTAAATTATTGTCGGGAGAGGCATCGGATGCACTTAAAGCACCATTCTCTGTTGTAATCTCCAGGGATATCGCCAAAAAATACTTCGGCAACGTAAATCCGGTAGGGCAAACACTTACCATAAAAACAGATAGCGCATATACCTATCACATTACCGGCGTAGCCGAAAACGCCCCGTCAAATTCGTCTATTGACTTCAACTTTGTGGCGTCTAACACAAGTTTGCTTTCAATGAAAGAAGCATCAATGTATACAGGTTCGCAAGGTATAAGCTTTGGCTCATTCGGGTTGACCCTGCTTTTAAATCATGCCTCGGATACTGCCACGTTGAGGCGTAACCTGCAGGCGATGGCCAAAAAGGATAAAAGCTTTGATGAGATGATTTATACCTTATCGCCAATAACGGATACCCACTTGCACATGAACTTTGGCGATTCATCTAACACCAGGTATTTAAAGATTTTTCCATTGGTGGCCGTGCTCATATTGCTGCTGGCATTGGTTAATTACATGAGCCTTTCTACCGCGAGGGCGACATTAAGGGCCAAGGAAGTTGGGGTACGCAAGGTATCTGGTGCAAGCCGTATTAGCATTGCCATGCAGTTTTATGTGGAGTCTGCCTTGTTCGCGGGCATTTCTTTCGTATTGGGTTATTGTCTGTGTTATCTGTGCAAGCCCTGGTTTTTAAATGTGTTGCAGTTAAAGATCGATAATTCGTTTTTATACAGTCCGCAGGTTTTGGGGCTGTTGTTTGCCTTGTTGGTATTAACTGTGTTAATAGCCGGGAGCTATCCTTCGCTGGTATTGTCGGCATTTAAGCCTGTGGTTACACTCAAGGGCAAAATGAGCAGGCAGGCCGGCGGTATCACGGTACGCAAAGTATTTACCACATTGCAATTTGCCATATCGGTAGGGTTGATTATTTGTGGAATTATTATCGACAGGCAACTCTACTATTTCAGGCATGCGGAAACAGGTATCAACCGCGATAATATTGTGATGCTGCCGGTAGGTACCAACCTCGTAAAAAATTACCAGGCCTTTAAAAAAGACATCAGTGATTTGGCAGGTATCGATAAGGTTGCTACTTCACATTATGCCATGTACAAAGGCTATGATATGTTTTTTGCTGCCGGCAAAACTAAAGAAGAGAAAAGTATAGCTATAGCCAACTTAGTTGCCGATAATAACTTTATCCCCGTTCTTGGTTTAAAATGGAAATATCCTCCTGCACAAAATACCGAAATTACCGGTCGTAACAAAGTTGTAATTAACGAACTGGCTATAGGAAAACTGCATTTGCCTGCAAACCCGGTAGGCAGTTTCATTAGTGATGGCAATAACAAACTCCGGGTTATGGGAGTGCTTAAAAATTTCAACTTTAGCTCAATGGCAGATGAGTTAAAACCCTTTGCTTTGTTTACGCTGCCGGATACCTCATCCTTTTGGAAAAGAACCGGCTGCAGTTTATTTGCCAGGATAAAACCGTATACCAATTTGCCAACGCTACTTAGCAAAATGCAGGGCATTTATAAAAAGTACGATCAGGATACGCCTTTCGATTATACTTTTATGGATGATGCTTTTAATCAGCAATACAAAGCCGAAGACCGCCTGGCATCTATATTCAGCCTGTTTACTTATATAACCATTATACTTGCTACGATGGGCCTGTTTGGTTTGGCTGCATTCACTATTGAGCAGCGTACCAAAGAGATTGGCATCCGTAAAATATTAGGTGCCAGCCTGTCGACAATCAGCACCCTGTTATCTATGGATTTTCTGAAATTAGTGTTGCTATCGGTTATTATCGCTTCGCCAGTTGCCTGGTGGGCCATGCACAGCTGGCTGCAGAATTTTGCCTACCGCATTGCCATACCATGGTGGGTATTTACCGTTGCCGGAGCAATTGCTATGGTAACGGCGGTTGTCACTATTAGTTACCATGCTATAAAAGCAGCTTTGGCAAACCCGGTAAATAGTTTGAGAAGTGAGTAGTTCATTGGTTCACTGGTTCATTAGTTCATTGGTGAAAAGTCTGATATTGAGATTTGATAGTAATATTTAGTAATTCTTTTTAGTATTTAAAGCTTAGGATTTAGAATTTATTTTTTACCGGGTGCAACGTATTTCTTCTTGCTGCTGTCTTATTAATAAACCAAACTAAAACATTATGAAAAAGCACTTACTGTTATTATTTGTTGCCTGCCAAAGCTGCATTGTTTTTGCGCAGGATTCCAAAACGCCATACATGACCAAATCCTTATCAGGAGCTATAAAAGACGTATTTGTTAGCACATCGGGGGGCAGCATCAGCGTTAGCGGAGCAGCCGGGGAGGCACCTCGTGTAGAGGTTTATATCCAGGGCAACAATGTTATTGGCAAAATATCAAAAGAAGAAATAGAAAAACGCCTGCAAAACTATGATCTTAGTGTTACCGTTAGCGGTGGCGAAGTTCATGCAACCGCCAAAAACAAGCACAATTTTTCAAACTGGAAAAACTCTTTAAGTATTGGCTTTAAAGTATTTGTACCAAAACAGGTTAATACAAGCCTGAATACCAGTGGTGGCAGTATCCACATGGATAATTTATCAGGCAATGAAAAATTTGAAACCAGTGGCGGTAGCTTGCATGTAGACAAATTAACCGGCATTGTTAAAGGCGAAACATCTGGCGGCAGTATTCAAGTAAGCAATTCTGGCTCGGATATCAGCCTTGAAACCAGCGGCGGCAGCATTGAAGCCAGCAACTGCAATGGCAAAATTCACCTCGAAACTTCTGGCGGTTCATTGCGTCTTACCGACTTAAAAGGTACTATAGATGCAAATACCAGCGGTGGCAGTATCAATGCAAATAACATAGCAGGCGAATTTAAAACAGGAACTTCAGGTGGTAGTATCAATCTTACTAACCTGGCATGCGCGCTCGATGCATCTACCAGCGGCGGCAGTTTTCATGCACAATTTAACAGCGTTGGTAAATATGTTAAAGTAGATGTTAGCGGGCATGTAGACATATCGATTCCGTCAAAACAAGGTTTAGATCTTGATCTGCGTGCCGATAGGGTAGAAGCTAACTTCACCTCCAACTTTAGCGGAACCAAAGAAAAGGAAAAAATTGAAGGCAAACTAAACGGCGGCGGCTCTTCTGTAGTAATCAGGGGTAACCGTATCAATCTTAATCTTAACTAAGATCTATATAAAGTAATTAAGTACAAAAAGGGGCCTGTTGTTTAACGCGACAGGCCCTTTGTGTGTTTAGTCATAAGTACTTAGTCTTGAGTCCTAAGCCTTAAGTCCCAAGCCATAAGCCTTAAGTCTAAAATGACAATTCAGACTTTAGACTTAGGACTTCAGACTTAGGACTTAAGTCCCCTGGTAGCGCTTCTTAAGTAATTGCATCATGCCAACGTTAATGTCCCATTGGTTTGATACCGGCATTTTTGTATACGGCAGTACAGGCATGTAAGGGGAAGGGCCAAACTCGGGTGTAATGGTTAATTGCCCGGCACCGCTTTGCAGGCGCGAATTTACTATAGCATCCCACCACAGCAAATGTGCTTCCAGTTCTGTTTGCCATTCGGGGGCATTTGGATCAGAAACCTGCGCAGATTGGGCATGGCCAACGCGCGCGTGAATATGAACAGTTCGGCTGATGGCTATTTTAACCGCCTCCCGCTGCTGTTCCAGCAAGCTTTCAGATACATTACACCAGTGCGAAAAATCTGCGGTTATTAAAACATCAGGATTATCTGTAAGTAATTGTTGAGAGATATGGGCTGCAAATAAAGCTTTATTCCGGTGCGTTTCATGGGCAATGGTAATGTCGCTTGCAACGGCAATCTCGTTGGCTATGGCAAAAAGCTCTTTGTTTTGGTAGTTTGTGAAATAATCCTTTCCGGTTTGCGAATCAATTAAAACCGGCTGCACTTGCACTGTATTTTCAAGATGTCTGCGGAAATTGATTTTGTGCAACTCAAAATCTTCTTCAAAAGATTGGTAATATTGACCAATCAATAACAGATCATATTCTTTAAGTGCATTTAAGATAATATTCTTTTGCCGTTCATCAAAAGGTACAGATGCTTCGACACCGTGATAACCAGCTTCCTTTACTTTAAAACAAAATTCATCCCAGGACAATTGTTCAGAGCCCCAGCGAGGGCAAAAAAACTTTATTTTCATTTGAAATTTTATTCAACGGTAAATGACGGTTTATCGGATTAAACGGTCTTCTATGATATATATGATTATTTGCCCCACTCATTACCTTGTAGTGCCGGATCTTCTTCTTTTTTTAGAAAATCAGCTTTAACCCGCTCTTCTGTTTGCCATTCCAGAATAGCTTCGTTGGCAACGACCTCTACAGGTGTTTTCCATGAAGTGGACTTTTCATTATAAGCAAGGTTAGATTGCAGGCTATAGCAGGATATAATTGACCATCTTGGGTAATCGGACAAATTTGCTTCTGAACGATGCAATAGGTTACTATGGAAAAACAGTGCATCGCCTGGTTCCAGTTCAGCGTAAATTAATTCCATTGATTTCAGTGAGTTTTCTACCATCACCATGTCGGCACCAACTTGTTCACCGGCATAACCGTGATTGATCCTGCCCATTTTGTGCGAACCTTTAATTACCTGGAGACAACCGTTTTCTTTGTTGGCAGTAGTAAGTGCAATCATTACGCTAATCAGCTGATCGGGAAACATAAATTGGTTTTTATACCAATAGCCGTAATCCTGGTGCCATTCCCATGCACCGCCAACTTTTGGCTCTTTCTGCATCAATTTTGAATGGAAATGGCATACCCTGGATTGGCCGCCGAGCAACTGTGCAACCGAATCCACCATCTTTTGACTTCTCGTTAGATATCCGAAAACATCATTTCCGGGTGTAAACCATAAAGACAGTTTAGTTTTTTTGCCCGATTGATCGTTCAGATCAAGTGCATTATTTAACATGTTATCGTCGCTGGTTGCAGCTTTGTACAGCTTGTCTATTTCCGGTTTACTAAAAAAACCTTTTACTATCACATAGCCATCTTTATGATAGTGGCCACTTTGTTCTGGTGTTAATTTAATGTTCGGCATACAATTGGTTTTAATACACCAAAGGTCAAAATCTTTGTGGGCGGCCGCCACATCGCATCTGTTAAAAACCGATACTTTTCTAACATCGCAGAAAAAATATTTAAGTAAAATAGCTTAATATTGGGCATGAAACCAGTATTGGAATATTTACCCCGAAATTCAGGCGAATCCTTTGTTACCAAATATTTCGATTACAATTTTTTTCCAACGCCCTGGCATTTTCATCCCGAATATGAACTTGTACTGGTTACCGAAAGTACCGGAAAACGTTTTATAGGTGACCACATCAGCGAGTTTAAGCCGGGGGACATGGTGCTGATCGGTCCGTATTTGCCACATACTTACCAAAATGGCGCAGATTACCTGGAAGAGCATTCGGTATTAAGAGCTAAATCCATAGTTGTTCATTTCAAGGAGGATTCCTTTGGCGACGGCTTTTTCGCATTGCCCGAAACGCAAAAAATTTCAGGTTTACTTCAACGCTCGGTTAAAGGGTTAAGCATTACGGGTAAAACTAATATGTTGATAACGGCAAAGCTGAATGTTTTAATAACCGCCAAAGGATTAACCAGGTGGCTATTGTTAGTTGATATATTAAATATCCTATCGGGTAGTAATGATTTGCAGGAAATCTGCCATAATGTGATTACCGGACAAAATCCTGCTGAAACAAAAAGGATGAATAATATTTTAAATTTTGTTCTCAATAATTTTAAACGCGAAATTACTATTGCGGAGGTCGCCGGTTTGGCTAATATGGCAGAAAATTCATTTTCAAGATATTTTAGTCAGCGTACAAGAAAATCATTTACAGCATTCCTGAATGAGGTCAGATTAAATTACGCTGCCAATCTTTTGATTGAAACATCCGTGAGCGTGACCGATATTTGTCTTGATTGTGGCTTCAACAACTTATCTAATTTTAACCGACAGTTTAGGGCAGTGTACCAAAATAACCCACTAAATTTTAGGAAGTTATATCAGCGGCAAGCAGTTCAATAATTAAAAATTTGCTAATCCAAATACTCAATTTAATTCAGCGCATCATCTGGCATACAAGTGTATCATAAGCGTACACCCACTGTTACGCCTGCGTACAGTTATAAATAAATTTTCAAATTAAATATTTGATTATCAGTAAATTAAATAATTGGTATGTGTTTTAAACAGCTTTAGGGTGTAATTACATCACGATGCTTAAAAATTATATCAAAACCGCCTGGCGTAGTTTAAAGCGCAATAAAATATTTTCGTTTATAAACGTGTTCGGCCTTTCGGTTGGATTGGCTTGTTGCATGCTGATTACTGCTTATGTTTATAGTGAATTAAGTTATGACAGCTACGCACATGAAGCCGGCCAGATTTATCGGGTTGGTATTAAAACTATTGAAAACGCAGGTGTAAGCGTGTACCCAAATGTGGATGTGGCAGTAGCCAAAGGGATAAAAGATCAGTACCCGCAGGTAGAAGAAGTAACCAGGCTTACCGGCCGGAAACCATCGTTTATAGAATACAACGGGAAAAAATTTAAAGAAGAACACCTGCAAATGGTTGATGCTAACTTTTTGCAAATGTTTTCGATCCCGTTGACGGATGGCGATATTAAAACATGCCTTAAAGAACCCTATAGCATGGTAATTACCAAAGCCTTTGCGCAAAAATATTTTGGCAATCAGCCTGCTTTGGGTAAATTGTTACTTGTTGATAAGGACCCTTACAAAGTTACCGGGCTTATTGATAAGGTGCCCGATGACTCTCATTTTCACGGCGATGCTTTCTTTAGCATGAATACTATTGTAAAGGACACAAAACAAACATGGAGCAATATTGGTTTTTTTACTTACATAAGGCTAAATAAAAATGCTGATCCTAAGAAACTGGAAGCTTCCTTTCCTGACGACCTTGTAAGAAAATTTGTAGTGCCCGAAATAGCCCATGATATGGGTATGAACATGGCCGAAGCCGGCAAGTCAGTAAATACATTCCTGTTTTATTTGCAGCCTTTAACCGATATTCATTTACACTCGGCCACCAAGTATGAGTTAGAGGCCAACGGTGATATTCACTATGTATACATTTTTGGCGCATTAGCCATATTTATACTGATGCTGGCCTGTATCAACTTTACCAACCTGTCAACCGCAAGCTCGGCAAAGCGAAGTAAGGAAGTAGGCATCCGTAAGGTTTTAGGATCAGAAAGAAGCGGCCTGATCTCGCAGTTCCTTACCGAATCTGTATTACTTACTTTGGGTGCCATGGTATTAGCAATAGCCCTGGTTTACCTGCTGTTGCCCATGTTTAATAACTTATCGGGCAAACACATCGGGATCAGCTTTTTCCTGAATTATAAAGCGATAATTATTGAACTTTTACTGGCATTTACAGTTGGTGTAATAGCCGGTATTTATCCTGCATTTGTTTTATCAGGCTTCCAGATCATCAGTGTGTTAAAAGGAGGTACGGGGAGTACAAAAACGGCAAGTAAAAATTATTTACGCAGCGGACTTATTGTTTTCCAGTTTGCGGTATCTACAGCACTCATTATAGCCACCTTTGTGGTTTACCAGCAATTGCATTACATGCAAAACAAAAAACTTGGTTATGATAAAGACCAGGTTTTGGTAATAAATGAAACCTGGTCGTTACGTAACAACATCGACGCGTTTAAGCAGGAGTTGCTGCGTAATCCGCAGGTGATCAATGCAACCATATCAAGTAGTGTTCCGGGTACCGGCGGAGGTATCGATGGTACACAGATAGATGCCAAAGAATTTAATGATAAGGGCGGCCATGCCGAGATCCATACTGATATTTTTCATGTTGATGAAAACTATATACCAACTTTAGGTATCCAAGTGGTAAAAGGTCGTAATTTTTATCCGTCATATCCCGGCGATTCGATGGCTGTTGTAGTGAACGAGGCTTTGGTGCGCGACCTTGGCTGGGGTAAAAGCGATCCGATAGGTAAAACTATTGTCCGCTCGGCAAGGGCTCACTATACGGTTGTGGGTGTAGTTAAGGATTTTCATTATGTTTCGGCCAGGCAGAAAATTGCACCGCTGATGTTATTACCCGGTCATAGTGCGAGCTCAATTATGGTTAAGGTAAAAACTAAAGATATTAAAGCCTTAATTACTGACATGAGGGCTCAATGGAATAATTTTAAGTCGGACCTCCCATTCAGCTATTCTTTCCTTGATGAGAAATTTGCCTCACTTTATGCAGCGGAACAGCAAACCGGCAAAATATTTACAGTATTTGCTGTTATCGCCTTAATTATAGCCAGTTTGGGCTTATTTGGTTTGGCCGCTTTCATGATAAGGTTGAGGGTTAAGGAGATTGGCATCCGCAAAGTTTTAGGTGCATCAACAGGTAGTATTACAACACTGCTATCTAAAGAGTTTTTAAAGCTTATTATTATCGCGTCGTTTATTTCATTTCCCATCACCTGGTACGCCATGAATAAATGGCTGCAGGATTTTGCATACCGCATAAGTATACCATGGTGGGTGTTTTTTTTGGCGGGTTTTATAGCCGTATTGGTAGCCGCGATCACAATTAGCTTTCAATCGGTAAAAGCAGCTATGGCCAATCCGGTGAAAAGTTTGAGGACTGAGTAGGTTCATTGGTTCATTGGTTCATTGGTTCATTGGTTCATTGGTTCATTGGTTCATTGGTTCATTGGTTCATTGGTTCATTGGTTCATTGGTTCATTGGTTCATTGGTTCATTTAAAAGGGCGCTCAATTTAGCAATTAGGATTTAGAGTTTGGGATTTAGGGTTTAAAAATTAGAATTTAACGATATTATTATGATTAGGAATTATTTACGCAGTGCCATGCGAAACATTACCCGGCACAAATTTATCTCGTTCATCAATATTTTTGGATTAACCATTGGGTTAACCTGCTGCCTGCTGATTGTGGTTTATGTGATCAACGAGCTGAGCTACGACAAGTTTAACACCAACGCTGATGATATTTATCGTGTTACCCGTAGTTTTAATACCCCGGATGGAGTAGAAACACTTCATCTTGGAGCGGTAGCGCCGCCGGTTGGGCCGTTGTTAAAAAATGAGTTTTCGGATATAAAAAAAGTTACCCGGATATTATCCAATGGTTCAACCTCATTGCGGTATAAGGATAAGCTATTTAATGAGCGTGGTTCGTACTTTGCCGATGAGAGCTTTTTTGATTTCTTTAGTGTAAAAACAATTCATGGTGACCCTAAAACAGCTCTTACAGAACCGTTTACTGTAATGCTGACACCGGAGCTGGCACGCAAATATTTCGGTAATGAAGATCCGATGAACAAGGAACTCCGGTTGGATAACCAATTTAACTTTAAAGTTACCGGGATATATGAGCCTTTCCCCGCAAATGCCCAGCTGCATCCACAAATGCTATTATCTTTCAATACCTTGAACAATGACGCTATTTATGGCAAAAAAGGACTGGAGACTAATTGGGGCAATAATTCATTCTTTACTTATCTTTTATTCCCCAAAGGTTATAATGTGGATCATGTGGCCTCGCAGTTCCCGGCTTTTTTAGATAAGTATGTTGGCAATAATGAATCAAAGAACAGCAAATTATCGTTCCAGAAATTTCTGAGCATCCACCTGAACTCGCACCTGGATGATGAGTTAGAGCAGAACGGTGATATCAAACGGGTTTATATATTTTCGGCAATTGCCTTGTTCATATTACTGATAGCCTGTATCAACTACATGAACCTGTCAACAGCACGCTCAACCTTAAGGGCTAAAGAGATTGGTATCCGTAAGGTAATTGGGGCGCAGCAAAAAGAGATCATCACTCAATTTTTAAGTGAATCGGTATTAATAACTGCTTTCTCGTTAATACTGGCACTGGTTATCACCTGGCTCATTATGCCGCTGATTAATAAATTCTCGGGGCTTACGCTTTCGTTTAACCAGTTATTTCAGCTTCAAATAATTGTGACTGTTGTAGCTATGCCATTTGTGATAGGCATCATTAGTGGTATTTATCCGGCCATTTTTATGTCGTCGTTTAAACCGATTAAAGTTTTAAAGGGGATGTTAAAAGTAGGCTCTGGCAATATCTCATTCCGTAAGGTATTGGTGGTTTTGCAGTTTTCTATTTCCATTATTTTGATAGTGGCCACAACCATTGTATTTCAGCAATTGAGGTACATGCAGCAAAAATCCCTGGGCTTAAATAAAGATCATTTGGTAACCATGGGTAATGCATTTAGCCAAAGCCAGTTTGAGGTATTTAAAAACGAAGTGATGAAGGATGGTACTATAAAGAGTGTCGGTCGTTCATCAAGGATCCCGTCGGGGCGTTTACTGGATGATCAGGGTATTTCCGTTATACAGGGCAGCACAATACAGGCTGTTAAAGCCGACGTTAAGAACATTAATGCCGATTATGGGTTTATCCCAACTTATGGCATGAAGTTGGCAGCCGGCCGTAATTTTTCAAAAGATTTTGCTACCGATAGTAATAACTATATAATAAATGTTTCTGCTGCAAAAGTATTAGGCTGGAAAACGCCTGAAAGCGCCATAGGCAGGGAAATAAGCTATGGTGGCGTAAACGGAAAAGTTATAGGCGTGGTTAATGATTTTCATTTCGAATCGCTGCACCAAAACATCATCCCGTTGTTAATGCGCATGCCATCATTCGCTAATAATAATTACGGCAAGCTATCCATTAAAATAGATGGCGGGAACGTGCAGTCGGCAATTAATATGTTAGAACAAACCTGGAAAAAATACCAGCCCGAAACTCCATTTGAATACACCTTTTTGGATGAGAAATTCCAGAAACTTTATGATAGTGAGCAACAGCAGGGGAGCCTGTTTACCATATTCTCGTTCATTGCCATATTTATTGCATGTTTGGGGTTATTTGGCTTGTCGGCATTTACCATTACACAAAGGGTTAAAGAGATTGGGGTGCGCAAGGTATTAGGCGCCAGCATCCCGCAAATAGTAACCGAACTATCAAAAGACTTTTTGAAGCTGGTACTAATCGCCTCTGTAATTGCTCTGCCTGTAGCCTGGTATACCATGAGTAAATGGCTGCTTGATTTTGCTTTCCGCGTCAGTATACAATGGTGGGTGTTTGTAATGGCTGGCATCATTGCTTTGGTGATTGCTTTTGTAACCATCAGCTTTCAATCCATCAAAGCAGCAACAGCGAACCCGGTTAAGAGTTTAAGGAGCGAATAGGTTTGTTCATTAGTTCATTTGTTCACTGGTTCATTGGTCCTGTTTGATTGATGCTGATGACCAAAAACAAATGCTAAAACTAATAAACAATGCCACCAATGAACTAATGAACCATTGAACTAATGAACTAATAAAATGATAAAAAATTACTTAAAGATCGCTTTCCGCAATTTCGGGCGGCATAAGCTGTTTACAATGATTAACATTGTTGGTTTATCCATTGGCATTAGTGCCGCATTGGTAATTTACGTTATTGTAAATTTTGATTTTACTTTTGATAAGTTTCACCAGGATGGGGATAGGATATACAGGGTAGTTTCTGAATATTCATTCTCGGGCGAAGTGGCTTATAATAGTGGAGTAGCAGGCCCGCTTCCGGGTGCTGTCAGGTCCGAGGTTACCGGTGTAAAAGATGTGGTGCCATTTTTTACATTATACCAAACAGATGTGTTTGTACCGAAAGCAGGGGCCGATGTTCCGGTTAAATTTAAAAACCAGAATGATGCCGTGCTTGCAGATGGCCGTTATTTCAAGTTGTTTAAATACAACTGGTTAGCCGGTTCCCCTTCAACCGCATTAACCGAGCCGTATAAATTGGTCATTACTTCAGACCAGGCAAAAATTTATTTCCCGAATATGCCTTATAGCCAGGTGCTTRGTAAAACTGTAATTTTTGATACTATTAAAACTACGATTACGGGCATTGTACAAAAACCTGTACAAAACACAGATTTTTACTTTCGCAATTTTATATCATACAGTACCGGGCTGAGCAATGCCGACCTGAAGGGGAATTTGCAATTAACCGAATGGAGCAGCACAACTTCCGCGTCATCGTTATTTATTAAGCTTGCCGGTAACGCGAATGCTGCCAATGTAGAGAAGCAGCTAAATGTTTTGCTCAAAAAACATAATCCGCCCAAAAAGGAGGATGCTGGAAATAAACAGATGTTTCATCTGCAGGCATTAAATGACCTGCATTTTAACAAAGACTACGGTAATTTCGATAACGGGCGTATAGCCAATAAAACCACATTATATGGCTTGCTGGTTATCGCTGCGTTTTTACTTGTGCTGGGTTGTATCAACTTTGTAAATCTTACTACAGCTCAGGCCTCGCAACGGGCAAAGGAAATAGGTATCCGCAAAACCATGGGCAGTACCCGCAATCAGCTTATCGGACAATTTTTAAGCGAAACTTTCCTGGTAACTGTTTTCGCAGTAATTATAGCCATGTGCCTTGCACCGGTGATACTTAAATTATTCGCAGATTTTGTCCCAAAAGAGGTCACGATTGATTATACACGCCAAAGCAGCTTAATTTTGTTCCTGGTTGCGCTCACTTTTGTAGTAACCTTACTTTCCGGATTTTATCCGGCATTGGTGCTATCTGCTTATAAGCCCGTGCTGGTGCTAAAAAACCAGGCTCAGTCGGGGTCAAGTAAAACCCGTAATGCTGTGTTGCGCAAATCGTTAACGGTAATGCAGTTTATAATAGCCCAGTTTTTTATCATGGCTACTATATTGGTAAGCAAACAAATTTATTATGCTTTGCATAAGGATCTCGGCTTTAAAAAAGATGCTATCGTGAATATTACCATTCCGTTTAAGAATACGCACGACGGCCTGAAACAAGTGTTTAAAAACAAACTGGCAGGCATTCCGCAGATAGGTATGATAAGCATTGGCGGAGCCGCGCCATCGTCAGATGATACCCACAGCACCGAGATTACTTATAAGGACGGCAGGAAGGAAATAAAAACGGATGTTCAGCAAAAATATGCCGACGAAAACTATATAAAGGTTTATCATATCAGGTTGCTGGCCGGCCGAAACATCAGGCACGCTGATTCGGCAAAAGCCCTTATTATTAACAATACCTATGCAAAGGTATTAGGCTTTAAAAATCCGGCCGATGCCATCGGTAAAATTCTGGACCACGACAATCATAAAATTGAAATTGTTGGAGTAGCTGCAGATTTTTACCAGAAATCGCTACATTCTCCTATTAAGCCCCTAACAATTTTGGTACCGGGGAACAGGTTTGGAACCCGTACTTTTCACATAGCCTTAAAACCACAAACAGAAGGTGGAAATGACTGGAAGAAAGCCATCAGCAGCATGGAAACTGCCTGGAAACAATTATACCCTGAAGAGGATTTTGAGTATCACTTTTTTGACGCCGACATCGCCAAATTTTACGACCAGGAACAGCATACTTCCACATTGCTTACCTGGGCAACCGGCTTATCAATCTTTATCAGTTGTTTAGGCTTATTAGGTTTGGCCATGTATACCACCAGTCTGCGTACTAAAGAAATAGGGGTGCGCAAGGTACTTGGCGCATCTGTGACTCAAATAGTAAGGTTGCTTTCAACCGAGCTGGTATTATTAATTGTACTGGCTTTTGTAATAGTAACTCCGGCGGCCTGGTACGCCATGAATAAATGGATGGAAAACTTTGCCGACCGCACTACAATAAGTTGGTGGATATTTGCAGTAAGCGGTGCCGGTATGCTGTTAACTGCCCTGTTTACATTAAGTTTTCAAACGGTAAAAGCGGCGGCGGCTAACCCTGTTAAGAGTTTGAGGAGCGAGTAATCAGCAGAAAGCCTAAGGCTCAAAGCAAAAAGCTATAATTATCTAAAAAGAAAGCCTTTAGCCTTTAGCCTTTTAACACATTTTAACTTCTCATTTAAAGAGTTTTAGCTATCATCGTATAAAGTAAATATTATGATCAAAAACTACTTCAAAATAGCCTGGCGTAACTTGTGGAAGCATAAGTTTTACACCCTTATTAATGTATTTGGCTTATGGCTGGGGATAGCCTGTAGTATTATTTTATTCCAGTTTATTACCTATCACCTTAGTTTTGATGCCTATCATCATAACAAAAAATCGCTTTATAAAATCGTAGAACAGGTGCACCTTGAGGATAGCAGCACGCTTTATGAACGCGGCGCGCCAATGGTTTTAGTACGCGCTATCAAAGCCGAGCTGCCGCGGATAAAGGACGCGGCCATACTTGTTCAAAAACGATCGTTTACCATCTCGGTGCCGCAAAAGGATGGTGCGGGGAAGAAGTTGTTTTATGAAAAAGAAAATGTTGGCCTTACCGATAAGCATTGGTTTAATATGCTTGATTATAAATGGCTTGGCGGCAGCCCCAAAACTGCTTTTAATGACCCCGACAATGCAGTTATTACCCATAAGCTGGCTCAAAAATATTTTGGTACAGATGATGCAGTTGGCCGGGTAATTAGCCTGGATAGTAAGCATAACTTTAAAATAACGGGAGTACTGGCGGATAACGTAGACAATACTGATTTTAAATGCGATATGTTTTTATCGCTCACGGCCATTAAAACACTTTACCCGGATGTTCAAAAGGATTTCCAGGAGAGTTGGTCCTGGGAAGACTCGCGAAATGTGATTTTTCTGTCTTTGCCACCAAAGCTTTCACCAAAAACGGTCGAAGCAGCCATAACCAAAGTTCAGGATAAGGACGCGGCAAAAATTTTCAAGTATATTTTACAACCCATTAATGAAGTGCATTTCGATGGCAGGTACAGCGGAGTGATACAGAAGTCGCTGCTGACCACGCTTGGCATTGTAGGTTTACTGCTTATCGTTATAGCCTGCGTTAACTTCATCAACATGGCAACCGCGCAAAGTTTTAAGCGGGCCAAAGAAATTGGTACCCGCAAGGTTTTAGGGAGTACGCCATCGGCAATATTTATCCAGTTTGTTGCCGAAACTTCATTGATAGTTTTATCTGCCGGTTTATTGGCTGTAGTATCCGTGTGGCTGTTTTTACCTGTTTTAAACTCCTGGCTACAAACAACACTTACTTTTAATTTTGTGCAGGATAAAGCGCTGTTTGTCTTTATAGCACTCTCAGTAGCGATCATCACTATAGCAGCAGGTTTTTACCCTGCCTTAGTTTTGAGCAGGTTTAAACCGGTGAACGCATTGAAAAGCCAGGGGAATGGCCACTCGCAATCTGCCGGATTTAGCCGTAGATGTTTGATAGTTGTTCAAAATGTCATAGCACAGGTGCTCATCATAGGCACTATCATTATTACCATGCAGGTGCGTTACCTTAAAACTGCCGACCTTGGCTTTAACAAAACCGGGGTGATCATACTGCCATTGCCCGATTTTGATAAGGGTAAAACAGATTTTCTACGTAACCAGTTATTGGCCAATCCGGGTATCAGCGCTGTTTCTTTTTGCTACCGGGCGCCATCATCAACCGCGGATAAAGGCGGCTCGATAAAATACGATGGTCGTGAATGGGAAAAATTTGTTGGGCGTACCGTTATGGGCGACGCCGGATATGCTAAAACTTTCGGTCTCTGTATCATTGCCGGGAGGAACATTGCCGAAGCTGATTCGGCTAAAGAATACCTGGTGAACGAACAACTCATGCAAAAATTAGGCGTAAAAGATCCGCGGCAGATCATCGGTCGCAAATTTACGGCCGGCGATCTCTCTGAGATCCCTGGTACTATTGTTGGCGTAGTGAAAGATTTTCATGCCAAATCATTATACAAAGCCATTGAACCAACGTATATCAGTACCTTTCGTAGTGCCTATCAATATGCCGGTATCAGGATAGATATGAAAAACCGCGCTGAGGCTTTGGCCCAGGTGCAAAAAATATGGCAATCGGTGTTTCCTGATAACGTTTTTGAATATAGTTTTCTGGATGAGCAAATAGCCGGTTTTTATCAAAAGGAAGACCTGTTAAATAAGCTTATCACATCGAGCGCTATAATAGCGATTTTTATCAGCTGTCTTGGCCTTTTAGGGCTGATCTCACTGCTTACTATCCAGCGTACCAAAGAGATCGGTATTCGTAAGGTACTTGGTGCATCGGTGGCAAACATTACCGGCTTGCTTTCTGTCGATTTTATTAAATTGGTGCTCATCGCTATTGTAGTGGCTTCACCGATAGCCTGGCTCATGATGAGCAAATACCTGCAGGATTTTGCTTACCGCATAGCTATTCAATGGTGGGTATTTGCACTTGCTGCTGTTATTGCCATGCTCATTGCATTTGTAACGGTAAGTTATCAATCACTTAAAGCTGCAATGGCCAACCCGGTAAATAGTTTGAGGAATGAATAATTTTAGGTGAAAGACTTTTGGACGAAGGACAATGGACTTTCAGACAAAAGACTTTTAGAGCAAGGAGCAAAGACTTTTGGACGAAGGAATTTCGGGATAAAGATGTGTTTGTCTTCTTTTGTCCCTCGTTTTACTCTTTTATCCTTTGTCTGAAAGTCTTTGCTCCTTTGTCTAAAAACCCTTACTCACCTTTTCACTGTATCATTACCGTACACCCACTGTTACACTTACGAACACATTCGTATTGTTAACTTATGTTAATATATTGATTATTAGATATTTGCTGTTTTGGTATATGTTTTAAACTACGTATCAAAATCTGCAGATAATATGATCAAAAATTATATCAAAATTGCCTGGCGAAACATAGTCAGGCATAAAGCTTATTCAAGCATTAACGTAGCCGGGTTAACTGTAGGCATTGCAGCTTGTTTACTCATTTTTGTGATTATCAAATTTGAATTGAGTTTTGATACCTATCAACCCAATTTCAAAAATATATACCACATTGTAACCCAGGAGAAGCATGAAGCTGATCTTACTTATAACCCAGGTATTGCAGTGCCCGCTACCGAAGCTTTGCGTTTGGATTTTCCGCAGGCAAAAGTAGCGGCTGTAAACAGCAGCTATGGCAGCCAGATAACGGTACCTGAAGGTGCAGGCAGCAACAATGGTGATAAGAAATTCACCGAGAACCTTGGCGTCCTTTTTATCGAACCACAGTTTTTTGACATTTTCAGTTCAAAATGGCTGGCTGGGAGTGCCTCTGTTTTGAAAGACCCGGATATGGTGGTGATTGATAAAAGTACTGCTATCAAATACTTTGGCGACTGGAAAAACGTGATTGGCAAGATTCTTAAAATGGATAATGTACTCACGCTCAAAATCGCCGGTGTAATTGAAGATGTACCGGTAAACAGCGATTTTCCATTCAAGATAATGGTATCGTTTGTTACCTGGAAACAGCATCCGGTAGATTATAACTATAACGATGGATGGGGATCAACCAGCAGTAACCACCAGGTATTTATGCTGTTCCCATCAAACATTAGTTCGGATAATGTGAGCGCACAGTTGAAAACCTTTTCGACTAAGCATTACAAAAAAGGAATTTCCGAAACTCATTTACTCGCCCAACCCTTATCACTTTTTCATTTTGATACCCGCTTTGGCAACCCGCTTGCCGATCATACCATGAGTTATGCCACCTTACGTACGCTTTCATTTATAGCAGTGCTTATTATTATCATGGCATCTATAAACTTTATTAACCTGTCGACAGCGCAATCAGTAGGGCGCTCAAAAGAGGTTGGTATCCGTAAGGTTTTAGGCAGTACCCGCAAGCAACTGATAGCCCAGGTTATTGGCGAAACAATGCTTGTTGTTTTATTCTCGGTAATACTGGCACTTGCGGTAGCCAAATTAGCATTACCACAACTCAAAAACATTGCTAATGTTCCGGAAAGCATTGGTTTATTCAATGTTCAGAATATGTTGTTTTTAGCGGCTGTTATGGTGATCGTTATCCTTTTATCCGGAATCTATCCGGCTTTAGTGGTATCGGGCTTTAAACCGGTACTGGCTTTAAAAAACAAAATTACTGCAGCCTCAATAGGGGGAATCCCCCTGCGCAGAGCATTAGTGGTTGCGCAGTTCGCAATTTCGCAATTGCTTATTATCGGCACCATCGTAGCCGTGAACCAGATGGATTATGTAAATAAGGCCGATCTGGGTTTTAATAAGGAAGCATTACTGATTATTCCCGGGTATACTGATAGCATCAGCTTGGGAAAAATAACCTCTTTTAAACAACAGTTACTGCAAAACCCGGCTGTAAAATCAGTAAGTTTTGCCTCAGATGCGCCATCGTCAGAAAACAACTGGGGTACCAATTTCAACTTTAATAACTCCACAAAAGATAACGGCTTTAATACCTATTTAAAATTTGGCGATGCGGACTATTTTAAAACTTTCGGTCTGCAATTTACAGCTGGTAAGGGTTATGATGTAAGCGATACCGCGCGTCAGGTAGTAGTTAACGAGACTTTTATTCATAAACTGGGTATTCAAAATGCCGAAAACGCCATTGGCAAAACCGTACGCCTTGGCGGCGGTAAATGGATGCCGATAACCGGTGTGGTTAAGGATTTTAAAACTAATTCGCTGCGCGAAACCGTAAAACCAATTGTAATAAGCGCGGCCAAAAAATTTGAAGGCATTGTAGCTATCAAGGTTCAAACCAAAACACTAAGCAAAACGGTTGCCGACCTGCAAAAAATGTGGGAGAACACTTATCCGCAATATGCCTACAACGGATATTTCCTGGATGAGAATATTGCTAAATTTTATCAATCGGAAAACCAGATGGCCCTGGTTTATAAAATATTTGCTGGCATAGCCATTTTTATATCGTGCCTGGGTTTATATGGCCTGGTATCGTTTATGGCTGTACAGCGAACCAAAGAGGTTGGTATCCGCAAGGTATTAGGGGCCTCGGTAAGCAGTATTGTTTACCTGTTCTCTAAGGAGTTTATAGTGCTTATTGTAATATCCTTTGTAATAGCCATGCCTTTGGCCTGGTATGTAATGACGGGCTGGCTTCAAAACTTTGCTTACCGCATATCACTCAATGCCTGGGTATTCCTGTTAGCTATCGGCACATCGGTAATTATTGCCTGGGTAACCGTTGGTTATAAAGCGGTACGCGCTGCAGTGGCAAACCCGGTGAAGAGTTTGAGGAGCGAGTAATTTCGTCATTAGTCATTGGTCATTAGTCATTGGTCATTGGTCATTGGTCATTGGTCATTGGTCATTGGTCATTGAAAAGAGGAAGTCAATTTAGGGTTTAAAATTTAATCATTATGATAAAGAACTATTTTAAAACCGCACTTCGCGTCTTGTTTAATAATAAGGCGCATAGTTTTTTAAATATTGCGGGCCTGGCTATAGGTATAGCCTGTGCATCTATGATATTTTTATGGGTGCAGGATGAAATGACCTTTAATCATAATTTTGAGAAGCGTAACAACCTTTATACTGTTTTCGAAAACCAAACCTACAACGGTAAAACATCCACCTTCCGTGCTACGCCGGGCCCTATGGCCAAAGCTTTAAAGGCCGACATCCCCGGTATCAAAAACGCGGCCCGTACAGCGGGAAGTGATCACCAGCTATTTTCACTTGGCGATAAGGCAATTAATGAACCCGGCAGTTATGCCGATGCAGAAATATTACCAATACTTAATATGCCTTTTGTATATGGGAAAAGTGCAAATGCGCTGCAGCAGATCCATTCGGTTGTAATTAGCGAGCTCATGGCTAAGAAATTTTTTGGTAATACCGATCCGGTAGGCAAAACCTTGAGGATGAATAATGAGCAGGATTTTACTGTAACCGGGGTATTTAAAGATCTGCCAAAAAACTCCACCCTGCAGTTTCACTGGCTTGCTCCGTTAACAAATATCGACCATAAAATGCCCTGGATGCAGGATTGGGGCGCCAACTGGGCGCGCACCTATGTTGAGCTGGAACCATCGGCGGATGTGAGCGTGGTTAATAAAAAGCTATCAACCTATCTTGGTACAAAAAAGACCGGTAATAAAACACAAGCATTCGTTTTTGCTATGAACGATTGGAACCTGTACGATAATTTCACCAATGGTAAAATGGATGGCGGCAGGATAGAATATGTACGGCTTTTTGCAGCCATAGCTTTCATTATTTTAATTATCGCCTGCATCAACTTCATGAATCTGTCCACCGCGCGATCAGAGAAACGAGCTAAAGAAGTAGGGGTCCGCAAGGTAATGGGTGCAGGTAAAGGAAAGCTGATTGGTCAGTTTATAGGTGAAGCTGTTATAATGTCGTTTATTGCTGTAGTAATAGCTGTAGGGTTAATTTATATGGCGCTGCCTTCATTTAACAACCTGGTACAAAAAGATTTGTCGGTCAATGTATTTGAATCCGGCCATCTTATTTACCTGGTTGCAATAGGCGGGGTTACCGGTTTACTGGCAGGTAGCTACCCGGCATTTTATCTTTCATCCTTTAACCCGGTAACGGTATTAAAAAGCATGAAACTTAAGTCGGGTACCGGTGCCGGCTTCATCAGGCAAGGCCTGGTTGTTATGCAGTTTTCTGTTTCCATTATACTCATTATAGGTACGGTGGTTATATACCAGCAAATTCAGCATGTAAAAAACAGGGCGCTTGGTTATAATAAAAGTAACCTGATCTATATTAATGCACAAGGCAAATTAACCGATCATTTTGCAGGAATATATAATGATTTAAAACAATCAGGATTTGTTGAGGATGCTGCTTTAAGTGAATACCCGGTAGTACAGATCTGGAATAATACCGATAACTACGCATGGAAAGGTAAGGATGCATCCAAAAATCCACTAATCACGTGGGAAAATGTTAGTCCGCAGTTTGTAAAAACCATGGGTATGAAGCTAACATCGGGCAGGGATTTTTATGCCGATCCAAAACTTGATAGCAATAATGTGATCATCAATGAAGCATTTGCCAGGCAAATGGGGAAAGAGGGCCACGTAGGAGGGATAATAAGGGAGGGCGGTAATAAAGTGCTTACAATAACCGGCATCATTAAAGATTTTTTGTACAACGATATGTACATATCGGGCGCTCCGCTTTTGCTATATAGCCATCCCGAAGGTACAAGGGTTTTAAGTGTAAGGTTAAAGGCCGGTGTAAACCTAAAAGAAGCATTAAACAAAACAGGGGATGTTTTAAAAGATAATAACCCGGGCTACCCTTTTGAATACAAGTTTATTGATGAGGATTTTAACCAACTGTTTATAACCGAAACCCTAACCGGCAATCTGGCAGGTGTTTTTGCGTCCCTGGCAATATTCATATCATGTCTTGGCTTATTCGGTCTTGCTGCCTATACCGCCGAACGCAGGATAAAGGAAATAGGAATCCGCAAGGTATTGGGTGCCACAGTTGCGGATTTAACAGGTTTGTTATCAAAGGATTTTTTAAAGCTGGTAGGTATTTCATGCCTGATAGCCTTCCCGGTAGCCTGGTGGGCCATAGCCAAATGGCTGCAAAATTACCAGTACCGTATAACTATACATTGGTGGGTGTTTGCCATTGCAGGGGTATTAGCCATGCTGATAGCCCTGGCAACAGTTAGTTTCCAGGCCATAAAAGCCGCGTTGACTAATCCTGTTAAGAGTTTGAGAAGCGACTAGACGTTCATTGGTTCATTAGTTCACTGGTTCATTGGTGGGAAGCGGCAAAGCTTGCATAATTGAACGCATGATGGATGCAGAAGTTAATAAAACCGATGAATTTACCAACCAGACAAGACCAATGAACTAATGAACCAGTGAACCAATAAAACTAATATTATGATAAAGAACTATATAAAAATAGCCTGGAGAAATTTAAAGCGTAATAAAGCTTACGCAGCTATTAGTGTTACTGGTTTGGCGCTCGGCATTGCCTGCGGCATTTTGATTTTTACCCTGATAACCTATCACCTCAGCTTTGATACTTTTCATAAAGATCCGGAGAGGGTTTTTCGTTTGTATACCGAGTGGCATGATGAGGGGATTGATAAATCAAACGGAGTGCCCCAGCCTCTAGGAAAAACATTCAGAAACGATTTTACCCTGGGCGAAAAAACAGCAAGGGTAATAAACTTTCATCGACCCCTGATCACGATCACAAAGGGCAACGATGTTAAAAAGTTTGAGGAAGAAGATGGCGTGGCTTTTGCCGAAACCCCATACTTTGATATATTGAATTTTCCGTTGTTAAAAGGAGATAAAAAAACGGCATTGGTAGCGCCTGGCGAAGCCATTGTTACCGAAAAAATGGCGCATAAATACTTTGGCAACGATAATGCCATGGGTAAGGTGATTCGCCTTGATAATAAAGTGAATTTTACCATTACCGGTATTTTAAAAGATATACCAGCCAATACCGACCGCCGGCAGCAGATCTATTTATCATATGGCAGCATGGCTGAATATACAGATAAGCGCCGGGAAGACAACTGGGGCGGTGTATACAGTGGGAGCGAGGCATTTACAAAGCTTAAAACCGGCGTATCTAAAACCCAGGGCGAAAAGGCTTTGGCCGAAATTGTTAAAAAGCACTACACTGGCCGCGATCTGAAAGTGTGGTTTTTTAAACTACAACCTATTAGCGATATTCACTTTAATGCCGAGCTTGACGGTTACGCAGATAAAAAGTATTTATGGGCGTTATTTTTTATAGGTATATTCCTGATTATTACCGCCTGTGTAAATTTTGTAAACCTGGCAACAGCACAGGCACTTAACCGCTCAAAAGAAGTTGGGATCCGCAAAGTATTGGGCAGCCTGCCTCATCAGCTTTTTTGGCAGTTTATAGCCGAAACTGCTTTAATAACGGTTGTAGCGGTTGTTTTAGCGGTAGGGATATCATATGTGGCTTTACCTGCAATAAACCATTTGTTCCAATCAGAAATGCAATTTAATATTGCCTGGCTATCGGTTTTTATTGTTCTGATAGGTATTGCGGTGGTTTTCCTTTCCGGCTCTTATCCCGGTTTGGTGTTAGCCAGGTTTCAGCCTATTATGGCCCTAAAAAGCAAGCTATCGCAAGAACACGTTGGCGGCTTTTCATTACGCCGTATTTTGGTGGTAACACAATTTGCTATTTCGCAGGTATTAATTATTGGCACTATCATTATTGTATCGCAATTACATTACTCGCAAACTGCCGATCTGGGCTTCAGGAAAGATGGTATAGTTTTACTGCCAGTGCCATCAAATGATAAGACAAAACTAAGCACCATGAAAAATCGACTGAACGAAGTTCAGGGAGTAGAAAAGGTGTCGTATTGTTATCGTCCGCCTGCTTCACAATCAAATAATACCACCGGCGTTAATTATGATCATCGCGCCGAAGAAGAGCACTGGGGCATCAATACCAAAACTGCGGACGAAAATTACCTTTCAACATTTAGTTTAAAATTGGTTGCGGGTCGTAATTTTTTCCGTGCCGATACAACAAAGGAGTTTGTGGTGAATGAAACCTTTGTTAAAAAACTTCATTTAAAACCACAGGACGTTATTGGCAAAACGCTATCGATAAACGGCAAACATACTACTGCACCGATAGTAGGAGTGGTTAAGGATTTTTACAATTACTCGTTCCATAGCGAAATTTCGCCGGTATGTATTATGCCAAATTTTAACAACTATTCAACTGTTGCCATCAAAATAAACATGCGTAATGCAAAGAGTTCGCTGGCATCTTTCGAAAAGATCTGGAACCAGACTTTCCCCGAAGAACTTTATTCATACCAGTTTTTGGATGATAGCATCAAAAAGTTTTACGAGATGGATAATATCCTGCTTACGCTAATTGAAGCTTTCGCCGGCATTGCCATAGTTATAGGCTGCCTGGGTCTATATGGTTTAGTATCGTTTATGGCGGTACGTAAAACCAAAGAGATTGGCGTTCGTAAAGTGCTTGGAGCCGAAATAAAGAATATCCTTTGGTTGTTTGGCAGGGAGTTTACCTTTTTGCTGCTGATAGCCTTTGTAATAGCCGCGCCATTAGCCTGGTGGGCCATGCATAATTACCTGAAAGATTTTCAATACCGGATAACCATTGGCCCGGTTATATTTCTGGAGTCGATACTGTTAACATTTATTATTGCTACAATAACGGTAGGATACCGGTCTGTAATGGCATCACTGGCCAATCCGGTTAAGAGTTTGAGGAGCGAGTAGGAAGAAGGCTAAAGGCGAAAGGTAAAAAGCGAAAGGTAGGGCAGAAAGCTTAAAGCAAAAGACTCAAAGCGAAAAGGACTAATAACTAAATAAAATGATAAAGAACTATTTCAAAATAGCGTGGAGAAATATCTGGAAGAATAAGGTTTTCTCGGCTATTAATATTATCGGCCTCTCTATCGGGATGGCCGCCTGCATAGTTATTATGCTTTTTGTGCTCTATGAAAAGAGCTTTGACAGCATGCACACTAAAAATATCTACCGCTTAAACGAGGTGCAGAAATTTCCGGGGATGACAGCTTCACAAAAAGTTGCTTTATCAATGTTCCCGATGGGGCCGTCGATTAAAAGTGAATTTCCCGAAATAAAAAATTTCACACGCATACGCTGGCAACAAAAGTTTCAGATCACTTATGGGCAAAAGAAAATATTTTCGCCGCAGGTGTTTTTTGTTGATTCTACCTTCATGGATATGTTTGAATTTAAGCTGATAACAGGAGACAGGAAAACAGCTTTATTGAAACCACACAGCGTTTTGCTAACACAGGAAGCCGCGCAAAAAATATTTGGTAAACAAGACCCCATGGGTAAAACCATTACCCATTACGGCGATGATACTACAAGTTATGCCGTAACCGGAATATTGGCCAACATCCCCCAAAATTCACAGTTACAATTTGATGCGTTGTTTTCTTTTAATACCATCATGAAACCATGGATGTATAACGCATGGGGAGGTAATTGGTTGAATACTTATTTTGAACTTGCGCCAGGTACCGATGTAAAAGCGCTCGAGAAAAAGTTTCCGGCCTATCAAAAAAAGTATATGAATAAGGATAACTGGAAATTTTATGACCTGTTTTTGTTATCACTAAAAGATGTTCATGCAAACTCTGCGGATATAGGATTGGATTATATAAATTACCAAAAATTTGATCAAAAGCTTACCAATCTTTTTGCCATGATAGCACTGATTGTGCTGGCTATAGCCTGTGTAAATTTTATCAATTTATCTACCGCAAGATCGGCGGAACGTGCTAAAGAAGTAGGGGTACGAAAATCAATTGGAGCCCGGCGTTTTCAACTGGCTGTTCAGTTTTTAGGCGAAACAGTGCTGCTTTCAATAATAGCGCTTGTGTTTGCTGGTGTGTTTGTTTCCATTGTATTGCCCTATATTAACACCTTAAGCCAGCGCGACATCAGTTTACCGTTAACAAATAATTGGGGGCTTATAGCGGCTGTTTTTATAGCAACCATTTTTATTGGGTTAATTTCTGGTATCTATCCCGCTGTATTTCTTTCTTCTTTTCAACCGGTTAAAGTATTAAAAGGCGCGGTAGAAACAGGCAAAAACAAGGGATCGCTTCGCAATGTCCTTGTAGTGGGGCAGTTTACCAGCGCTATTGTATTAATGATAGCTACCATATTTGTTATTAAGCAGTTACGCTTTATGCAAAAAAAGGACCCTGGGTTTAGCCGCGACCAGGTAGTTAATGTTCCGCTTAACATGGTTACACCGGCAAAATACGCGCTTATTAAAGATGAGTTATTAAATAATTCACTGATACAGGGCGTTACCGGTTCACAGGATCAATTGGGTAGTCATTTAGATCAATCAGGCATAAGATTTAAGATGAACGATTCGCCGGTACGGGAACTTACCTCAACCCAATTAATTGTGGACCACGACTATGTCAGTTTCTATAAGATGAAAATAGTTGCGGGTAGCAACTTCTCTAAAGAAAAAACAACCAACGGCAAAGAGTACATTATTAATGAGGCTTTAGCCCATGAGCTATTAAAGGATCATAAAAACATGCCGGTTAGTTCGTTGCTTGGTCAGCGTTTTGGGTATGATTCTTTGGGTAGAATAACAGGTATAGCCAAGGACTTTAATTTCAATTCGCTTCATTATAAAATTGAAACGATGTTTATGGTTAGTCAGCAGGATTGGGGTTTTAATACCATGTCTGTCAAAATAAATGGTGCCAGAACTACAGAAGCACTTGCCTTTATTAAAGCTACCTGGACAAGCACTTTTCCCGATATTCCGTTTGAATACCAATTTTTAGACGATCATTTTACCGAAGTTTACCGGGTGGATAACCAGGTTAGTAATGTGGTAAGTATCCTTGCCGGCCTTATCATTATTATATCATGCCTGGGCTTATTTGGTCTGGCGTCTTACTCAGCCGAAAAACGAATTAAAGAGATAGGCGTTCGTAAAGTATTAGGAGCATCTGTTCAAAACATTGTTTTACTGCTTTCCAGTCATTTTATTAAGCTGGTATTTATAGCCAATATAATAGCCTGGCCGATAGCTTTTTTTGCAATGAATAAATGGCTCCAGGATTTTGCCTACCGTATTAATATCGATTGGTGGGTATTTGCCATAGCCGGTGGAGTTTCGGTAATCATAGCTTTTGCAACGGTAAGTTTTCAATCAATTAAAGCAGCCACAGCCAATCCTGTGAAAAGCCTGAGAAGCGAATGATTTGTTCATTGGTTCACTGGTTCATTAGTTCATTGGTGTTTGCCTGTTCAAAGCTATAGTAACTAATATTACCTGTGAATTAATAAACAATGTCACCAATGAACCAGTGAACAAATGAACTAATGAACCAATAAGATGATAAAAAACTATTTCAAGATCGCTTTGCGTAATCTTTGGAAACATAAAGTGTTTTCCTTTATCAATGTAACAGGCCTGTCTATAGGGATAACGGCCTGTTTTTTCATATTTATGTATGTAGGTTTTGAGCTAAGTTATGATAATATGCATAGCAAGGCCGATAGGATCTACCGCCTGGTAACTGATATCAAAACACCTACCGAAACCATTAACACTGGTGTTACCGCCTGGCCGTTTGCGCCAAATATTAAAGCCGATTTTCCCGAAGTTGAGTCGTTTGTGCGCATAAGTGGTGGTAGTTTTTTGGTGCGGAGGGGAAATGTAAAATTCCAGGAGGAGAGGTCGGCTTTTGCAGATTCCAGTTTTTTTAAAGTTTTTGATTTTAAGCTGATAAAAGGCGATCCTAAAACTGCATTATCCGAGATAGCCACAATTGTATTTTCAGAGTCGGCAGCTAAAAAGTATTTTGGTAATACCGACCCTGTCGGGCAAACAGTACTGTTAACAGGCGATGCTATACCTGCTAAGGTAACCGGTGTAATGAAAGATATCCCCGAAAACTCGCAGATTAAGGCTGATATGCTGATCTCGATGGTGTCGCTCACGCAAAAATTCAATAAAGGATTGGATAATCAGTGGGGCAATTTTGGGGCATCAAGCTACCTGCTGTTAAAACCGGGCACAAACCCTAAAAGGCTTGAAGCGCAGCTGCCTGCATTTTTAGAGCGCAGGAATGGCGCTGAAGAAAAGAAACAGCAGATGTTTTACAAATTGCTGTTAGAGCCATTGAAGTCGGTTTACCTGCGTTCAACACGTAGCGGGCAGGAATCCGGCAGCATAACCAATGTATATGTGTTTGCAATAGTAGCAATTTTTATATTGCTGATAGCCTGTGTTAATTTTGTAAACCTTACTACCGCCCGTTCGGTTGAGCGCGCAAAAGAAGTAGGCATCCGCAAAGTTGTAGGCGCCGAAAGATCGCAGCTTGCCCGCCAGTTCATTGACGAATCTGTAATATTGTGCCTCATCGCCTTTTTGCTCACCATTGTATTGTCCGTATTGTTTTTGCCATTATTTAACCAGTTGGCCGGCAAAACTATAAGTGCAGGTATTTTCTCCAATTGGTATTATATAACACTGTTATTTATTACCTCTGTAGGCATTGGTTTAATTGCCGGTTTGTACCCTGCTTTGGTATTATCGGCATTTAAACCGGTTTCGGTATTAAAGGGCCGGTTTAGCAGCGGCAATAAAGGTAATGCCTTACGCAAAACGCTGGTTATTGCCCAGTTTACCATTTCTATCGCTTTAATTATAGGTACTATTGTTGTTTACACGCAGATGAGTTTCATGCAAAACCGCGACCTTGGTTTTGCTAAAGATCAGATGCTGATCCTGGATACCAATGGCGACCCGGCAGGTAATGCATTAAAGGAGGCTATTGCAACAATACCAGGTGTAAAGTCAACAGCAAACTCATCAAGTGTGCCTGGTGGGGGCAATCCGGGTGCTTATTCAGAGATTGAAAACAAAAAGGGCGATTTACAAATAGCCAACCTCGACCTTTATTTTGTTGATTGGGATTATGTGAACCAGTTTAAAATTAAAATGGTGGCTGGTCGCGCGTTTTCACGGGAATTTGGTACGGATACAGCCCAGGCTATGTTATTAAATGAAGCCGCGGTTAAACTATTTGGCTACAGTTCGCCGCAACAGGCCATAGGCAGGCGCTTTAAACAATGGGGCCGCGAGGGTAAAATAGTAGGCGTGATGAAGGATTTTCATTTCCGTTCGTTGCAGGAAGTTATAAAACCGTTGAGCATGCGCATCGAACTGAAAAACCTGGGCCTTATTTCGGTAAAAATGTCATCACAAAATACACCGGCTACGCTTGCGGCTATCGAAAATAAATGGAAAACATTTATACCTAAAAGACCATTCAACTATTACTTTTTAGATGAATTTTTTGACAGGCAATACCGTGCCGAGCAGCGCTTTGGTAAATTATTTCTCAATTTTGCTGTGCTGGCCATATTTATATCGTGCCTTGGCCTGTTAGGTTTGGCATCTTACAGCACATTGCAGCGCACCCGCGAAATAGGCATCCGTAAGGTATTAGGAGCCACCGTGCCGGGTATTGTAAACCTGCTATCAAAAGATTTTCTTGTACTTGTAGCCATATCTTTCCTTGTGGCTTCGCCCATTGCAGGCCTCTTTATGCATTATTATTGGCTGAAGGGCTTTGCCTACCGCATTGATATCAGCTGGTGGATATTCGCCATAGCCGGTATCCTGGCCCTGGTTATCGCCCTTGGTACCATCAGCTTCCAGGCCATCCGCGCAGCCACGAGTAACCCGGTTAAAAGTTTAAGAAGCGAATAATTGAGGCGAAAGGCTAAAGGTGAAAGGTAAAAGGTTTTTTTCAGGTGAATCAACCAGGCAAATTTTTTTGCCGGGTTGATTCACCTTTCACCTTTCACCTTTCACCTTTCACCTTTCACCTTTCACCTTTCACCTTTCACCTTTCACCTTTCACCTTTCACCTTTCACCTTTCACCTTTCACCTTTCACCTTTCACCTTTCACCTTTCACTGTATCATAAACGTACGCACCGTGTTACATAAACGTACAGTTTTTGTTTGCCTCTTTTGGCCTAATGTGTTAATAATCAATATATTGAAAGTTTGGTATATTATTGATACTTTAATATTAAAATGATCACTATTATTGCTTTAACTAAAATGCAAATCACTAATTCACCAACCCACAAATCCACCAACTAAAAATGTTATCACTTCAGCATATTTCAAAACACTACCAGGTAAGCGGACTTAAAAATTATGTACTTAATGACTTGAGCCTTGAAGTTGATGAAGGCGAATTTATTTCGATAATGGGTCCTTCAGGTTCGGGTAAATCAACTTTACTAAATGTTATCGGCATGCTTGATGAACCTTCAGATGGCTATCACTATTTCGCCGGTCACGCTGTACATCAGCTTAAAGAAAAACAGCGTTCTGCTTTATATAAACAATACATCGGCTTTGTTTTCCAGGCTTACCATTTAATTGATGAGCTTACCGTTTATGAAAACATCGAAACCCCGCTTATCTACCAGGATTTTAAAAGCAGCGAACGTAAAGCCATGGTAGCCGATATATTGGATAAGTTTAATATCGTAGGTAAAAAAGATCTGTTCCCCGCGCAATTATCAGGCGGTCAGCAGCAGTTGGTAGGTATTGCACGTGCATTGATAGCCAAACCAAAATTGTTATTGGCCGATGAGCCTACCGGTAACCTTAACTCTAAACAAGGAGAGGAGATCATGGAACTTTTCCGCAAGCTGAACAGGGAAGATAAAGTAACTATCATCCAGGTAACACATTCCGAAAAAAATGCTGAATATGGTACGCGTATCATCAACCTGCTCGACGGCAAAATAGAATCCTCAAAACAACTCTGATCATCATATAGTAATGCGATATTTTAAATTTATATTTTTTGGTTTGATTGCGCTGTCGGCAACACAGGTACAGGCACAAACAGATTCTGTTCTTTCCATTAATCAGTGTGTGGATATTGCTATAAAAAATAACCTCGATGTAAAGAAAAGCGAGCTGGCAATGGAACGGCTGAATGTTGGCTACAAACAGGCAAAGGAATACTTGCTGCCAACATTGAATGGACAAGCGACCTACAATTTTAATACAGGACGATACGTTGACCCCACTACCAGTAATCCGGTAACAACATCAACTCAATCTGGAAATTATGGTGTTAACAGTAACCTGGCATTACTTGGCGGCTTTACCAATTTAAACAACATTAAGCAAACATCGCTGGCTTACCAGGCAGGCAAAATGGATTTTCAGCAGGCTAAAGACCAGGTTACCATTAACGTGATAACAGCATATTTGCTGGTGCTTGATAATACCGAATTATTTGCGCAGGTTAACAACCAGGTTGATGTTTCAAAAAAGCAGGTTGAACGATTGAGCATATTGGATAAACAAGGCGCAAATAAGCTGCCATCTGATTTGTACGATTTAAAGGGTACCTATGGTGATAATCAATTGAACCTGGTAGCTGCCAAAACTGCCCTGGAGGTTTCAAAACTAAACCTGATGCAGATGCTGAATATCCCTTATGATAAAAACCTTAAGCTTGTGCCGCTGAATGTTCAGGACGTATCTACAAAAACAGATGCTACATCAGACCAGGTTTATGGTACGGCTTTACAGCAACTTGCTTACGTTAAAGCAGCAGAATTGCGTACTCAAAGTGCCAATAAAGGCGTAAAGGTAGCCAAAGGGGTATTGCTGCCTACATTATCATTAGGTAGTAGTATAGCAACTGTATACTCAAGCAATTTCCAAATCAACAATAAAAATGTTGGCTTTTACGATCAGTTTAAAGGTAACTACAGCACATTTGTGGGATTTACTTTAAATATTCCAATTTTGAATTATTTTCAAAATCGAAATAAAGTAACATTAGCTAAAATTAACCTGCAGGAAGCTAAATATGTTGAAAATAACACCAAGATAGTTTTAAAGCAAAACGTAGAGCAGGCTTACCTGAACATGACGTCAGCTTATGAACGCTATACCGTACTTGTTGAACAGGTAAAAGCATACGGCGAATCATTCAGGATAGCCGAGATCCGCTTCAACGCCGGTGTGTTAACATCATATGATTTTGTACTGGCTAAAAACAACCTCGACAGATCGAAAATAAACCTTATTAACGCCCGCTACGATTGTTATATCTACAATAAAATACTGGATTATTACCAGGGCAAGTTAGCGCTGTAAAAGCTGCGGGATTTATAAAAATGTTCTGTTTTTGCCGAAAAAAAAATTCATAATATCCGGTTTATAAAGTTTGGCTTAGGGGCTTGCTTTATAAACCGGATATTTCTGATTTATGTGGCAACTATATTATCCACTTTTGCATCCTCTTATTAATTATTATAATATTTTTGTTTTAAAAACATAATCCCTTGAAAAATGAAAAAATCAATCTTAATTACATTCACTATTTGCCTGCTAACCGTAGGTATGGCATCTGCACAAGTATTGCCAAGTTTTTCTTTTGGTGCAAAAGCAGGATTAAACTTCTCCAGCTTTCCGTCAAATGGGAAATATGATAATAGCAATAAAGCCGGTTACCTGGCAGGCGTATGGGCAAGGGTAGGTGGTCTTGGTTTTAATTTTCAGCCTGAAATGTATTTTACTTCAAAAAATATAGATGTTAAGGATGACCAGGGAAACGTTAATAAGGCAAAATTTACCAGCCTTGATGTGCCATTGTTATTAGGTGCAAAAGTTGGCGCTTTTGGTTTAGGCGGACGTTTCTACGGAGGGCCTGTTTTTTCATTCGCCATAAATAAAGATCAAAATCTTAGTGGTGCCACTAAAGAGGCAACCAGTTTAAATTACAAGGATGCCAACTACGGGATCCAGGTAGGTGCAGGTGTGGATATCAGGAGCTTTTCGGTTGACTTGCGATATGAAGGCGGCCTTAATAAAATTGCTTACGGCAATGAAGCATCTCATACCCGTGTAAGCTTGTTCAGTCTTTCTTTGGCTTATAAATTATTTTCGCTGTAAATTTAGGGCTCAACCCAGTAATATAAATAAAGACCTGCCGTTTCGGTGGGTCTTTTTTATTGTGCCTGGTGTTTTTAAAGGTTGGGTTTATTTATCTGCGTTAAGCCTTAATCAATTGTATTTATAGAATGTTTTTTGTGTTATATTTTTAAGCAAATTAGCCATAATAGTATTATGCTTATTGTAAAAAATACACCTACATTTATAAATCCAATATCACACAAAAAAAAACCTATAAATGTGTTTATACAATGCATGTAAAATTTAATTCCAGGAAAAATGCAGCCGGTAAAGGGGTGCTGTTTGTTTTAACAATACTTATCCTGCAAACCGCATCGGCACAAACAAAAGATGCTATATCCAACCCAATAAGATTGAATCAGCTTGGCTTTTATCCCCGTGCCATAAAAAAAGCGATTGTATTAAGTAGTAATAGCGGCAAATTTACTGTTGTAACCTTAAATAAGCATACCGTATTCAGCAGTACCCTGAAGCCATCGGCGCAGCCCTCATTTGCAGGTAAAACAACCTATATTGCCGATTTTAGCAAATTAGAAAAACCAGGTGAGTACAGGCTTTATATTGCAGGTGTGGGATATTCCTATCCTTTCAGGATAAAAAATGGCATTCATGAAAAGGTGGCGGGTGCTGTTATCAAAGCCTATTATTTTATGCGGGCATCAACCCCCTTAACCCAAAAGTATGTCGGCAAATGGGCCAGGGCAGAAGGGCATCCGGATAATAAGGTATTGATCCACCCATCTGCCGCAAGCGAAAAACGACCTGCCGGTACAGTTATTTCGTCGCCCGGCGGCTGGTACGATGCGGGGGATTATAATAAATACGTTGTAAACAGCGGTATCTCTACAAGTACCCTGCTTTCGTTGTACGAGGATTTTCCCACCCATATGCATTCGGTAAAGCTCAATATCCCGGAAAGCGGAAATGGCCTGCCTGATCTGTTGAACGAGGTATTATGGAACTTACGCTGGATGCTCACCATGCAGGACCCCAACGATGGCGGCGTTTACCACAAATTAACCAATGCGGCTTTTGATAAATTTGAAATGCCCGATAAGGATAGCACACCACGATACGTGGTGCAAAAGGGTACAGCTGCAACATTAGATTTTGCCGCCGTTATGGCACAGGCTTCAAGAATCTTTAAGAAATTTGCACCACAAACGCCAGGTTTGGCCGATTCATGTCTTAACGCAGCCAAAACGGCCTGGATATGGGCTCAAAAAAATCCCAATGTAGCTTACAGGCAGGATGAAATGAATAAGAAATTTAGTCCGGCCATAACTACCGGTGGCTACGGCGATAATGATTTTACCGATGAATTTATCTGGGCTGCATCTGAATTATTTGTAAGCACAAATGACAGTAGCTATTTAAAAAACATTAACCTGCTTCCTGATGATAAAATGCCGGTGCCAGCCTGGGGGCAGGTAAAATTACTGGGGTATTACACGCTCATAAAAAACACGGATGTTAAAACCCTTAATGAGCTGCCGGAGATAAAGAAGAGATTATTGAATACTGCGGACGAGTTGATCAATGGCGTTGATGACAATGCTTACCAAACGCCTATGACGCAATCTGCAAAACATTTTGGCTGGGGTAGTAATTCTGATGCTGCAAACGAAGGCGTTTTATTAATTCAGGCCTATAAATTATCGCACAATAAAAAATACCTGAATAATGCTTTGGCCAACCTTGATTATCTTTTAGGAAGAAATGCTTCAGGATACTCTTATGTAACCGGTTACGGCAGTAAAACACCAATGAACCCGCATCATCGGCCTTCGGCAAGTGATGGTGTGATTGATCCTATCCCCGGTTTATTGGCAGGCGGGCCAAACCCAGGGATGCAGGACGGGATCAAAGTTCCGTCTAAAGTACCGGATGAAGCTTATATAGACGATACCAACGCTTATGCCGCTAACGAGGTTACTATAAACTGGAATGCCCCAATAGCCTACCTGGCTAATGCGATAGAAGCCTTACAACACGAATTAAGCATACAAATAAACCAGGATCAACCAATTAAACATATCGAAAGCTCAAATTAAATAAACAAATGAGAAAAATTTACATAACGGCGGCCAGCTTGCTTTTGCTTAACGCAATTTCCCCTGCTGTACAGGCTCAAAAAAGCACATCAGTTGGCGCCATCGATAAAAAAGTGGATGCGCTGATAGCCAAAATGACACTGGAAGAAAAAGTAGGCCAGATGACCGAAGTAACCTCGGATGTAGTATCAAAAACAAATGCAACTGATCATCAGCTGGATGCGGATAAGTTAAAGGAAGCTATCATGAAATATCATGTGGGTTCAATCCTCAATGTAAGCGGTCACGCGTACAGTCGTGAGCATTGGTACGATGTGATCTCGGCCATCCAGAAAGCAGCCGGTCAGGATCGTTTAAAAATCCCGGTTATTTATGGCATCGACGCTATACATGGCGTAACTTATACAACCGGCAGTACTTTGTTTCCGCAGGAGATTGCGGTTGCTGCTACCTTTAACCGGGATATAGCTTACAAAGCCGGACAGATAACCGCCTATGAAACCCGCGCCAGCTATATTCCCTGGAATTATTCGCCGGTATTGGATCTGGGCAAGTCGCCGCTTTGGCCACGTATTTACGAAACTTTTGGCGAAGATCCCTACCTGGTTAAAACCATGGGCGCGGCTATTATTAAAGGATACCAGGGTAATGATGTGGGCGATAAATACCATGTGGCCGCCTGTATGAAACATTACCTGGGTTATAGCTTCCCATTGAGCGGTAAAGACCGCACGCCGGCCTGGATTCCAGACCGTTATATGCGCGAGTACTTTTTGCCATCATTTGCCGAAGCTGTAAAAGCAGGTGCTAAAACCTTGATGATTAACTCTGGCGAGATAAACGGTGTGCCGGTACATGCCAGCAAATACCTGCTTACGGATGTTTTGCGCGGCGAACTTCATTTTGACGGTATTGCGGTAACCGACTGGCGCGATATCCAATACCTTCATGATCGTCACCATATAGCGGCTACTCAAAAAGATGCCGTAATGATAGCTGTTAACGCGGGTGTGGATATGAGCATGGTTCCCTATGATTATACTTTTTTTACCTATTTGATTGAGCTGGTTAAAGAAGGCAAAGTACCAATGACCCGGATCAACGAGGCGGTGCACCGCATTTTAAAAGTAAAATACGAATTAGGTTTATTTGAGCGCCCGGTAGGTAATCCTGTTGATTATCCAAAGTTCGGATCAGAGGAATACAGGTTGGTAAGCGTACAAGCCGCTAATGAGGCTATTACATTGTTAAAAAACAACAACCATATACTTCCCCTTAAAAAAGGCATGAAAGTGCTGGTAACCGGCCCTACGGCCAATACCATGCGTTCATTGGATGGGGGATGGAGTTACACGTGGCAGGGAGATGAGTCGGACAAGTTTGCCGCAAGCAAGAATACCATCCTTGAAGCTATCCAACAAAAAATTGGTAAAGAAAATGTAAGCTATGAAGCCGGTGCGGCATTTGATAGCCTCCAAAATGTTGACGAGACCGTTAAAGCCGCGCAAAAAGCAGATGCGATTGTGCTTTGCCTTGGCGAATTATCGTACACAGAAAACGTTGGTAATATTGATGACCTTAACCTGCCGGTTGCGCAAATTCAACTGGCACAGGCCCTGGCCAAAACAGGCAAGCCGGTAATATTGGTATTGGCCGAAGGTCGCCCACGAATTGTAACGGATGCGGAAAGCCTTTCAGCAGCTACCCTCATGACTTACCTGTTGGGTAACGAAGGCGGCGATGCCATTGCAGGCGTGTTGTTTGGCGATGTAAATCCATCAGGTAAGTTGCCTATAACTTATCCGCGTTTCACCAATTCGTTAAACAACTATTACCGCAAAAATTTAGAGAATGGTAATCCCGATGATAAACACGGTTACAATCCTTTGTATGAATTTGGTTACGGTTTAAGCTACACCACTTTTAGCTACAATAACCTGCACATCAGCAAACCAGAGCTGAAAGATAATGAAACGTTAACAATCACTGTTGACGTAAAAAATACCGGGCAGCTGGAAGGTAAAGAATCTGTATTGTTATATATCAGCCAGTTATATGCCAGTATAGCGCCGGATACCAAACGCTTAAGGGCTTATGATAAAATCTCGCTAAAACCGGGTGAAACAAAAACAGTAAGCTTTAAAATTACGCCTAAAGACCTTGCTTTTGTGAACGATGTAAGCAAAACCGTTACCGAAGCAGGAGAGTTTAGGATTCAGCTGGGCGATCAAACCCAAAGCTTTAATTATGTATCTACACTTAACGCTCCTTCAAGAACAGGTAAACTATAATTTGACACGAATTCCACGAATTGGAATTAACACGAATTTCACGAATTGGGTCGAATTAACACAAATACTGACGGCATTTAGAAGTTGTCTAAAAATAAAAAAACAGACCGTCATTACGAGTGGTAAAATTCCGCGAAACTCTGAAGGGGGAATGACGTTTTAAAAGGTTTGTCATCCTGAACGCAGTGAAGGATCTATTCGTAGACTGTACAGGGCGAAGAAGTATGGTGGAGAGTAGATCCTTCACTGCGTTCAGGATGACAAAAGAGTTTCTTTAGCAAATACGTCATAGGTAGGTACGAAGCAATCCCCGACTATGCAGATCTGATTTGCAAAGCTGCCCTGTAAGGCGGGGATTGCTTCGTACCTCGCAATGACGCTTGGATCTAATTCGTGAAATTCGACTCAATTCGTGAAATTCGTGTCTATAAAATTCGCGTTAATATGAATAAGATCTTGTGCTCTTGTTTTTTGATCCTGTTTTGTCTGAGTTTTTCCTGCTCAAAAGGCAAAACAAATCCTCCCGTAGTTATAATTGAACCACCAGAAACCATAGCCAAGGGTGCAGACATCAGCTGGGTAACCGAAATGGAAGCCAAAGGCATTAAGTTTTATGATAAGAACGGTACCCAACAGGATCTTTTTGTATTATTAAAAAGCTTGGGTTTTAATGCTATAAGGCTGCGGGCCTGGGTTAATCCCAAAGATGGTTACTGTAACACTGCCGACCTGGTAGCAAAAGCTAACCGTGCAAAGGCTCAGGGTTTTAAAATTATGATAGATTTTCATTACAGCGATTGGTGGGCCGATCCTGGTAAACAAACCAAGCCCGCCGCCTGGGCCGCCCTTGATTTTGCCGCGCTCACCACCACCTTGCACGATTATACCAAAAGTGTGATGAACACGCTAAAAGACAATGGTATAACACCGGTATGGGCACAGGTAGGCAACGAAACCAACGACGGCATGCTATGGGAGGATGGCCGTGCCTCAAAAAGCATGGCTAATTTTGCCGCCCTCGTTAAAAGCGGTTACGCGGCAGTTAAAGAGGTGAGCCCAGCAACGCAGGTAATTGTGCATCTCTCCAATGGTTATGATAATAATCTTTTCCGTTGGATGTTTGATGGGTTGAAAGCCAACGGCGCCAAATGGGATATTATAGGCATGTCGCTTTATCCATCAAAAACAAACTGGCAAACCCTCACTACGCAGTGTTTAGCCAATATGAACGATATGATTTCGCGTTATTCAACCCCGGTTATGGTTGTTGAAGTAGGGATGGAGGCCGATGCGCCAACAGAGGGCAAAGCTTTTCTTTCAGATATCATCAGCAAAGTAAAATCGGTTAATAACAATGGGGGCAAAGGCGTTTTTTATTGGGAGCCGGAGTCATACAACAACTGGCAGGGCTATGGTTTAGGCGCTTTTGATAACTCGGGTAAACCAACCGCTGCGCTGGATGCGTTTGCGAATTAATTTATACTTTACACACACCGTTCAAGCACCTTTTGTACTCCTTTGGATCACCTTTGCAATACTTTTGGATCACTTTTGAGTACCCTTTGTGTTACTGCTGTTTTTAATCTAATTGAATGGTAACCAGGTGATTGTGCTGTTTTTTTCTATTTGTAGAGTTGCTTTTTTTTAAAGAGCCAAGGCGATTAATCAGCGTGTTAACCTTTTTGCATGCTACCCATACAAATATACTGAAAAAGGAAAAAATATCCAATTAAAATGCGTCGTGAAAAGGTTCTTTGTGATGAGATGGATTGTAGAATGAAAGACTTACCAGGTTTTTAAAAACCTGGTAAGTATCGCCTCTCAAAGTACCCCTTATTTCACACCCGCCATAATAAGCTGTCTGCAGCATCAACTACTTCACCACATCAACCCATTGCCCCTTAATCAAACTATTGATCGAATTGTTATACATCGCCTCGCAATACACCGCCGGCAAATAATACCTGCCCGCATAAGCAGCATTCAGCATTACGTAATAGGTAACCTCGCGGCCTTCGGATAAACTAAAATAGGTGTTAACCCTGTCGTCCCTGATATCCCTGTAGTCGGATGGGGATGATTTGAAGGCTTCATCACTGTTCAGCATCCGGCTGTTCAATATCTCCCATCCCGATGGGAAGATCTGGCTCAGGGCCAGGTTATCATATCTGCCGCGCCTGCCGGGGTTTTTAATGTTCACCTGTGCCACAAAGTCAGTTCCCTGTTTCAATGAGGATGGATCGATCGGTTTACCGCCAAGGGTAAAGTAGCCAACCCGCATCTGTAAAACCTGCGGATCGATAAACGTTTTCACGTCGAGGCCAGATGATGGCTGTCCTTTTTGTATCAGCCTCACATACAGTCTGTTTGTGCCTAAGTTCTTTATCATTACTTTACCACCGTTTGTAGCTAAGGCGCTTTGCCAAATGTAGGACGGTGAACTAACATCAGCCCTGGCAGCACCCGACTGGAAATTAAAGGTCATCTTACCAGATGATTTATTCTGCCCGCAATATTGCGCAATAGCTATCAGCGAGTAGGCGGTTGTTTGGGTACTATACCAATCATCCTGCGAAAGCCTTGCAGCTACAGTTTTAAGCTGCGCAGCTGCCTTTGCCTGCTGACCAAGCAATGTAAGTGTTTCTAATATCATCGCCTCATCCCGCAGGTCGGAACCATAAGTGCCGTACATGGTATTATAAGGTTTTATTGTAGTTGGTAAACCTGCAATCATCCCTATACCCATCTCGGGTTGGCCGGCCAGTTTATATGCAGCGGCCAGGCGCCATTTAGCTTCTACGCTTAAATATTTAAATTCGCGTAAACGGTTCATCGCCCCTAATTCCGGTGAGCGGGCTAAAGCAAGTAAATACAGGCGGTACGCCTGGTTAAGGTCATCGCCATAAAAGCTCCTGCTATCCGGCGCCCAGGTCAAGGCTTTTTGTTTTTGGTATTTTTTCCATTGCGCTATAAATCCTAAAGGCATGCTGTAACCTTTAGCCTGCGCAGCCAGCATAAAGTGCCCGGCATAATTGGTTCCCCATTCATCTGCACTGCCGCCATCGGGCCAGTAGCTTAAGCCGCCGCCGGGTACCTGGAATCCATTGAGCCTGGCAATAGTAGCCTTGATATTCCTTTCTGATTCTGCCTTTTGCCTCGGCGACAGATCAAGCAATTGGCTCAAATACAATTGTGGGAAGGCTGCCGACGTGGTTTGCTCTACACAACCATGAGGATAATCTATCAGGTAATCCAGCCGTTTATCCAGGTTTAGCGGTGGGATGGAGGCAACCTCCATAGTGTTTTTATTGGTGCCGCTTATACCTATTGCCTGGTAAGCGGTGCTCCATGTTTCACCCGGTTTAAGCTCTTTCTGTAAGATGCGGGTTACCGGCGGATTAGGGTTACGCACATTTAGTTCTACATCATAAGCTGCTGTTTCTGATCCGCTTTTGGCGATGATCTTCACTTTGCCTACACCCACAAAGTCCTTTACATCTAAATCAAAGGTTGCCAGCTGATCGCCTGTTTTGGTAAAAGTGAACGTTTTGATATTGTTGCCCGCAAGATTACTGAACGCATTACTTTGTACCGATACTGTAACTGTTTTGATATTAGGTTCCATAGCGAAAACAGTAACAGGTAGCTGCACTTTTTCACCCGGACCTAACACCCGCGGTAAAGTAGCCAATATCATCAGCGGCTTTTTAACCGCCACAACTTTTTCGGCAATACCATAGCCACCATCGTGCCCAGCCACAACCATTGCCTTTACAGAACCTACATATTGCGGTAGTTTAAAGGCCGTGGTTTGCTTTTCGCCTGCACCAAGGTGAAACGGGCCCATGAATTTCACAACCGGCTTAAATCGGTTTACAGATACATTTTTGTTGGTGCCCAGGTTGCCATCGCCACCTATACTTAATATCCGTTCCAGTCCACCGCCATACGCGCCGATCACATAATCAAACAGATCCCATGTTTTTACGCCAAGCGCCTCGCGGGCATAAAAGGTATCATGCGGATCGGGCAGTTTGTAATTGGTAATATCCAGCAGACCCTCATCAACAATAGCAATGGTATAGGTTATTTCCTTACCCGAAGCCTCGGATACCGTTATGGCCGATTGTGTTTCGGGCTTGATCTTATCCGGCATGCTGATAACCGGCTTCAATATCGTTTCGGGGTTGTTTACGGTAAGCGGTATGGCGCCATACATGCGGATAGGCAGGTCGTTTATTGTTTGTGAATGTCTTTGCAGCAGGGTTACATTCACAAAAACGTTAGGCGCCATTTCGGCATCTACGGTAAAACTATATTGGGTTTGCCCTTTTTTAGTATCTATCCAGGTAGTTTTTAAAACTTTGCTGCCATTTTCAAAGCTGATTAAAGCGCGGCCATCAGCGGCTGTAGGGATGGTTAAAGTAGCCTGTTCGCCAACCTTGTATGCAGGTTTATCCGAAGTAAAGGAGAGCATTGCAGCCTCGGTAGGGTTACTTTGCTGCAACCTTTCCGACCAGTTTGGCCAATCAACATAAATGATCTTGCCGGTTGAGTGACCTGTTTGTTCGTCTTTTACCTTAATGAGATAGCGCCCCCAATCAGCTTTGGGGATACGCAATGTCCATTTACCACGCCCGTTTGTAAGCTGTATATTTTGGGTTTTGATGAGCTTGTTATATTTGTCCTGGGTAAAATTGCTCGTCTCATCCCCGGTTTGATCCCACCACCACCGCCATTGTACTTTGTACAGTTCCAATTCAACAGTGCGGGTACCGGTAAAAGCGTTGCCATTTACATCAACATCGGCAATATCAACCTGGTGATCTTTATCGGTAACCAGCATCCCCGAAAGTTCGCTGCCAGATGGTGTTTTGATACCCACATAGCCGGGGTAAACATTATATGGCATGGTAACCTGCTGTATGCTGAAATTGCCACCCGGTTCAAATACTTTTACCAAAAAGTTGGCCCGCAGCTGCCCCGGCGCCTGTTTCTCTACGTTTACATTAGCATCAACATCGGCATTACCATCAGCACTTAACTTGCCATCAAAAACGGTTTGGGTTTGGGTATTGAAGGCCAGGGTAGGATCATCAAAAACATAATCCTTATAGTTTTTAAAGCTGGTTGTTTGCGGTGTTAAAAATGCATCAACTTTGGCTTTCAGGTTTTGGGCAGCCCCACCAAACAGCCATCGCGCGCTTAGTTTGCCGTTGGCATTGTTGCCTTTGGTGAGTTCATTAGCGCCGCCAAACGTAAGGCTTAGTTTTAAACGGTTTGGCATAACGGTTTCCACCTTAATCTTTTTCTCAAAAATAACCCCGCCCACTTTTACCCGGGCTGTCCAGTTCCCGGTAGGCGAAGATGTTTCTGTAGCAGTATGGAAACTATAAAAACCATCCAATGATTTGGTTTGCGTGATACGCCTGTAAAGTTTTCCGTTGGGATCTGTCAGTTCAAACTCAACCGGGTGATCGGCTGGCAAGGTTTTTAGCTTATCTTCCAGTATAAAGGTCATAAATATACTGTCGCCGGGGCGCCAAACACCACGTTCGCCATAAAGAAAACCTTTTAATCCGCCTTGAACCTGTTCTCCGCTAACGTTAAAGCGGGAGAGGGGCAGCGAGTTTCCATCATCAAGTTTTAAATACCCGCGCTGACGGCCTTTTTTTGCTACCAGCAGGTATGGTTTCCGTTTCAGTTCAAAGTTGGCCAACCCGTCAGATCCTGATGTGGTTTTTAAGATCAGCTGCTTTTGATAATCGAGTAATTGCAATTCCACACCATCCATAGGTTTGGCGGTCATGATATCAGTAACCGCTATCAGCATGTTGTTATTGTTACCCCGTTTGGCAATCAGGCCAATGTTTGATGCGATTATATTGCGGGTAGCCCAGCGTGTTTTGGTGTAGTAGGATGGCGTGCAGGCGTTATCCTTATCCTGCCAGCTGTAGCCTTCAGGGTAAAAATTATCATATCTCGACCAAAAATCATCGTCTTCGTCGCTTACCTTGTTGGCATTATTGCTGTATTCTCCCTCACCTTCATACCCCTCGTCGTCGTCTTTTTTTACCGTACCTCCCAAGCTACAGTTGTACAGCGAATAATCCTGCCTGAAGCCTATAACCACCCTGTAAATAGCGCCGGGTTCTGTGCGGATCATCTGGTCGAGATCCAACATAAAACGATTCTTTTTATTCAGGTTTACCCCTTTATCTTTGTCCAGCCGGATGGTTTTTTGTACAATAGGTTTACCAACCTGCCGCAACTCCTGCCCGCCATTAAAATCGTTGTTCTGGAAGTATTGTGGTACGTTACTTTCGTATATCTTAATGATGCTTACATCAACCGCTTTTAGATTCACGGCTTCAAAAGGCATCATCAATTTACCCGAATCGGGCAGAATTACGCCTTTGCCCGGGATAGTTACATTTGGCAGGCGGTTTTCAAAAAATACATTACCAGTATAAGTTTTAGTGATTTTTTTGTGAGCAATATTTTCGACCCCTTCATTTACAAACACGCTGTAATCGCCCTGCAGGCGTTCAGAAGCGTATACTTTAACCATACTGCCATCAATGGTATAGGCCGCATCGCCTATATTTGCGATGCCAATAAGGCCATTCAATTCCTGGCCGACCATTATAGCATCCGAGAATTGTACCAATACATATTGGTCGTTATCCTGCACTGCACGAATATTCAGCACCTTAAAATCGCCTATCGCGGGTACATCAAAACGCTGATCGCCCTTTTTATCAACATTTAAAGCACTGCCATCCCAGTTAATGGTAACAGGCGTAACCGCGCCCGATTGTCGTTTTAGCCCGGTTATTTTAAATGTATGCGTTTTTGTAACAACATTATGATCCCAGGTAATTTTAACCGGCCATGTGTAGTTTACGGTAATGATCTTTTCAATCAATGCGGGATCTTCCGTATCGGAAGTTTGGATATCGCCTTCCAGTTTCATTTCATCAGCAGATGTACTGGTAGCTGTTTGCAGTCCGTTAAATGCAACGTTAAAATCCGGCTTAATTACCTGGAAACCAAATTTGAACTTGTTAAAGCCGGAGGGAACATCGATAAGTTTCCCTAATTTAAATTCGGCACTATAACTTTTATCGGGATCGAGCTTTTTATCGGGGCGAAATTCAATGGTGCGGGCATCAATCCAATATGCTTTACCTTTTATTGACGGTGAAAAATCAAAAAGATCGTTACTAATCGCTTCGTTTTGCTGATGAGTAACCTGCACCGCACTGGCAAGACGGATCCTTACAGGGCTCTCCTTGGAGATAACGCCAGTTGTATAAGATTCGATGTACTTGCCGAAGGCAGGATCAACCACTGTTTTTTTGCGGCCGTTAGCAATAAGATAAGCGATAATTAATAGTACTGCAAGCGCAGAACCAATTGTAATTATACTTTTACGTTTGCGGAAGCTGGTATATCCGTTATCCATGGAATAGGTTTATTTATTGCATGAATGTATAAAATTTATAACAACAAATAATTATTTGAGAAATATTTAATAGTGAGTGGGGAGTAGTGGATGATGAGTTGTTTGATTATGTTAAAGAGTTAAAACAATCTTCGTCAAACCAGCTTTCCTAAATGACCAATGGCAACTACAATATCATAACACCGGGTTTATTTAACACCGGGAGTTTGATGAAATTCATTTCTACAATGCTCTCTGGCAGGAAAATGAATTTTTTATCGAAGATGTTTGTGCCGATATAATAACTGAGCCAATACTCATTATTAAGGCCGAAGGTTTGCTCATCAATAGGCTCGATAAGCTTAAAGCCCTTACTGCCCACAACCGGGATCATGTGTCTTAAAGTAGAGGTTTTTACCTGTTCGCCATCCTTTTCACCATAACCTTTTGAGGTAATAAGTACGTTCTCTATAGGCTCATTTTTTAGGTTAATGAGGTATACGTACCAGATTTTACTCTCCACACTTTCGCGCTCCAGAGCTACCGCTATGGCAATATCTTTAACGCTGTTATCGGGGAGGTCTTTTATCATTTTATTTATTTAGTGAGCGGTTGATTGGGTTGATTAGGTGAGTGGTTGGATATTAATACGATACGACTTACTATTACAACTATTCACCTAATCAAGCATTCACCAATAACTTACTTTTTCTTAGTCGGTGCTTTTTTCTTAGCAGGTGCTTTCTTGGCTACCGGTTTTGCAGAAGCAACCGCTTTACCAAAGCGTCCCTTTTTTGCATCTTTAGGCATGGCATCAGCTAAGGCCTTGCATTCTTCATAAGTTAGGGTCAGGGGATCCTTATCCTTCGGGATCTTAACATTTAGTTTGCCAAATTCTATGTAAGGGCCCCAACGGCCATTCAATACTTTTACTTCCGGATCCTCATCAAACGCTTTGATCAGCTTCTCGGCATCTTTTTTACGTTTTGCTTCAATCAGCTCGATAGCTTGCTCTTCGGTAACATCCAGCGGATCAATATCCTTTGGTAAAGAAACAAACGCGCTGTTGTGACTGATGTACGGCCCAAAACGGCCAATAGCAACTTTCATTATCTTGCCTTCATATTCACCAACAACTTTAGGCAGTTTAAATAGCTCCAAAGCTTCTTCAAGGCTGATGGTTTCTATACTTTGGCCGGTTCTTAAGCTGGCATAAAGTGGTTTTTCTTCTTTATTCTCGTCTGTAGCGTTTTCGCCAACCTGTACAAAGGGACCGTAACGGCCAATACGTACCGACATTTTTTTGCCACTTTCGGGGTGAACACCTAATTCACGCTCGCCTGTGGCTTTATCAGCGGTTTCAATAGTGCTTTGAACACCTTTATGAAAAGGATCATAAAATTTGCGGATCATATCTGTCCACTCTTTTAAGCCCTGGGCAATCTCATCAAATTGTTTTTCAACACTGGCGGTAAAATTAAAGTCGACTATTTCTTTAAAATATTGTACCAGGAAATCATTTACTACAGCGCCAATATCGGTAGGGAACAATTTGCCGCGCTCGGCACCGGTATTTTCTGATTTTTGTTCTTTCGTTATATGATCACCTTTTAAAGTAAGTACCCTAAAGTTGCGTAATTTACCTTCACGCTCTTCCTTAACCACATAACCGCGGTTTTGTATGGTTGAAATAGTAGGAGCGTAGGTAGACGGGCGACCAATACCCAGCTCTTCCAGTTTCTTAACCAAGCTTGCCTCTGTATAACGTGCAGGCGGGCGCGAGAAACGCTCAGTGGCCGACATTTCCTGTAAAGCTAAGCGCTGGCCCCTGGTTAAAGGCGGCAACATGGCATTGTCTCCATCCTGCTGCGGCTCATCCTCATCATCCTGCGATTCGAGGTAAACTTTCAGAAAACCGTCAAACTTCATTACTTCACCATTAGCGGTCAGCTCATCTTTACGGGTTGATATACTGATTTTTGCAACAGTCTTTTCAAATTGCGCTTCACTCATTTGCGATGCGATGGCGCGTTTCCAGATCAATTCATACAGGCGTTTTTCATTAGATTCACCGTTGATTGTATGATTGTTAAAATAGGTTGGCCTTATAGCTTCGTGAGCTTCCTGCGCGCTTGCGTTCTTGGTTTTATATTTTCTTAGCTGATGGTATTTGTCGCCATAAGCTGATACAATTTCCTGTTGAGCTGCATCTAATGCGGTTTCGGATAAGTTTACCGAGTCTGTACGCATATAGGTTATATAACCAGATTCGTACAGCCTTTGCGCTACCTGCATGGTACGTGCTACTGAGTAGCCGAGCTTCCTGCTGGCTTCCTGCTGCAATGTTGATGTAGTGAACGGCGCAGCTGGTGAGCGTTTGGCAGGTTTGGTTTCCAGCGAACGCACATCAAAATCAGCCCCTATACAATCCTGTAAAAACTTTTCAGCATCTTCCTGTTTGGTAAAACGTTCGGCAAGCTCGGCTTTAAAGGCTTCTTTACCTTTGCCAAATACAGCCAGTATTTTAAAAGCCGCCTCTGATGTAAATTTATTTATTTCGCGTTCGCGGTCAACAATAAGTCGTACAGCTACTGATTGCACACGACCGGCAGAAAGTGATGGCTTCACTTTTTTCCAAAGAACAGGGGAGAGCTCGAAACCCACAAGCCTGTCTAAAACGCGGCGGGCCTGTTGGGCATTCACCAGGTTGTAGTCAATCTTACGCGGGGTATCAATTGCTTTTAATATTGCAGGTTTTGTGATTTCATGAAAAACAATGCGTTTGGTTGATGCATCCTTTAAGCCAAGGGTTTCAAATAAGTGCCACGATATAGCTTCTCCTTCGCGGTCCTCATCCGATGCAAGCCAAACCATTTCTGCTTCTTTAGCCAATTTCTTCAACTCGCTTACTACCTGCTTCTTATCTGCAGGCACTTCGTATTTTTGAGCGAAGTTGTTACCTATATCTATCGCATCTTCAGACTTCACCAAATCGCGGATATGCCCGTAGCTCGACTTCACTATGAAGTCTTTACCAAGGTACCCCTCGATGGTTTTGGCTTTCGCCGGAGACTCAACTATCAGTAAATTTTTGGCCATTTAAGCAGTTATTTTTTGCAAATAAAACATAAAGAAAGCGAAACGCCAATTAGTTTTTGCTAAAGATGTTAGAAAGTTGGAATGTTTTAAGGTTAAAATGTTGCTTTGGCGAGCATAGACTGTAATAAAATCGGAAGGTAAAACACCGGATATTGCAATCGATAACATCGCAAGATTCCAACCTTAAAACATTCCAGCAAATAAAGGATTACATTAAAAAACCGCCACCCAGCAGATCGTTACCTTCATAAAACACAGCCGACTGGCCTGGGGCTATGCCAGAAACATTATGGTGAAAATCAACCTTCATGTGTTCGCCCATTTGCACAATACTGCTTTGGGTACCTGCATCCTTATACCGGATCTTGGTGATCGCTTCTATAGGCTCGGTAATACTGGCGTATTTAACCAGGTTAAGATTTTTTACCCAGGCCTGTTTGCGTTCCAATTCGTCAGCTGTACCTAAAACAACAGTATTTGTTTGCGGATCGATACTGGTAACAAACATTGGTTGCCCCAAAGCAATGCCCAAACCCTTACGCTGACCTATTGTGTAAAAAGGATATCCCTGGTGCTTGCCTACTACAGTGCCGTTAGCGAGTACAAAATTGCCGCCGGCAACACGTTCCTCCAGGTCCTCTACTTTATGCCTTAGAAACGATCTGTAGTCGTTATCGGGTACAAAACAAATCTCGTAGCTTTCGCTTTTACCGGCCAGTTCAATCTGCCCCATATCCATAGCCATTTGCCTGATTTCGGGTTTAGAAAAACTGCCTAAAGGAAATTTAGTACGTGCAAGGTTTTTTTGAGACACTCCCCAAAGCACGTATGATTGATCTTTGTTTTCGTCTTTGCCTTTTGATATTACATAACGGCCGTTATCCTGCAGGCGAATGTTTGCATAGTGGCCTGTAGCAATAAACTCGCAATCGAGTTTATCGGCACGTTTTAATAAGGCATCCCATTTAATATGTGTATTGCATAATACGCATGGGTTAGGGGTACGGCCTGCAAGATATTCATCAACAAAGTTGTCGATCACAAAATCGCCGAACTCATTGCGGATATCCAGTATGTAATGCGGAAAGCCATAACCTACGGCCAGGGCACGCGCATCATTAATACTATCCAGACTGCAGCAGCCGGTTTCTTTGGAGCTGCCTCCGGATGATGCATAGTCCCAGGTTTTCATGGTAAGGCCGATCACTTCATAGCCCTGCTCATGCAGCATCACTGCCGCTACCGAACTATCAACGCCACCGCTCATTGCCACTAAGATCCTGCCATGCTTACTCATAATAGGCGCAAAGATACGATATTGTGATTTATGTTGATAGAGACTTGGGTCAGGATAGGGTAAGATTTACGTTGGGCGTACTTAAGTGCAGGAATTTAGTTAGGTAATACATCGTTTTGCCATTATCAAATTTGTAAATTATAAAAGATGCTATTTAATCAATAGTTAATTTAATCTGTTGGTCAGTGTGTTATATAGACTATGTAAAGTTTTAATTATGCATAAATTTAATTTTATGCCATTAAATATTAGTCTTGTTTACTCAGGATAAAAGTATAGCCCATTGTACAACGGGCTATACTTTTACATACTGGAAGGGTTAAGATATCTATATCAAATTAGAATCTTTAATACAAACGACTAACTTTTTTTATTAAGCCATTGTTTAATCCGGGAATTGATAAGTATACCTGCCACCATAAAGGCGACTAACAGGTATACGGTCATGATGTGCTGTGGCATTTTTAACTGGTTTATAATTTTAATAAATGTAACGGGGATGCTGCAATAATTCCAAATGATTTGAAAAATATATATCTGACGGATAAGGAAAAAAAGTCAAATCGCGGTGTATCTTTTATAATAAAAGGACTATATTTTCTTATTGCGGAGTTATCAGGTTTTTAGCTAAAAATTGCATTTCAAGTCGATGAATAAAAAAAAATGCGTTTAAAAGGCTTTTTATTGCTTGAATTTTCTGTTTTAACGTAATGTTACACTAATACTATTTCAATGTTAAAAGATTTTTTTTGCTAATTTTTTAAAGAATAAATGTGGAGTTGACTATTCTAAAACATTTCGTACTGTTTATTAAAATTAACGTAAAAATGATATTGCCTATTGTAACATTCGATTTACAATATAAATTTGCTTTACCCTAATTAATTTAATAAAATGATACGCCAATTAACATTAGAACAGAAGTTGCAAGGAGTAATTTTGATGATCATTTGTTTTGTAGCCATTGCGAACTACTTAATTAAGTAAGTCCGCTAAACAAGAAACAATTAAGGTGCTTTTTGGAAAGCACCTTTTTTTATGCAATAAACTCTGGGACGGGTTATTAATTCCTTATCTGCCCATCGCCTTTAACTATCCATTTATAGCTGGTAAGCTCATCCAGGCCCATAGGGCCGCGGGCATGCAACTTTTGCGTACTGATACCTATTTCGGCGCCTAAGCCAAACTGTGCGCCATCTGTAAACGCGGTAGATACGTTGGCATAAACCGCTGCGGCATCAACGTCGTTTAAAAAGGTCGCTATGTTCTCAGCATCTTCGGATATAATTGCCTCGCTATGTTTGGAACTGTTTACGGCTATGTGTTCTAAAGCTTGCTTAAAACTATCCACCGTTTTAACGGCCATTTTCATCGATAGAAATTCGGTGCCAAAATGTTCCGGCTTTGCTTTATGGAGAAGGTTTGCAGGGTAATCGTTTTTTAAAGCCAGGTAAGCAGGTTCATCGGCAAAAATTTCAACTTGCTTCTCTTTCAGGATATGGGCAAGCTGCGGCAGATCATTTAACCTGTCGACATGAATTATCAGGCAATCCAGGGCATTGCATACGCTAACCCGGCGTGTTTTGGCATTGGCAATAATCTCGGCGCCTTTAAGCAGGTCGCCAGATTGATCGAAATAGGTGTGTACAATGCCCGCGCCTGTTTCAATAACCGGTACTTTACTGTTATCTCGCACAAAATCTATCAGCGACTGGCTCCCGCGTGGTATCAGCACATCCACAAAGCCAATAGCGTTTAACAATGCTGCGGTTGCCTCGCGCTCGGCGGGGAGCAGTGTAACTACATTCGGGTCTACATGATGTTTTGCGAGTACTTTATGTATTATGGATACAATGGCACGATTTGAATGATCCGCATCGCTGCCGCCCTTTAAAATGCTGATGTTGCCTGTTTTAAAGCACAGCGCAAATACATCAAAGGTAACATTTGGCCTTGCCTCATAAATTACACCTACCACACCCAGCGGTACGCGAACTTTGGTAATGGATAAGCCATTGGGCATATGCGTTTCGGAAAGCTGTTTACCCAAAGGGCTATCGAGGTTGGCTACATTGATCATATCGCCTGCAATAGCCTCAATACGGGCAGCTGTAAGTTTCAGCCTGTCATATTTTGGATCTTCTGGATCCATCAGGTCAAGATCCTTTTGGTTTTCGGCTAATATCGCATCTGTTTGGGCAACAGCCTCTGCAGCTACATCATTTAAAACCTCGTTTATAAGGGCAGGGGCAAGGGTTGGCTTTCTGCCAGCTATAAGTGCGTTTTGGAAATATTGATTGTAATTCATGTGTTAACCCTGTAAATAAAGATAATCATAATGTACCAAAGGCTTCTGATTTTTTTGGCCGATCCGTTCCCGGGCTTTATCTGAGCCGTATTCGGCAATGCCAAGGCCTATAAGTTTATGGCTTTCATCAACCAGTTTAATGATATCGCCTTTTTTAAAGTCGGTTATTACCTTGGCAACGCCCACGGGTAATAAACTTGTGGCCTTGCTGGATACCAGCGCTGCTTTAGCTCCTGCATTAACCTGAACTGAACCAGTAGCCGATTTTTCTGAATGGGCAATCCATTTCTTTTTACCCGAAGCTGTTTTGTTAGGGATAAAGCGGGTATGGATCACCTTGTTCTCCAACACATCGGTAAGTATATTATCCCTTTTGCCGTTAGCAATGTGCACCGCTATGCCTAATTGAGCTGTTTTTTGCGACATGGTTGACTTGGTGATCATCCCACCACGACCAAACTGCGATTTGCCAGATGAAACAAACTCGGCAAAATCAACAACAGAGCCCGCAACTTCTTCAATCACAGCGGATCCCGGCGCTTTTGGGTCGCCGTTATAAATGCCGTCAACATTTGTTAATACAATTAATGCCTGGGCATTTAGCATGGAGGCAATTAAGCCGGCCAGTTCGTCATTATCGGTAAACATCAGCTCGGTTACCGATACCACATCATTTTCGTTAACTACAGGTATCACCTGGTGCTGTAACAACAGGTCGAGGCAGTTTTTCATGTTGAGATAGTGCATCCTGTCCCTGAAATCCTCCTTGGTAACCAATACCTGGGAGCAAAGGATCCCAAAACGCTCAAATAACTGCGAGTAGGTATTTATCAATTTTACCTGCCCTATAGAAGCCAGGAGCTGCCTTGCGGCTATGGCATCATACTTTTCGGATATATTGATGAGGCTTCTGCCGGATGCTACGGCACCCGATGAAACCAGGATCACCTCTTTACCTTGTTTTTTGATCGCGGCTATCTGGCCAACCAGGTGCTCAATGCGTTGCAGGTCGGGAAGGCCGTTTTCCTGAGTAAACACATTGGAGCCAATTTTAATGATGATGCGCTGGTAATTAAAAGACATTTTGCCGTAGTACAGATTGAACCGCCAATATTACAAAATTGACACGGAACAGGACCGGATTATTTGAAAATATATCCACTAAAATGGTAGATTTAATAGAAGTATATGTGTATTTATCCAAAAAAATCGAGAAAAAACAAGAAAAATGTTGACACAAAGCAAATAATTTATATTTTTGTCGACTAATTCCATAGACTATGTATCATATTTACTTAATTAATACCTCTAATCAGTTTAAAATGCAGCTCGTTAATATGTGTTGTTGTTGATAGGCCCCCATACATCTATCTACATCAAATTAATTAAACACATACTTAAAAATTTGCGCTAACCCCCTTCATGAAAACTCTTCATAATACGATTAAACTCATAGTACTTTTTCTTGTCCTTGTCCCGGCAATAGGCCATGCACAGCTTAATGGTTCTTATATAATAAGCGGCGTTGTAAAAGACGACCATGGCGAACCACTTGTAGGTACAACCGTAAGCATAAAAGGAACTACAAACAAAACCGCGTCTGACAGCACGGGTAAATTTTCTTTAACAACAAGTGCCAAATTACCCTATACTTTAATTTTTACCGCATTAGGTTTTCAGCCGCAGGAGTTTTACGTTAAAAACGCCAACAGCGCTTTAAATATCCAGTTATCAAGTCAATCGTTATTGATTAACGAGGTGGTGGTAACTACATCCCGTAAAGAAGAAAAGCTGCTTCGCTCTCCTGTAGCTATCGAAAAACTGAGCATCAACGCGCTTAAACAATCTCCCGGCCCAAGCTTTTACGACGCACTGGAGAACGTGAAAGGCGTACAGATGACTACGACCAGTATCACCCTTAAGGTACCTAACACGCGTGGTTTTAACAGCCCGAACAACTTCAGGTTTATGCAGCTGGTTGATGGTGTTGATATGCAATCGGCTACTTTAGGTGTACCGCTTGGTAATGCTATTGGCCCAACCGAGCTGGATATTGCAAGTATTGAAATTACCCCGGGCGCGGCAGCGGCCCTTTACGGTACTAACGCCATAAACGGCTTATCAAATTTAATAACCAAAGATCCTTTTAAATACCAGGGACTGAGTTTTTACCATCGCCAGGGATTAAATCATGTAGGTAACGACCGTTTAGGTGCAAGTTCACTTACCGAGGACGCTTTGCGCTATGCCAAAGCCTGGAATGATAAATTTGCCTTTAAACTGAATGTAAGTTACATGCAGGGTACCGACTGGCAATCAGATACACGTAAAGATCAAAACCCTTACAACCTGAAAACCGCAAATCCGGGCTTTCCTGCACTCACAGGCACAAGCAATGCTGCTTATGATGGCTGGAACAAATATGGCGATGATGCCCTTGCCGGAAGTAATACCGTTGTTGTGAAAGGCCTTACCGTTGATGGTAAAACAATGCCGGGCCTTACCGTTGCCCGTACAGGATATAATGAAGTTGACCTGGTAAGCCCTAAGGTAACTAACCTGAAACTTGATGGTACACTATCTTATAAATTAACGCCCAATACCGTATTGTCTTACACCTACCGCTACGGTAGGTTGGATGGCGTATTTCAGCGCGGTAACAAAATTTCGTTACAGGACGCAACGGTACAAAACCATAAAGTTGAGTTAAAAGGCAAAGAGTTTTTGGTTCGTGCTTATGAGTCGATAGAAAATACCGGCAATTCGTTCAACGTAAAGCCTTTGGCCGATAACCTTGATCTGAACCATGCAAGCAACTCGGTATGGGGAACAAGCTTTAAAAATGCGCTTAATTCTTATGGTAGTGCAAACGGAGGTTTAACATCTGCAAACCTGGCTGCTGCCGAGCAATATGCAAGAGCTGCTGCAGACGCGGGAAGGGTAGAACCTGGTACAAAAGCATTTGATGCCTTAAGAAAAACCATTATCGGTATTAATAACTGGGACATCAAATCGGGCCTGATACCTAATGCCCCGGCTACAGGTGGCGCCGCGCTGGTTCAAAAAAGCCATTTATATAACGCTGAAGCCCAATGGGATTTAACAAACAAGGTAAAGGTGGTCGACCTGCTGGTTGGCGGCGATGTGCGTGTATACGCCATAACCCCGGATGGTAATAACTTTGTTGATTTTACCCGTTCGATTGCCGACAGGAACACACCTTTGGCCGATGGTAGTTTTGGCAAAAATGTGATCTACAAAAAATATGGAGCATTTACCCAGGTAACCAAAACTTTCTTCGATGAAAAATTAAAGCTATTCGGCTCAATCAGATGGGATTATAATCCTTACTTTGATCCTAAGTTTACGCCTCGTTTAGCGGCAGTTTATACCGTAAATGAGAATCATAACTTTAGGTTTACCTTCCAGAATGGTTACCGTTTCCCATCATTGTTCGAGGCATTGTCTTATGTAAACAATGGTCGTGTTAAACGTGTGGGCAGCTTACCATTTATAAATGATGGATTGGGTTATTTAGGTAACAGTTATACCCAGTCGTCTGTAGTTGCTTTTAACGCTGCAGTAAATGCTGCCGGTGGTACCGACCAGGTTGCTTTAGCCAACAGGAACCTGTTAAAAGTTGCCGATTTGCCGCCTTCAAGACCAGAGCAGATCACTTCTTATGAAGTAGGTTACAAAGGTATTATATTGAACAATAAAGTATTTATTGATGTGGATGCCTATACCAACCGCTATAATGGATTTTTAGGCCAGGTGCAGGTGTTTGTGCCTAATAGTGCTACAGTTGGCTCAGATGCCGGGGTATTGGCTATGCTTGATGTTAACCGCGACCCAACTACCGGAACTGCCAGCAACGCTGCAAGCCAGGGCCAAAGCAGGTACCGCGTTTATACCAATGCTAAAAACATTTATAATAACTATGGTTCATCTGCCGGTATCAGCTATAATTTCTATAAAAGATATACTGTATCTGGTAACGTAAGCTTCAATAAACTGAAGGCACAATCAAAATCAGATATTTTTGTTACCGGCTTTAATACTCCTGAATGGTCGGGGAACGTATCATTTGGTAACCGCGAAGTTGCTAAAAATGTAGGCTTCAACATTGTTTACAAATGGCAACAATCATTCCTGTGGGAAAGCCCGCTGGTAACAGGTACAGTACCGGCAATAGGTACATTTGATGCCCAGGTTACTTACCGTGTACCAAAATACTATGCCACCTTTAAGGCAGGCGCAACCGATATATTCAACAAACGCTACTACCAATACGCGGGTGGCCCTACTATTGGTGGTTTGTATTATGTATCGGTTACATTGGATGGTTTGTTGGCCGGCAAATAAACAACAGCTTTTTAATACGTTTTATATAGTTTTTTTGAAGCGGATGGGGGAACTCATCCGCTTTTTGCTTGATATAAAAATGAATTATTACAGTTGCAAAATTCCTGGAACTAAGCAATAACTTCTCTTAAAAGTTCAAAAATACCGCCGCAACAATTGATCTATTAACCAACTTTATAAATACGGAAAGACTATACTGTGACTTCTTTAATTTCAATATGTTTGTGTCAAGGGATCAGTAGATCCTGATGGATATATCAGGTGCCGAGGGCATCAAAACATTTATACACGACGAAATAAGCTTATAAAATGGCAGCAGTCAAATCATTTTTACTTTTTATGCTGGCCGGGCTGTTTGAGATTGGCGGCGGTTATTTAGTCTGGCAATGGCTGAAGAATGACAAACCAATTTGGTGGGGTATCGCAGGTGGTATCATATTAGTTTTATATGGCGTTGTGGCAACCTGGCAAACGGCTGATTTCGGGCGTGTATATGCTGCCTATGGCGGCATCTTTATCATTATGGCCTTGATATGGGCCTGGAAAGTAGATAACTTTCAGCCAGACAAGTGGGATGTTATCGGCGCACTGGTAGCGGTTATCGGCGCGTGCATCATTATCTATATGCCAAGAAAGTAATATAGTTGACGCCTTTTAGTACAGGTTTTGTGCCGAAGCCTTCGAGCGATAACTGACCCCTGCTTCATCAAATATTTTGCCATAAAGTCAATGGCTTATTCTTCATTCAGTATATCATTCAATTCTTCTTCTGTAAGCCCTTTTGCAGTCATGTCTTTGCGAAGCTCAGCCAGGAAACGCAGATAGGCCTCTTTATCGTCATCCTGAAATGCTTTGGCCAGGGATACATTAACACTATTGCTGATTGCTTTCTTTTTTTGTTCAGGTGCATTGCGCCACGCTTTTGCCAGCCTGTCATCTACTTCAATTACTATCCGCTCCATATCTGATTATTTTAATGATAACGTTGATTATCAAAAATACGAAATTATTAAAAGGTTTGATTCTAACTTCAATACTTTCTTCCCGGCCTCAATCGCGCATAGTGCCGCTTATTGGGTACCGTCCTGGTAATCGCCAACCACCACATGTGTCCGATACACAGGCCTTTTCGTTAAAGTGTTGGGAAATGACACGATACTGTCAGGACCAAACTTACGAAGTTTTCAAAACTTCGTAAGTTTTTACGCGATTAGACAACAGGTAGGACGGAAACAATTCCCTTGCTCTGTAAAGCGGAAATTAAGACGAATCTACATGACCAATCTGCATGTGTGGAGATTGCTTCGTGCCTCGCAATGACACGGTTGGAAACTGATTTTGAGGTTAATTTGATCATACTGAATGATTAAAGATATTGTTATTGCTTTTTTGTTTCGTAATTTGGTTGCCCAAAGGCTTATCAGGGTGAGGTGGTTGCATTTAGCATAAAATTTGATAAAAAGATAAAGGAATCTATATGAAATTTAAAAAAACACCAGTTCGAACTTGTCTCGATAAGTTTCTTTTAATAACAGTAACTGCCCTCTGTATGTTAACTGTATTGGCGCAAGCACAGGTTGCGTCAAAGAAAAAGCGTGTGGGCGGGCAGCCCAACATTGTTTTTATTATGAGCGATGACCATTCGTATCAAACCATAAGTGCTTATGGTGGGGCGGTTTCTAAACTTGCACCTACGCCTAATATTGATAAAATTGCGAGCGGGGGCATCATCTACCGTAAGGCATTTGTTGAAAATTCTCTTTGTACGCCAAGCAGGGCATGCCTCATGACCGGTCTTTATAGTCACCAAAATGGCCAGCGCCAGCTTGCCGAGGGAATAGATAGCACAAAGGTATTTTTTAGCGAGTTGTTACAGCATGCGGGTTATCAAACGGCGATTGTCGGAAAATGGCATATGTCGATAGATCCAAAGGGATTTGACTATTACCATATCCTGGATGACCAGGGCAAATACTATAACCCAACATTTAAAGGGCCCGAAACCGGGAACAAATTTATCCAGGAACAAGGCTATGCCACCGATCTGATTACTGAACATGCCCTTGATTTTTTGAAAAAACGTGATAAAAATAAACCTTTTTGCCTATTGGTACACCACAAGGCACCTCATCGCAACTGGATGCCCGATGGAAAATATCTTGATTTGTACAACGATGTAAATTTCCCCGTACCCGAAACATTCTTTGATGATTATAAGTCGAGGTGCGAAGCGGCCAAAACTCAAAAAATGTCAATCAGCAATGATATGGAACTGGTTCAGGATTTGAAGTTAGAAGAGCTGAAAAATGATTTGGTAACTCCTTATGATAAGCTTTCCTATACATTTTTGATGAGCGAGCTTGGCAGGCTAACACCTGAGCAAAGGGCTGTGTGGGATAAGCATTACAAGCTAAGGAACCAGCAATTTATTAATGCGAAGCTGACAGGAAAGGAACTTGCACTTTGGAAGTACCAACAGTTTTTAAAGGATTACCTGCGGTGTATCAAATCGGTAGATGATGGGGTGGGCGAAATTCTGAAATATTTGAAGGATAATGGCCTGGAGGATAATACCATGGTTGTTTATACCTCAGACCAGGGATTTTATATGGGCGAGCATAACTGGTTTGATAAGCGGTTTATGTACGAAGAATCTTTCCGGACACCCTTATTAATAAGGTATCCAAAAGCGATTAAGCCCGGAATTCAAAGCGATGCCCTGGTACAAAACATTGATTATGCACCAACATTTTTGTCGCTTGCAGGACTTAAAAAGCCACAGGAGATGAGCGGAAACTCGCTTGAAGCAACATTTAAGGGGGCCAAACCAAAGGGCTGGCGTAATGATCTGTATTATCATTACTATGATTATCCTGCATTTCATATGGTACGCAAACATGATGGGGTACGCACCGAACGATATAAATTAATTCATTTCTACGGCAAGGGTGGTATGAGGGGAGCAACCACAAGGTACCAGACAACTCCCGGCTTCAGGGAATATAATGTTCTTAAACTAATCAACAACGCGGGCTATGTAACCAACGATGATGATATTGATTGTAACGAACTTTACGATTTAAAGACCGATCCGCAGGAACTTCATAATCTTTTTGGTAAACCCGGCTATGAAAAACTTACCGACAATCTTCAAAAGCGACTTGATAACTACCGAAAAAAATTGAAAGTACCAACTGATGAATTTTAATACAATAGCCTCGTTAGTGTAAGTACTGGGAACCTCTTAGCCGTCATTGCGAGGAACGAAGCAATCCCCGATTTACAGAGTAGCTGTGCAAATCCGATCTGTATTTTGGGGATTGCTTCGTCGTACCTCCTTATAATGACGTGTTTGCAAGTGGTTGATTATCAATACATATAAAGAAACTTCTCGTTGTGAGAGAATGATTATTAAAAAAGGGCTGTCATGCTGAGCCTGTCGAAGCATAGTGGGTGAAGGCCTCTGCGCGCGACCCTTCGACAGGCTCAGGGTGACAGGCTAACTACTTGCATAAGTAAACATGTCATCCCCATTTTTTCCAGGATTATCCTGTTACCTCCTCGCAATGATGATCACGAGGTGGTTGTGGTATTCATACATGTCATTACTGTTTTTTCCAACTCGGCTGGTCGGTACTCGTATGACGGTGGGTGAGGTAATCTGGTAACACGAAAAAACCAGACTTGTGAAGTAGCTCTGTACAGTGTGGGATTGCTTCGTGCCTCGCAATGACGTGGTTTTAAACTGATAATCAGGAATTTATTTGCTTCTCAATCCCTTAAATCGTGTTATTATTTCGCAGTCACCTCATGCAATCCGCATTCTTTTTTGGATTGATCTTCCCACCACCAGCGGCCGGCGCGGAAATCTTCGCCTTCGGCTACGGCGCGTGTACAAGGCATGCAGCCAATACTCGGGAAGCCTTTATCGTGCAGGGAATTGTAAGGAATATTGTATTGTTTGATATAGGCTTTTACATCATCAAGGGTCCAATGAAAAATAGGGTGGTACTTTGCCAATTGGTTTTGTTCATCCCATTCCACATCGTGCATATCATGCCGGTTAACAGATTGATCGGCACGGATACCGGTGATCCATAGCTTGTTGCCCTTTAAAGCGCGTTTAAGCGGTTCTATTTTACGGATGCCGCAGCATTCTTTCCTATTCTCTACCGATTCATAAAAGCTGTTGGGGCCCTTGGCATTTACCATCTGCTCCAGCAGTTCGTGGTTAGGGTAATAGGCATGGATGGGTTGTTTATACCTGTCCATAGTGGCGCTCCAAACAGAATAGGTTTCGCGGAAAAGCCTGCCGGTTTCTAAAGTAAAAACTTTGATGGGGAGCTTATTGGCAAAGATCATGTGACTGATCACCTGGTCTTCCCATCCAAAACTGGTTGAAAAAACTATCTCACCGGGATACAGGTCGGCCAGTTTGGCAAGAGCCTCAACGGGTCCGACGCCTGTGGTAATATCTGTTAATTGTTCAACTACCTGGTTCATATTATATAACCTTTAAAACAAAGGAAACAATTGATTTAATGCTCACCAATATTACAATGATACCTACTGATACCATGATAGTTTTGGTGGAGATTTTGTTAGAGATTTTTGCCGCTATAGGCGATGCTAAAGCGCTGCCCAATATTAAACCGGCTACAGCCTGCCAATGATCGCTGCTTACCATAGCGATGAAGGTGATAGACCCCATCAAAGCGACAAAAAAGCGTGATAATTTTACGGTACCTAAGGAAAATATAGGGCTGCGGCCACCTGCAATAAGGGTAGATAATACGATAGAACCCCAGCCGCCACCGCCAACAGCATCAATAAAACCGCCGCCTAAACCTAATAACGAAATACGTTTTACCTTATCTGCCGATTTTTTTTGCTTTACCTTAAATGCTTTTGATAATATTACAGCGCCCAAAGTCAATGTATATAAGGATACCACGGGCTTGGTATACATACTGTAATGCTCCAGTGACGATAACAGGTAAGCTCCTGTAACAGCACCGATAATGCCCGGTATTACCAGTAATTTAAACAGTTTCCAATTGATATTGCCCATGCGGTAATGCATCCAGCCCGCTATACCACAACTCAGGATCTCGGACAGGTGAACACCCATACTTGCCGAAGCAGGAGGGATGCCCATTGAAAGGGAAAAGGTGGTAGAAGTAACACCATATGACATACCGATGGCGCCATCTATCATTGCGAATAAAAACCCGGCTCCTAAAAAATAATAGAACTGTGGGTTAACACCCTCTAAAAATGTTTTAAATGCGGGCTCCCTGAAATACAGGGCGGTTATAACTATAGCTATTGAAAGAATAATGGTTGACCATATCAGCCAGATAAAATTCTTGATCACTATCGACTTAGGCTCAACCAGTACCGACGTTACGCTGTTCAGTTTTTTAACCTTGGCAGCAAAATCTCCGCTGAGGGTTTCCCTTAAAGCACTCATTTGCTGCAGGGTGGCATCCAGTTCATCGGGCAGGCTTTCATTTAAAACCTCTTTTAAGCGTTTGGCTACCGTTGGCGATTTACCATTGGTAGATATAGCCAGCTTCAAATCACCTTTTTGTACTATTGATCCTAAATAGAAATCGCAAAGTTCGGGCTTGTCGGCTACATTGATGAGCAATTTGCGGTCATGTGCAGCCTGGCGAACATAGTTGTTAAGCTCGCTGTCATTAGTAGCGGCAATAACTACTTCGGCGGTGTTCAGGTCATCATCAGTAAATGATTTCTGTATAATGTTTAAACCTTCATTTTCTGCGGCAAGGCTGTGTATCTCTGGCAAAAATGTCTTTGATATTATGGTTACCTTGGCATAATTGCTATTATTTAAAATAGCAGTAAGTTTTTCCAGGCCCACATTACCGCCGCCTATCAATACCGTATGCAGGTTATTCAACTTCAAAAAAACCGGGAACAACTGGTTGCCGCCGATTTCTTCGTGCTCAATTTTTGTTAAACTTTTATCTTTCGGCAACAATGTCATAAACCTCTTTGATCAACTGAAACTTTGGATGCAGCGAAACTACTTCGCCCAAAACTATGATAGCCGGCGAACCGATCTTATGCTCTTTTACTACCTCAACAATACTCTCCACGGTGCCTATGGCAACATTTTCATCTACCGTTGTACCACTTTGGATAACCGCTACAGGCATCTTGCCCTTACCTTCGCCTTTAAATATTTCGGTAATCGCAGCTAATTTATTAATCCCCATCAATACAACTACGGTAGCCCTGCTACGGGCTGCATCATACAGATCGGGTGATATTTCACCGGTTGAAATGGTGCCGGTAACTACCCAGAAACTTTCGCTTAAACCGCGGTGGGTCACCGGGATGTTTTGCAGCTCGGCAACAGCTATCGAACTTGAGATGCCAGGGATAACCGATGCCGGAATATTAAACGATGCCGCGAAATCCAGTTCCTCAAATCCTCGACCGAACACAAACGGATCGCCGCCTTTTAACCTTACCACATGGCCGTAATTGATAGCATAATCAACCATCAGTTTATTTACAGCCTCCTGGGAGTAGGTATGGTCGCCGGAGCGTTTGCCAACATACACCCTTGTTGCAGTTTCGGGGGCATAGTTAAGTAATTCTTCATTCACCAAAGCATCGTACAAAACAACATCGGCTGTTTTTAACGCTTTAATAGCTTTAACAGTGATCAGATCGGCATCACCCGGACCTGCACCCACTAAAGTTATTTGCGGTTCTTTTATTTTATCACTCATTATTGTACCAATGCCTCTCTGAAAGCTTTACTTTTCCCTAAAAATTCTGTTGCCTGGGCTAAATATGCAGCGGCAAATTCGGCTGAGGGCTCATGCTGGTTAATCTGCAATACAAGGTCGTTAAACGAACCTTGCAGTTCAAACTCGCCTGTAGCAACATATTGCGCATCAAATTCCTTAATAATGGTAGCCTGTGTGCTGCCGTTTATGCCTTTATCAAGCAACAACGCTTTGGCCGAACTGATGAATACATTGTAAGAATGATAAATGGCATCAGACCAGGCACCTTCTTTAAATGAGCCATTAGCCCAACCCATTTTTTCTTCCGATTCAAACAGCAGGGTAGCAACAAGATCAATCACAACACCGGCGCATTCGCCAACGCCAATTGCCGAAACATAAGTTTCCTGGTGGCCCCAATCAATAAATTCATCATCGGTAAGGGTGGTTAAATCGGCAAGAGGCTTTAACATCCGGTAAAAATAATCTTTACCCTGCCTGTCGTAATAGGCATGGAAAGTTTCACCTTCCGGCGAAAACTCTTTATAATCATTCAACACCATTCTTAAAACATCTGTAGCTCTTTTTGATGGTACTTTGATCACCCTTTCGGCTGCACGGCCAACGCCATCGCCAACAGTACCACCACCCAGCATCACCTGTACCGAAGGTAATACCTTTGTACCGGCTTTAAGCGAGCTGCCATGGAAACCAATATGAGCCAAACCATGCTGACCGCAAGAGTTCATACAACCGCTTATTTTTATTTTGATCTCGCGGTTATAAATCAGGTCTTCGTATTCGTTATAAATCAGGTCTTCCAGTACGCGTGCCATGGTCATGCTGTTGCTGATACCCAGGTTACAGGTATCGGTACCGGGGCAGGTGGTTACATCGGCCACGGTATCAAAGCCAGGTGCGGCAAGTTCAAGTTTAGCCAGGCCTTCATATAGTGCAGGCAAGGCATCTTTACGTACAAATTTTAATAATAAGCCCTGGTTTTGCGTAATACGGATCTCGTTGGCCACCAGCGGCTCTAAAACTTTAACCAGTTGGCGGGCGGTATCAGATGGGATATCACCAACCGGAACTTTAATATATACGCCATAAAAACCTTTTTGCTTTTGTTCAAAAACGTTTGTAGCCAGCCATTGCTCATAGCGGAAAGGGTTGCTGATGCTAACTTCCGCATAAGTTGTTTCTGCCGGAAGCTTCGGTAAAGTGATAGTATCACGGTTGATAGGATAGCTTTTTACCTTTATAGCAGTCCTTTCAATTTTAGCAAGGCGTAAAACCTCGTCCAGGCCTATTTTTTGAATAAGATATTTCATGCGGGCCTTGTTGCGGTTATTGCGTTCGCCATAACGGTCAAACACCCGGATGATAGCCTCAATATATGGGATCAGCTGATCCTCTGGTAAAAACTCTTCAACTATGCTGGCCAATATAGGCTGTGCGCCTAAACCGCCACCTAACAGGATTTTAAAACCACGTTCGCCGCTGGCATTTACCTTTGGTATAGCGCCAATATCATGAACATAAGAAAAAGCGGTATCCGCATCGCTTGATGAAAACGAGATCTTAAATTTGCGACCCATTTCCTGGCATACCGGGTTACGCAAAAAATACTCAAAAGTAGCATGTGCGTAAGGCGAAACATCAAACGGCTCCAGTGGATCTATACCGGCTGTAGGGGAGGCGGTTACGTTTCTAACTGTATTTCCGCAGGCTTCGCGCAGGGTAATATCATCCTGCTCAAGCCTGGCCCAAAGTTCGGGCGTGCGGTCAAGACTTACATAATGAATCTGGATATCCTGGCGGGTGGTAAGGTGCAGGTTGCGGCTTCCGTACTCGTCAGATATATCGGCAATTTTTAGCAGCTGCTTAAACGTAACTTTTCCGAATGGCAATTTAATGCGTACCATTTGCACACCCGGCTGGCGCTGGCCATAAACGCCACGTGCCAAACGGAGGCTCCTGAATTTTTCGTCATGTATTTTACCTTCGCGAAAAGCCCTGATCTTTTTTTCCAGGTCAATAATATCCTGCTCAACTATCGGGTTCTCCAGTTCTGTTCTGAAGCTCTGCATATCTTATGTTTTAATCAATTATAAAAAAAGCCCCTTTGGCTTAGGCTAAAGAGGCGTATGTTGGTTAATACTAATTATAGCCGTGTCTTACCGCCGCTTAAACAGCAATACATCCGCATGTAAATAATTGTATTAATAGAATTCATTATGTTTTATTTACCAAATATATACATAGTATAGGGAATTGGTAGAATTTAATTTAAAAAAAACTGCTATTTGACAGTTTTATGAGATTATATATTGATGAGTGTTTGCTCGCGCGATATGATATCGGCAATGCTGGTTTCGCTCAGGATCTTCAAAGTAGCGTCTCTTACATCAACAAAAACATCCCTGATACCGCAGGTGGTTTCCTGGTGGCATTCATCGCATTTATGGTAAAAATTTAAGCTGGCGCAAGGCACCATGGCAATAGGGCCATCGGTTATACGCATAATGCTTACCAAAAATATTTCTTTGGGATCGCGGTTTAGGCTGTAGCCGCCGCCTGCACCTTTTTTACTATACAGGAAACCCGCGTTGCGAAGATCGAGCAGTATCTGCTCAAGAAACTTTTTGGGGATACGTTCGGCCTCGGCGATTCTGGAAATTTGCATTGGTGGCTGATCCATGTTTTTGCCCAGGATCACCAATGCTTTAATTGCGTACTTGGTTTTTTTGGAAAGCATTTTCTAAAATAAAACTCACAAAGTTAAACAATATTAAATAAAAATATCCAGTAATACTATAGAGTACAACGATACTATATTATTTACCTTTTTAATGATTTAAAATTAACAATTATTTGAAAACCTATGAAATCACGGCTCTTTTATATTGAAAAATCGGGGCTTTTTATGTTTTATTTGCTTTTAATGATAGTAAAACGAATAATTGTAATTAAAAATGATAAACAATTGGAKTTTTTATTKATAAAATGCTATTTTTTATCTGAATGACCAAGGCTTTTTTCGGGATTAACCTTATCTCTTACCAATTGTTTTAATTCTTTTATTTCCGGGAATCGGCCCTCTCTTTTTCTATCAAATAAAACAAAATCGTCTACACTGATGGTATACCTGCCGCTTACCTCGCTGGGGTGCAGGGTTACACCATATATATCATCTGTAAAGGTGGTAAGCAATTCCTGGGCCATATAGGCGGCCCGCATCATCCAGTTACACTTTGGACAATATTCAATAGTGATGGTTGGTTTCATTTTATTAATGAATTATTTTCAACTATAAATCGCTCCTCATCGTGTGTACTTAAAACAGTGATAGCGTCACCAACAGCTACAGTACCCGTACCCTTATGGATCAGATTTTGCCCGAAAAGTATTTTATTGTTCTTAAACCTGTATTTAGCCAACGTTTTTAATGGCTCTTTGGCTTTTATGCCTGTTTGCTGATCAATGGTGGTCATGATACAGCGGGCACACAATTTGGCGCCATAAAAACTAATACCGGCAATATCCAGGTGGTTCATCAGGTCTTCTTCAAAAGGCTGCCCGCCGACGAAAACAATGTTAGGGCGGAACCTATTCATAGGCAAAGCATCCGTCAGGCGGGCGTTCAGCTCATTTAACGAAGCCTGGCCTATTAGCAGGAAAGGGTAGGCATCAGCAAAAGAGGCAATGATACCTGGGGGCGCATAGTGTTGATCAACCTCGCGTTCAGTTTCATCGGGCATAAAAACCAGCCTGCATTTTAAACCCAAAACCCTGGTAAACCATTCATCAAACTCGTCGCCAACATACACCCCTGTACAGGTATCGTCCCAGATCACTACATTGTGTTTGGTTTGCTCCTGGTATCCAAAAGGTATTTTAACAGAACCATTTAAATGGTGACTAACCAATAAACCATCTTCTTCAATCTGCACCTTTACCAGGGCCATCTGTGCGTGCACCCGCTGGGTAATAAAGCGGTTTTGTTCGTCAACCAGCATCCAGCGCCTGTCGTACTTAAAGCCGCGCGAGGTAACTTCGGCTTTGGTAACAGCTACTCCGCCTAATGATTTAATGGGATATATATACAGTTCGCTTATCTGGAGCATAAAGGTTGATGGTGATGAGGTAAAAATAAGAAAAATTGTGCTGAAAGTATAGCGCTTGCCAGGTAACGCATGGAAATCGCTGTTAAAATATTTAGAGGGTCAAACGCCAGAAAAATCTATTAAATGAAATTGTTTGGTACAGCATATTGGCAAATAGCGATGGGTTTGAAACCCATCGCTATAGTGAAAGTTTTAGGAGGCCCGGCTGGGACTTAAATACAATTCAGCAAAGTATTAACGCATTTGTCGTGCCTGGTAACGGCTCATCGATTAACATTATTCAATTTTATCAAATTGAATAATCCTGTAAATCCGGCCCTTTCCTTAAATCGTGTAAAAACATAGTTACACAGAAACCCTCCTTCACAATCGATTGCAGTTTTATTTTTAAATGATTGCTTTAGTTAATTTTAATTGATAATATTGTTTTATCCAATTGAAAAACCATTTCTTAATTTACTCACAACCAATTAGTGAAATTATGCCATTAAACAATGTAAGCGGCAATGCCAAAGCCGGAAACACCTACGACGCTATTGTTATCGGCTCGGGAATCAGCGGTGGCTGGGCGGCTAAGGAATTAACCGGAAGAGGCTTAAAAACCATCATGCTTGAGCGTGGAAGAAAGTTTGAACACATTAAAGATTATAAAACCGCAGGTAAAGATCCCTGGGACTTTGAACACCGTGGTGCTGTAACACAGGAGCAACGTAAAGCAAGGCCTGTAATATCACGCAACTGGGGCGCACAGGAAGCTATTATGGACTATTGGGTAAATGAGCAGGAGGCGCCCTACCACGAAGTTAAACCTTTTAACTGGTGGCGATCATACCAGATGGGTGGTCGGTCTATTTTATGGGGCAGGCAAAGCTACCGCTGGAGTGATTTTGATTTTGAAGCAAACGCTAAAGACGGATGGGCGATTGACTGGCCTATCAGGTACAAGGACCTGGCTCCGTGGTATGACCATGTAGAAAAGTTTGCCGGCATCAGTGGGTCGTTGGAAGGGCTTCCCCAATTGCCGGATGGACATTTCCTGCCACCTATGGACCTGAACTGGGTTGAGAAAGATGTGGCCGAACGGATTAAAAAGAATTACGGCGGTACAAGGCATATGATTATTGGCCGTACAGCAAACCTTACAGCGGCCATACCTGGCCGTACTAAATGCGAATTCAGGAACAGGTGCTGGGAGGGATGCCCCTTTGGCGGATATTTCAGTACGCAATCATCAACTCTGCCTGCAGCTTTGGCAACGGGGAATTTAACCGTAAGGCCTTATTCAATAGTTACTAAAATTATTTATGATAAGGATACCAAAAAAGCTACCGGGGTAGAAGTGCTTGATGCCGAAACCAACCAGACCTATGAGTTTCATGCTAAAATTGTATTTGTAAACGCATCGGCATTAAACAGTGCCTGGGTGCTCATGAACTCGGCTACCGACATCTGGCCTGATGGTTTGGGCAGCAGCAGCGGCGAACTGGGGCATAATATCATGGATCACCATTATAACCTGGGTGCATCCGGCACGGTAGAGGGCTTTGAGGATAAATATTACTACGGTCGCCGCGCCAATGGTATTTATGTGGTACGTTTTGCCAATTTATTTGGCGATAAACGCGATTACCTGCGTGGCTTTGGTTACCAGGGAGCAGCAAGCCGTACCGGGTGGAGCCGTGAAATAGCCGAAATGAATATTGGCGCACAATATAAGGATGCTATATGCGAACCAGGTGACTGGCAGATAGGCATCGGTGGTTTTGGCGAACTGTTGCCTTATCACGACAACAAGATCACCCTTGATAAAAGCCGCAAAGACAAATGGGGCCTGCCAATTTTATCTATGGATGCCGTGATCAGGGAGAACGAAAAAAAGATGCGTATCGACATTGTTAAAGAGGCCAAAGCAATGCTGGAAAGTGCCGGTGTTAAAAATGTTAAAACGCACGATAGGGGGCATAACGTAGGCGATGGCATCCACGAAATGGGTACCGCCCGTATGGGCCGCGACCCTAAAACCTCGGTACTTAATGAACATAACCAGGTATGGGATGCCAAAAATGTTTTTGTTACCGATGGCGCAGCCATGACCTCATCGGCATGCCAAAACCCATCGTTAACCTATATGGCATTAACCGCCCGCGCAGCAAATTTTGCTGCCGATGAGCTGAAGAAGGGGAATTTGTAATTTTCAATTTGAAGATGAGTATTCGAATTTTCATTTACAAACGGTCTTGATACTAACTACTTGATACTTAAACATGAAAAAACTAACTATTATTTGCTTACTAATAGGCACATCCATTATTAATGCAGCAGCCAAAACCAAGGTATTGGTTTTCTGTAAAACAGCCGGTTTTCACCATAATTCTATTGCGGTAGGTGTGCCTGCAATTATGAAATTAGGAGCCGAGAATGGTTTTGATGTGGATAGCACTACCAACTCCGAAAAATTTACAACTGCCAACCTGAAGCAATACGCGGCCGTAATATTTTTAAGCACTACCGGTGATGTATTAAATGATACGCAGCAAGCGGCATTTGAACAATACATTAAAGCGGGTGGCGGCTTTGTAGGCGTACATGCCGCTACTGATACGGAATATGACTGGCCATGGTACGGGAAACTGGTGGGCGCATATTTTAAAAGCCACCCCAAGCAACAAGACGCTGTTCTGCATGTGGTTGACCGTAATTTTATTGCCACCAAACATTTGCCCGCAGACTGGAAACGTTGGGACGAATGGTATAACTACAAATGGATAGGTGATGACCTGCATGTACTGATCAAAATAGATGAAAAAAGTTATACCGGCGGCGAAAACGGCGATAATCACCCCATGAGCTGGTACCACAGCTTTGACGGCGGCAGGGCATTTTATACCGAATTAGGACATACAGATGAATCATATGCCGATCCGTTATACCTGAAACATTTGTTGGGTGGGATTGAGTACGTGATAGGGAAGAAGTAGTTGTCTGAACGGGAATTTAAAAACAGACCGTCATTGCGAGGTACGAAGCAATCCCAAACTATGCAGATCGGTTTGCATAGCTACTCGGTAAGTCGGGGATTGCTTCGTGCCTCGCAATGACGATTAAGAGGGTTGCGTGTAAAAAAGCATACTGATAATCAATAATTTATAATGATGCGTGATATGTACTTCAATAAAACTACATTAAAATACCGGCGATTGTTGCCGACAGATAGGAGGCCAGCGTTCCGCAGATTAATGCCTTAACACCCAATTTGGCAAGGTCGGCACGCCTTTCGGGGGCAAGCTCACCAATACCACCAACCTGTATGGCTATGGAGCTAAAATTGGCAAATCCGCAAAGTGCAAAGCTTGTGATCACCAATGTTTTGGGATCCATAGTCCCCTTCACTTTAACAAGGTCGAGGTAGGCCACAAACTCGTTCAGTACCATTTTGGTGCCCATTAATGAGCCGGCTAACTTTATATCTTTATGAGGTACGCCCATAGCCCATGCAAAAATGGAAAATACAGCGCCTAAGATCTGTTTCAGACTAAGCGTTTTAAGATCGATATTGATAAAATCCAAACCCATATGCAGGTGGGTGGCCAAAAAGAAACCTGTTTTGCCCAATACATAATCCAACAGGCCTATAATAGCTATAAAGCCAATCAGCATCGCTATTACGTTTAAACCTATCTTTAAGCCATCACTTGCTCCGTGCGATATAGCGCCAACCAGGTTGGCGTCAGTTTTTTTAACTTCGAGAGATACGCTTCCTTTGGTCTCGGATACTTCAGTCTCCGGCCATACAATCTTAGAGATCACCAGGGCTCCCGGAGCAGCCATGATACTTGCAGCCAGCAGGTATTCTGCTGGTACGCCCAAAGCGATATAGGTTGCCATTACACCACCCGCTATACAGGCCATACTGCCTGTCATAGATGCCAAAAGCTCAGACATGGTCATGTGCTTCAGATACGGCTTGATCATGATCTGCGCTTCAACCTGCCCAACAAACGCGCTTCCTACGTTTGATACTGCCTCGGCGCCACTTACCCCCATTAATTTATAAACTACCCATGCAAAACCTTTTACAACCCGTTGCATAATACCAAGGTGGTATAGTATGCTGATTAATACCGCCACAAAAACGATAGTTGGTATCACCCTGAAAAAAAATATAAAGCTATACTGGGCGCCTAAAACCCGGGTAAGCTGGGCATCTTTATTGGCAACAATACCAAAAACAAATTCGGCGCCCTGGTCTGAGAATGAGAGGATCTTTTTTACCCCTTCGGCTAAAAATCCAAAACTTTCTTTACCAATATCTGTCTTTAATATGAAGAGCGCTAAGCAAAGCTGAACAGCTAAGCCCGATAACACCACCCGGTAATTAATGGCCTTGCGGTTGTTTGACATTAAAAAAGCGATCCCGAAGATCAGTGCGATACCTATGAACCCGGTATATCTTTCCATGCAATAGTTATAGTAAATTAATCAGGGCTTAAATTATTAAAAAGATATGAGATTTGAGATATGAGATTTGAGATTCACGCGGGTACCTTTCAGAAAAGTTCAAATATCAAAAATGTGAGATTTTAACAGGCATTGCGGCCTCAAATCTCACATCTAATATCTCAAATCTAAATTAAGAGGCCTTACGTTTATTCAGCTCGTCGCGGATTTTGGCTGCTTTCTCGTATGATTCTTCGGCAAGGGCCTCCTGTAGTTTTGTTTTTAGTTCATCAATGCTTAGCGATGCAAAACCGCTGCCTACCGCTGTGCCTACTGATTTTTCTTCCTGGCTTTCATTGATGTTTTCGAGGTAAACAAAGTCGTTGCCCTCAATAACGATACCTGCGGTTGACAGTATAAATTCATAGGTAAAAATAGGACAATCAAACCTCACAGCTACTGCTATGGCATCTGATGTGCGGGCATCAATCTCAACCGAGCGTTTGCCATCGCTGCAGATCAGCTTTGAATAAAAGATCCCATCCACCAGGTTATAAATAATAATTTCCTGAACCTCTATTTGATAGGCCTGCGCAAAGCTCTTAAAAAGATCATGCGTAAGCGGACGGCTCGGGGTCATTTTTTCTATCTCGATAGCGATAGCCTGTGCCTCAAAACTACCAATAATAATAGGTAACCTGCGTCTGCCGCTTACCTCACCCAAAACTAAAGCATAAGCGCCGGATTGCGTTTGGCTATATGATAGACCTACAATATCCAGCTTAATTTTTTTCATGTTGTTACCCATCGCACCTGTTATTTTATGCTGAAGCCTTATACTCTTTAACTGCCGCTATTAATTGGGGCACCACTTCAAATGCATCACCAACTATGCCATAATCTGCCACTTTAAAAAATGGAGCTTCCGGATCTTTATTGATAACCACTATAACTTTTGAAGAACTGATGCCTGCCAGGTGCTGAATGGCTCCTGAAATTCCTATCGCAATATACAAATTTGGACTGACAGCTATGCCGGTTTGTCCAACATGTTCACTATGTGGTCTCCAGCCGGCGTCTGATACCGGTTTTGAGCACGCCGTAGCAGCACCCAATAGGCCGGCAAGCTCTTCAATCATACCCCAGTTTTCGGGGCCCTTAAGCCCCCGGCCAGCCGAAACAACTATCTCGGCATCTGGTAATAAAACTTTATCTGTTGCGCGAACTATTTCTTTAATCATCGCTTTAAAGTCAGATTCTTTTGTTTCAACACTAAAATCCTCCACCTGTGCTGTACCTCCGGTTTCTATAACTTTATAGGAGTTTGGCACCAAAGCAATAACTTTATTGGCTGATGTTAATTCAACCACAGCAAATGCTTTGCCCGAAAATGCAGTTTTCTTTACTGTAAATTTACCACTATTTTGCTCAGGTAATGCAACAACGCCGTCGGCAACTCCGGCTTCCAGCTTTACGCCCAAACGCGGCGCTAAACCACGGCCAGAGAATGTGTTGGATAGTACTACAATATCAGCGCTTTGTTTTTTTGCGGCTTCGGCTATAATTGATGCATAGGCCTGGTTTACAAAGTTTTTGAGTTTATCGCCGGTAACATTTAATACTTTTTCGGCACCGTATTTACCTAAAGAAGCCAGTTCACCAGCCGCTACATTGCCAATTGAAATTGCCACAAGGCTGGTATTATTCTGATCGGCAATAGCCCTGGCGTAGCTTACCGCTTCAAAAGTTGATTTTTTGAACTTTCCGCCGGCATTTTCCGCATATATTAAAACTGACATATATTATGTGTTTTGTAAGGATCGTTTTGAGTTGAATTAAATAACACGTGCTTCGGTATGTAAAAGTTCAACCAGTTTAGCTGTATCGCCGGCTGCAACCAGTTTTACCTGCCCGCGAGGGGTTGGTGTTTCATAACTGATGATCTCTGAAAATGTTTTTACTTCCACAGGTTCAACAACAGTTAAAGGCTTGGTACGTGCCGACATGATGCCACGCATATTAGGGATCTTAGGTTCTGCAACACCTTCAGCTGCACCGGCAACAAAAGGGTAAGGTATAGTCAGGATCTCTTTACCGCCTTCAATTTCACGCTCAACCGTAGCGCTGCTTTCACCTGCATCCAGCTTTTTGATGATGGATACCGATGGAAGATCAAGCAACTCGCCCAGCATACCTGCTACCTTTGATCCGTTATAATCTATAGATTCACGACCTGTCAGGATCAGGTCGAAAGGGTTAGCTTTCACATATTGCGCTATCTGGTAAGCTACATACCAGGCATCATGAGGCTTGGCATTTACACGTACCGCATCGGTAGCGCCAATGGCCAAAGCCTTACGGATGGTAGCCTCTGTGCTTACCTCGCCAACATTTATAACAGTTACTGTACCTTTACCGCCATCCGTTAGTTCAATAGCACGTGCAAGTGCTATCTCATCGTAAGGATTTAATATAAATTGAACACCATTTGTATTAAATTGGGTGTTGTTATCAGTAAAAGTTATTTTTGTGGTGGTATCAGGAACATTACTTATACATACCAGGATTTTCATATCAATAGGTTTTGGCAAATTTAAATAAAAAAGATAGAGTTTAAAATGGAGTTGAGCAGATTAGATAAGCTACTTGAATTTATAAAGAATGAACCCAACGACGAGTTTTTAAAATATGCGCTCGCTACAGAATATCTCCGTCTTAATCAGGCAGATAAGGCATTGAGTTACTATGAAGACCTTGTTAACAATCACCCGGATTATGTTGGCACGTATTACCACTTAGGTAAGCTTTACGAGGCGCTCAACCGCAAGGATGATGCCATAACCACCTACGAAAACGGCATGAAAGTAACAAAAGCCAAACGTGACAACCACGCTTTTTCTGAATTACAAGCTGTTTACAGACAGGCCATGGGGGTTGAGGAGGACGATGATGACTATTGATTTTGTTGATGTTTGATGGTTCACAGTTCATGGTAACTTCATTTGATTTTGAATTTCAATTATCAAATTAGCAGCGAATATTCTTGCTATGAACCATGTACTATTGTGGTGTCAACCTTGAATTGACGTTAGCCTTTAGTCGAAAGTCTTAAGTTCGAAGTCAAAAAAGAGAAAATCTGGCTTATAACTTACGACTTAGTACTGTTGACTTAACACCATCAACCGATGAATCCCATACCCAACTATGACCTGATTAACCCATGAGCATAACCAAGCGACACCTGCTTTTTCTCAGAGATGTTTTAATATACACCTTCACCGCTTTTGGCGGGCCGCAAGCCCATATTGCGGTATTACTGCGTGAGTTTGTACACAAGCGGCGTTACATTACCGAAGAAGAGTTGATGGAGCTGAATGCCCTCTCGCAGGTATTGCCCGGCCCCTCATCAACACAAACGCTGGTAGGCATAGCCTGGAAAGTAGGAGGGCTGCAGCTGGCCTTAATTACCTTTATGATATGGATACTGCCATCGGCGGCTATCATGGGCATGGCTGCCATTAGTTATAAGATGTTTGCCAACCAGGTTAAGTTTAATCATGTTATAAGTTACGTACAGCCCATGGCCGTGGGTATTGTTGCTTACGCTACTTATAGTTTTGCCCATAAATTTTTAAAAACAAGGGTAAGCACTATGCTGGCCATAGGATCACTGATAGCTACGCTTATTTTGCAAAACGCCTACGCATTTCCTTTACTCATTTTGCTGGGGGGGATCATATCATCGGCAATGGAAACTCAGCCCCAGGAAAACGAACTGCGGGTAAAGCTATATTCAAATGTAAACCCCAACAAAGTGGCATACTTTATAGGGATCTTGCTGTTTTTTGCTGCTTTGGGTGCTATAATTAACCAGACATCACCATTTAGTTTACCTATTCGTTTGTTTGAGAATTTTTACCGCAATGGTATACTGATATTTGGTGGCGGGCAGGTAATGGTGCCGCTAATGTATACCGAATTTGTAGAGGTGAAGCATTACCTAAGCAGCTCGGAGTTTCTTTCGGGCTATGCTTTGCAGCAGGCTTTACCCGGTCCAACATTTTCGTTTACTTCCTTTTTGGGAGGCATCACTTTAGGTAACAAGGGCTATGGTATTGGCGGGCAAATCATAGGCAGTATTGTAGCTGTTATAGGTGTTAATACACCCGGACTTATCCTTATTTTGTTTATTGTACCATTTTGGGAAGACCTGAAAAAAATAACCCGTATCAAAAACTCTTTAAACGGTATCAACGCCGTAGCAGTAGGTTTTATGGCTACAGCATTAATATTGTTAGTACGCCCGTTTGGCGGTAACTGGATAGCATATATACTAATGCTTGTTACATTTTTACTGCTTCATTTCACAAAGATAAAAACGCCGCTGATAATTTTGATCGGAGTAGTTTTAGGGTTAGTAATTTGATTTGGGGATTAAATAAGTTACATACATCTGCCCCCATATCTAATTTGCACATCAAAAAACTCCCCCTTCAGGGGGCTGGGGGGCTAAAACGGCGGTTCATCATCAATATCATCCATTCTTGAAGGACGAATAATAAAGTTGCTTTGTTTTTCAAAATCCTGCGATGGTGCAAGGCCTGAGAAAGCACTACCTGAGGCAGGAGGGAAGCCGTCCATACCTTCTTCAAGGTTTGTGAACTTCACGTATTTACCAACAAATTTTAGTCTTACCGTGCCGGTTTCACCGTTACGGTGTTTGGCTATAATTACCTCGCCTACACCTTGTGTGGGGTTACCGTCTTCGTCTTCAGTTAAGCCATAATATTCCGGGCGGTAAAGGAATAATACCATATCCGCATCCTGCTCAATTGAACCCGACTCACGCAAATCTGATAGCATTGGTCTTTTAGAGTTACCCGGCCTGGTTTCAACCGCACGGCTTAACTGCGACAGTGCGATTACCGGTACGTTTAATTCTTTGGCTACAGATTTGAGTGCACGCGATATACTACCAATTTCCTGTTCGCGGTTGCCACCACCTTTACCCTCGCTTTTACCATGCATTAACTGTAAGTAGTCAATGATGATTAGCTGGATATCGTGCTGGGATTTTAAACGGCGGCATTTAGCCCTGAATTCAAATATATTTAAAGCCGGGGTGTCGTCGATAATTAAAGTAGCTTGTTCCAAACGGCCAATTTTGGAGTGAATCTGCTGCCATTCCCATTCCTCTAAAGTTCCTTTACGGATCTTTTCCTGCTCAATTTCGGTTTCGCCGGATATTAAACGGTTAACCAACTGAACGGATGACATCTCGAGCGAGAAAACTACAGTTGGCTTGTCAAAATCGACGGCGGCATTACGGGCGCAACTTAACACAAAAGCCGTTTTACCCATCGCCGGACGTGCAGCGATGATCACCAGGTCGGATTTTTGCCAGCCGGAGGTCATGCGGTCAAGATTGGTGAAGCCGGATGCCACACCTGTTAAGCCGTCCTTTTTATCTTTAAGAGCTTCAATGTCTTTTAATGCCTCGTGCACCAGGTCGTCCATTTTACGGGCGTCACGGCGTAGGTTATTCTGGGCTATTTCAAAAAGGTTTTTTTCGGCTTTGTCCAACAGGTCCAATACGTCGGATGTATCTTCATAAGCGCTTTGGATCACCTCTGTTGAGATCCGGATCAATTCGCGCTGGATAAATTTTTGAATGATGATACGGGAGTGAAACTCAATATTGGCTGCGGACGCAACACGGCTGGTGAGTTCGGTGATATAATAAGCTCCGCCTATCATCTCCAGTTCGCCAAGCTTGCGTAGCTCTGCGGTTACAGTGAGTATATCAACCGGCTGCGATTTTTCAAAAAGCAACTTTATGGCCGAGAATATTTTTTGATGATTATCACGGTAAAAAACCTCGGGTTTTAAAACATCGATCACAGATGACAGCGCATCTTTTTCCAGCATCAATGCCCCTAATACCGCCTCCTCAAGATCTGTTGCCTGGGGCGGAAGTTTCCCCAGCCCACTATAAGGAGTTGGGTTAGTTATCCGGCTACGACGTTCGTTGGTGTTGGGCTTGTTATACTGGCTCTCGTTATCAAAACTCATAAGGCAACAAAAATATACAAAAATATTTCAGACCGGAAACTATTCAACTAACATAGTGTATTGAGCTTTTAAACCAATCATTATCAGCTTGATAATTTGAGGTACGAAATTAACATACTATTGTTAATAAAGTGTTGGTATACAATAACAACCTTTGGTTATCAGTATGTTAACCCGGTGTTGATAACGTTTTGGCATGTTAACTATTAAAATTGAACCAAAATGCCAATCGAGTTCAATAACTGCTTAATCAATTAATATAGCTACTTTTGCAAAATAATTCAACAGTAAAAATGACATTTAATTCAAGACCTCAGCGCGAAAGTAATCAAATGGTTTTTGGCATCAGGGCCATTATGGAGGCCATTATTTCGGGCAAAGAAATTGAGGCATTATACATTCAGCGCGGTGCCGGCGGTGGTTTATCTCATGAGTTGAAAACTTTGTTAACCGAATATAACATAACCGCCCAGCAGGTACCGATTGAAAAGCTTAACCGCTTAACGGCAAAAAATCACCAGGGCGCTGTGGCTTTTATTTCACCTATTATTTATCAAAAAATTGAAAATATTATTCCCGAGGTGTTTGAAAAGGGAGAGGTGCCACTTATTCTTGTTTTAGATTCTATAACCGATGTGCGTAACATGGGGGCCATTGCCCGTACCGCAGAGTGTGCCGGTGTGCATGCTATTGTGATACCAGCTAAAGGATCGGCACAGATAAACCCTGACGCTATTAAAACATCGGCAGGTGCATTGTATAAGATCCCTGTTTGTCGCCATGATAATTTTATGCAAACGGTAAGGTTTTTACAGGAATCGGGCCTGCAGCTGGTTTGTTGTACCGAAAAAACCAAAGATGATATTTATGTGCCGGATTATACCGCGCCAACCGCCATTATCATGGGATCCGAAGAGGACGGAATCCGAAACGAGATTATCCGGATCTCAGACTATCTGGCCAAGATCCCCATGTTTGGAGAGATCGAATCGCTTAATGTATCCGTATCTACCGGGGTAATTTTGTATGAGGCGATAAGGCAACGGACGGTAGCTCCCTTAAGGTAGTGCATTTGATGTGCAGATTACAGATGTGCAGATTATAGATTTCAAATGTGCAGATGAAAAAAGGCCCGGTTTCAAAAAAACCGGGCCTTTTTAATTTAATAACTTACAATCATCCATATTTTTACTTAAAATTTGCATATCTGCACATCTGTAATCTGCACATTTGAAATTTGTAATCTGCACACCTAAATATACTTTGCCCCAAACTTACTCTTCACATCAGCTACTACCTGTTTTACATTCTGCTCCTGGTCGCGGGGGCAAATGAGCAGGGTGTTATTGGATTCTACTACGATGAAGTCATGCAGGCCCTTCAGTATCACCAGCTTTTCGCCCGGTACGTTTACCATACAGTTGGATGAATCATACATGATCACCTTCTCCGACGGGATAACAGCGTTGCCTACATAATCCTTTTCGGCAAGGTCATAAATAGAAGCCCAGGTACCTAAGTCGCTCCAGCCAAACTCCGATGGCAGCACATAAACATTATTGGCTTTCTCCATCACCCCATAATCTATCGAGATGTTAATGCAATGCTGGTAAGCTTTATGAACGTACGATTTTTCGTTGTCCGTATTATAGTACGGTTTGGCATCTGTAAATATCTCATGCATCTCGGGCAAATAGGTATCAAACGCTTTTACTATCGCTTTTGCCGACCATACAAAGATACCTGCATTCCATAAAAAGTCGCCGCTCTGGATGAAGGTTTTGGCTATCTCCAGTGTGGGTTTTTCGGTAAAGGTTTTTACTTTATGAAAATCTTCATTAATGGTGTTTTGGGTGTATTGAATATAACCATACCCGGTGTCCGGTCTTGATGGCTTGATGCCCAACGTCACCAGGCAATCATGTGCCGTAGCGGTTTGCAGTGATTTTTCAATGGCGCTTACAAAGGCATCCTCATCCAGGATCTGCTGATCYGAGGGGGCTACTACAATAGCTGCATCRGGGTTCATRCTTTCTATCTTGAAACAGCCGTAAGCCACGCARGGTGCGGTATTACGCATTACMGGCTCGGTTARTATCTGCTGRTCTTCCAGATCCGGAAGCTGGGCTTTTACCAGTTTGGCATAATTTTCATTGGTTACTATGTAAATRTTTTCTTTGGGGCACACTTTCAGGAAGCGTTCGTAGGTGTTTTGTATTAATGTTTTGCCGGTTCCTAATATATCGATAAACTGTTTGGGATGCGAAGCACGGCTTATCGGCCAAAAACGGCTGCCTATTCCGCCTGCCATGATAATGRCATAGTAATTTTTGTTCATGTGTAATTTTAAGAATTTTTATTTGGTTTGCCCGTCGCAAAAATGTAGAATAATCTGTTAATTATACATTAAATGAAACTAAATAATTTGATAACAATTTAAATACAGCAAGTAAGCAAATTGTTTTTCATTTAATAATCATATTAGTTTAAAATTTAAAAGTAAATCCATCGTTTATTCATAAAATTTTGTTACTTTAAACTTTTAAATTGACTTTAGATTATTTAAGATAATGATAGAAACTAAGAAGTCGCTATTCGATAACCTCCAGAACTTTTTTGGATTTGATAACTTTAAGGGGGAACAGGAAGCGATAATAACCAACATTCTGGCTGGTAATGATACTTTCGTAATCATGCCGACGGGTGGTGGTAAATCAATGTGTTACCAATTGCCCGCTTTAATGAGCGATGGCACCGCGATAGTAATTTCACCACTGATCGCTCTGATGAAAAATCAGGTAGATCAGCTAAGGGCCTTTGGCGGCTCAGATAGTATAGCCCACTTTTTAAATTCATCTCTTACAAAAGCAGATATAGGACGCGTTAAGGAAGACGTTTTAGCCGGGAAAACCAAACTATTATATGTGGCCCCGGAATCGTTAACCAAACAGGAAAACATTGATTTTTTGCGCCTTAACCAGGTATCATTTGTGGCAGTTGACGAAGCGCATTGTATTTCGGAATGGGGGCATGATTTCAGGCCCGAATACCGCAAGATCAGGCAGGTGATCAGTAACATTGGTGATAACATACCAATTATTGCGTTAACAGCTACGGCCACACCAAAAGTTCAGCAGGATATTCAGAAAAACCTGCAGATGAACAATGCCACAATCTATAAATCGTCATTTAACCGCTCAAACCTATTTTACGAAGTACGTGCCAAACGGAACGTGATTAAAGAGATTGTAAAGTTTGTAAAGCAAAACCAGGGCAAATCGGGCATCATCTACTGCCTTAGCCGTAAAAAGGTAGAGGAAGTAGCCGAGGCGCTTAACCTTAATGGTGTAAAGGCTTTGCCATACCACGCAGGTTTAGACCCTAAGGTACGTGCCGATACGCAAGACAAATTCCTGATGGAGGATGTAGACGTTATTGTAGCTACTATYGCCTTCGGTATGGGTATTGATAAACCCGATGTAAGGTATGTTATTCACCACGACGTGCCCAAGAGCATGGAAGGTTACTACCAGGAAACCGGCAGGGCCGGCCGTGATGGCGGTGAAGGTGTTTGCGTGGCTTTTTATTCTGAAAAGGATATAGATAAACTTCAAAAGTTTATGAAGGATAAGCCGGTTGCCGAACGCGAGATTGGCACCCAGATTTTAAAGGAAGTAATTGACTATTGCGAATCGTCAGTTTGCCGCCGTAAGCAGTTGCTGCATTATTTTGGTGAGAACTTTAATGAAGCCGGCTGTAATAATATGTGCGATAACTGCTGCGGTCACAAAGAGCATTTTGACGGCGAGGAACACCTGCACAAAGCGCTAAGCCTGATTAAACATATAGGAGAGAAATTTGACGATACCTACATCATTAGTATACTGATGGGTGAGGACAACGCGCAAATAAAGAATTACGAACACGATTTGCTTGACTATTATGGTTCGGGAAAAGAACAGGGTAAAAACCTGTGGAATTCTTTATTAAGGCAGGCGTTGCTGAATAATTATCTTTCAAAAGACATTGATCAGTATGGTTTGCTGCGGTTAACCAAGCTGGGCAATTCCTTTATCGAGAACCCTCACAGTATCCGTTTTGTGATGAACCACATCATTGAGGGCACTGA